>CAZDHT010000198.1:6217-10389 GCA_964505325.1 uncultured Planctomycetota bacterium | reverse complement strand
CTCTCCCCCGTCGAGCAGGACGAACTGATCCGGCGGGTAGAGGCCACCGAATAGACTCCGTAACCTAATAAGGCGACTGATGGAGACGGTGGACAAGTGGTCGAGCAACACCGGCCGAAGGACGGCAGGTAGCAATGAGCGGTCGTTAGCGGGCAACTCTAACTCTATCTGAGCGAGCTCACCAAGAAGACCGCCGCGGCGACAAGGAGCAGGATCCAGGCCAGGTCGCGGCGGGCACCGGGACCGGACGTTGACGGTTCGAGCGGCGGGAGATCGCGGAGACTCTTGAGGACCCTTCCCGACGTGACGTGCGAGAGTCGCCGCGCAACGGACGTATCGCCGCCAGGCCGCCATTCGGCGCTGTAGCCGACCGTGACGTGCCCCTCGCCGAGCACACGGCCCGGGCTCGAGGCGGCGTCTCCGGTGTCGCTCACCTTGGCAACGTAGGTCCCTGCTTTCCCTGCCTCGGCGACACACTGATACCGCAGCCTGCCGGTCTGTCTCATCTCGATCTTCGACAGGGCGCCGTCCGGCCTGAAGAACGACGCGACGAGCTGCCTTCCATCGAGGGGCACGGCCGATTCGGCCAGGACGGTAATGTGTCTCTCTTCCGGCACGAGCCGCACGGTGAGTTGTTGCGGCCGATGGCCTTCCCCGGCCCACAGCACCAGCCCGCGGAGGAAATCAGGCGACCGGTCCGCCCACTCAACAGCCCAGTGGTCCAGCGAAGTCGTGCACGCAACGACGTAGCCCAGTCCCCGCCGCCACGAGGCAAGAATCGGTGCGCCGCCGGCAACGATGTCGGGCGGCGCCTCGGGCCGGGCCCCCGTCAGCACGTAGCCGCCGATCCTGCGCGGCGCCGGGAGGGTGCCGCGCCACGACGAGTCTGGGTTCCGTTCGACCGTGACCTCGCCCTCGCGGACGAGCGCGCCGGCGATGGTCCGCGTCTCGCGCGCCATCGCCGCCGGCAGCTCGGAAATCGATGCCAGCATTACGAACCGCCCCTTCGTCGCGCCGGCCGCAGTCTTCAGCGCCCGGAGGCCGCCGTTCATCTGCGTGCCCGTCGCGAGCACGGAGAGCACGGCGCGCGACGCCGTCATCTGCGCTGCGATCTTCGCGCCGTCGAGCGGGTCCTGGCTGCGGCCGTCGGAGACAAGGATGATGTGCCGCTTGAGCGTCGACCTGGCGAGAACGGCGCGGGCGGCATCGAGCGCCGGGCCGATTCGGGTGCGCCCCGACGGGAAGATCTTGCCGACGGCCGCGCGCAGCGCCGCGGCGCCCTCGCTCGAACGGACCCGCCGCCGTTCGAGGAGCACTTCGGGCGCCTGGTTGAACGCCACGACGCTGAGCTCGTCCGAGCGGTCCCCGGCCCGGGCGCCGAACTCCGTGCCCGCGCGCAGCACCGCCTCGCGGACAAACTCGATTTTCTGCCGGCCGCCGATCATCTCGGCCATGCTGCCCGACCGGTCGGCGACAATGACGGCGGATGACGGCTTCGCCGCGCGCCGCTGCGGGTCGGGGTCCACCGGCAGCAGCCGGGCAAGCGCGGTGCCGGCGTATCCGCCCGGCCCGAACGAATCCTTGCCGCCAAACACGACCAGGCCGCGCCCGGCGTCCATCACAAACCGCCGCAGCCACGCGATGCGCTCCGCCCCGAGCTGTTTCGCGGACACGTCGTCGAGCACGATGACATCGCTCTTGAGCATCTCCTGGTTCGTCGCGGCGAGCGCGTCCGGCCGGGTCGGGTAGAGCGTGATCGCGTCGCTCCCAGCCAGGACGGCGGCCAGCGCCCGGTCATCGCCGGCCGACACGTGGGTGACATTCAGCTTCCCCCGAACCCTCACCGCCGCCGACGCCTCGTTGTTCTCCGAGGTCTTGTCATCCGGGCACAACAGACGCGCCGTCACCGTATGGAGCCCGGGTCGTTTGACGACGACCCGCCGGGCGAGCACGGTCCTCCGCGTAACCACGTCGATGGGCTCGGGCCGCGCCAGCTCGCGCCCGTTCAGCAGCAGGACGAGCTTGCCGTGCAGCGGAGACATCGCTCCCACCAGCACCTCGAACTGGATCGGCTGCCCGGCCGGAACCGAGTGCGGGGCGCGGACCGCCTCGACCCAGGCGTCTTGCTCCGGCGCCAGCGAGATGGTCTGGGAGTGGATCGCGACGCCCGAGGCGGCGACCTCCGCCGCCAGCGCCGTGGCGTCACCGGCGTTCTCGCGGCCGTCGGTCACGAGCACAAAGTCGGCGGCGCGGGGAAACAAGTCGAGGGCGAGTCGAAACGCTCGTTCGACGGACGTACCGTCCTGATCGACGCCCACCGGCGCGGGCAGCTCGGCCGGGAGTTCGGCAACCGGGGTCGGCGGCAGAAGCACCCGCGCCTCGCGGCCGAACGCGACGATCGCGATCCGGTCGGTCCGCTTCAGCCTCGCGGCCTCGGCTCGAATGCGCGGAAGCAGCGCAGTGGCGGCGCCGCGCGTGCTGGCCGAGACATCCACAAGGAAAACCCGGAGCGCGGACGACTCGCCCGCGAAGATGCCGGCCAGCGCCACCACGATCAGCGCGGCGGAAAGCGCCGCGCCCACGCCGGCGATCCATCGCCCGCGCCGGCCTCGCGTGGCCAGCAGCCACGCGACCAGCGCCGCGACGGGCGCCAGCAGCAACACGCCAATGTGGTCTGTCGAGATCATTCGGACCGTCCCGCACGTCCTCTGGCGGCGCATTACTCGGGCATTTTTCCCGCGACAACCCCGCCGGCGAACAGTATACTACTATTGTTCACGGATTTTCAAAGGAAGGGTTCGGCATGCCGGAGAACGGATCGGCATCGGCGAATTCCATCGTCCGCAAGGCCCGCCAGCGGGTGAAGTTCCGCACGGTGAAGTGGGCGCTGGGCTTGATTTTCTCGCTGATGTTCTTTGCCGCCGCGGGCGGCTTCGCCTGGGGGATGTGGGACGAGGTCGGAACGGCGCCCGAGAAGTACGCCGCGCTCAAGGCCCGGGACGACGCCGAGTTCGCCAGCGCGTGGTCCGTCAGGGCCGCCAATTACATCGCCGGTCTGCAAACCAAAGGACCCGGCCCCGATACGGATACCCTCGCCCGCAGAGACCGCGAGCCGTTCCACCGGCTGCCCAAGCCGGACACGCCGCGCACGGCGCCGGAGGTCGACCCCAAGCATACCGAACCGGTGAAACCGCCGCCCGAACACACCGACCCCAAGCATACCGACCCGGTGAAGCCGCCGCCCGAACACACCGACCCCAAGCACACCGAACCGGCGAAACCACCCACTCAGAAGCCGGCGCCCATCGCGGCAGAGCCAAGGCTGGATAAGACGACGAACGAACTGCTGCAGAAGGCTCACCGCGCGTTCGACACGGCGTGGAAATACCATCTGAAGGCGCGGCCGGACGCGCCGTCCCGCGGACGGGACGCGGCCAACAAGAAAGCCATCAAGTACCTCGAAGAATCGAGGAAGTACTACCTCGCCGTGCTGAAGCGCAAAATCCCGCCCGACATCCGCAAGCGAATTGAAAACCGGGTCGTGCCTCTCCAGCGCATGTTGTACTGGGCCTACAAGCACTCGAGGATAAGATGAGAGCCGTTCCCGCGATGGCCGCCGTCTTTGCCGCCGCGCTCTTCTCGAACGGCGCCTCGGCTTGCGAAGATCAGCCGCCGCCCCCGGTCGCCCAAGTTGTCAAACAGAGCGCCCACGAGCGCTGGGGCCATGTCATCATGTCGGACGACACGCGATACGACGGCCTGATCTCGACCACGCGTTCGAAGCCGATCCGCATTTTCGACCGCAAGAAGAGCACATACCGCGACATCAAGTTCCACAAGATCGAGAGCATCCGACAGGCGCCCGACTCGGAGTGGTTCGAACGCGAGTGGCGGTGGCTGGAAGGCGGAAACGACGTGAAGGTCTACACCGACCGGTACTATCGCGCCGCGAAGTTCCGCACGGTTATCGTGCTGAAGAGCAGCGAAGAGATCACGGGCGACGTGGTGGCGCCCGTCTTCGTCAAGACCGAGAAGAAGCGCCACCTCTTCGAGTTGCGCAAGCGCTTCAAGAACCCGAAGCCCGCGCCCAAGAAAGACTTGAAGCCGCTGAGCTACATCAAGAAGCTGGTGCTGACGGATAAGCCGCCGGAGAAGAAGGAAGGCGAAAGCGG
>CAZDHT010000198.1:0-6117 GCA_964505325.1 uncultured Planctomycetota bacterium | reverse complement strand
TGAACAGACTCGCATACTTCGACACGTTCTCCGGCGCCAGCGGCGACATGATCGTCGGCGCGCTGATCGACGCCGGACTGGGCATCGACGAGCTCCGGTCCGAGCTGGCGAAGTTGCCGCTTGAAGGCTACAGCATCGCCGCCGAAAAAACGGAGAAGAACAGCCTCGCCGCCATGAAGTTCGACGTGGTCGTCGAACACAGCGGTCACCACCACCACCACCATCATCAGCACCGCAACCTCGGCGACATCGTCGGCATCATCGACAGTTCCGCTCTGGCCGCGGCCGTCAAGGACAAGGCGAAGCGGGTCTTCGTCCGCCTGGCGGAGGCCGAGGCGGCGGTTCACGGCGTCGGCATCGACGAGGTGCACTTCCACGAGGTCGGCGCGGTTGACTCGATTGTGGACATCGTCGGCGCGGCGATCGCGCTCGAACTGCTGGGCGTCACAGAGATCGTCTCCGGCCCGCTGCGTTTCGGCAGCGGAACGGTCACGGCCCAGCACGGCGTGCTGCCCCTGCCGGCGCCGGCGACGGCCCGCCTGGCCGAGGGATTCCCGGTCGAACATACCGGCATCCAGGGAGAGCTGACCACGCCCACCGGCGCGGCCGTCCTGACCGCCCTCGCCGACTCGTTCGGCCCGCCGCCCCCGATGACGCTGGAGCGCACGGGGCTCGGCGCGGGGGCCGCCGACCGCGCGGAGCGGCCCAACGTGCTGCGCGTGATGATCGGCGCCCGAGACGATTCTCGGTCGGACCGCGTGCTCATCCTCGAGGCGAACATCGACGACGCGTCCGCAGAGATCATCGGCCACGCCTCGGAGTCGCTGCTGGCCGCCGGTGCGCTGGACGTGTTCGCGGTGCCGATCCAGATGAAGAAGTCGCGCCCCGGCACGCTGCTCTCGGTGATCGCGCGCCCGGAAGACCGCGCCGCGCTGGAAGATATTGTCTTTCGATAGACCACCACGTTCGGCGTGCGCCGGCGCGAAGAGCCGAGGACGAAGCTCGAGCGGCGCTCGGTCGAGGTCGAAGTACGCGGGACAAAGGTGCGCGTCAAGCTCGGCCTGCTCGACGGCGAGGTGGTCACCGTCGCTCCCGAGTACGACGACTGCGCCCGCCTGGCGCGCGAAACCGGCGCGCCGCTCCGCCAGATCTACGCCGCCGCCCGCGCCGCGGCAAGCCCGGGGTGAAGAAGAACGTGTGGAGGAAACCCGGTTGAGAAAGCATTCTATTTTCGTTCTGATTCTGGTCCTGTGGATCGCGGGATGTGCGGGGACGCAGGCCCCAGGTGAAGCAGGCGCCGGGCGATTCGTCAAGACCGAGCTCTACTTCGGCCTGTCGCGGCCCGGCGGGAAGGTCATCTCGGACGCGGAGTGGAGGCAATTCCTGGAGAAGAACATCACGCCGCGGTTCCCCCAGGGCCTGACCGTGATGGAGGCGGACGGACAGTGGCGCAACAAGGCCGGGAAGGTCATCCGCGAGAAGACGAAGCTGGTGATCCTCGTGCATCCCGCCACGCGGGACAGCCTGGCGGCCGTTCAGGGGATCATCTTCGAGTACAAGCAGAAGTTTCAGCAGGAGGCCGTGCTCCGCGTCACCGGCACGGTTGGCGTGTCGTTCTAGCCCGCCTCGGGGGAGTTCAGAACTCGACCAGTGCGGCGAAGGCGGTGAACCCCGCGCCGAACGAGAGCAGCAGCCCCTTGTCTCCCCGCCTCGGCTTGCCCTCGTTGAGGATCTTCTTCAGGACGAACAGAACGGAGGGCGAGGACATGTTGCCATACTCGCGGAAGACATCGTAGGAGAACCGGAGGGTCTCTCTGGAGAGGTCGAGCTTGTCCGCCACCCTGTCGAGGACGACGGTGCCGCCGGGATGGACGGCCCACCAATCGATCTCGTCGGGCGAGAGGTTCCGCCGCTCCAGGAGTCGATGGGCGACGTGTGCGACGGCCCTCGCCCCGATCACGGGCACGCGCCTGCTAAGCACGTTGCGAAGCCGACCGCCCTTGCTGCGGTAGCGGAGTTCCTCGCGGTGCTTGGGGAACAGGCCGGAATCGAAATCGACCAGCCGGAACAGACCGCTGTCGTCTCCGTCGGGCGCGGAGTCCAGCACGGCAGCGGCGGCGCCGTCGCCGAAGATGGAATTGCTCACGACCAGGTCAGGCTCCGGCCCCATGAAGATGGTCGAGGAGCAGATTTCGAACGCGACGCTGAGCACGGGGCCGCAGGCGTCGCGGGCGATGGCGCCGGCGGCGCATTCGAGGTTGGGGATGGCGGCTCCGCAGCCCATCCCCATCAAGTCGAAGACCCTCAGCGACGTCGGGAGGCCGAGGTCCTGGACGAGGTAGGACGACAGCCCTGGGCAGAGGTAGCCCGTGCAGGTATTCGTCACCAGGCCGCAGACGTCACCGGGGGCGAGGCCGGCATCTTCGAGCGCCCGCCGCGCGGCTTGGTTACACGTCAGCCGCGCGAATTTCAGGAACCGCTCGAGCAGCCGGTCTTGATTCGTCTCGCAGGCGTCCCGCTTGTCGTCCATACCGACGTACCGGCCTTTGATGGGGCCGTCGACCAGGATACGCCGGTACAGCTCCCGCTCTTCCGGCGCCAGATTGAAGTAGGCGTCGTACCCCTCGAACGCCTCTTTCTGGGTGACGTACATCGGCGGGTTGGCGGTGGCAAGTGATCGGACGATAGCTTTCACGTTCCTACCTCGGATTAAAGTGAACCGCCGCTTTGACTCGGCAGAACGGCGCCTGCGCCGCGGAACACGATACGTTACCCAGCCTCCGCAGCAGGGTCTCCAGCTCTTTGGGTCGGAAGCCTCGGCGGACCGACAGCAGCGCGTCGTGCCACACGCCGGCCGGAAACCCGATGGCCACCAGCCAACACCCCACATAGGTCGTCCAGCTTCGAAGCAGGTCGTTGATCAGCAGGCTTCGCCGGACGAACGTCCGGAGGCGGCTGACGGATTCGAGAATGACCTCGTCGGCGTAGTGGTGAAAGAACGACGACGCCACGGCGCAGTCGTAGGGCTCGTTCGGTTGGTGTGAAAGGATGTCCTCTTCGATGAACGTTATCTTGGGGTCAGCGGCGTCGGCCAGCTTGCGCCGCGTCAGATCGGCGCCGTGCCGGTTATACTCGACACAGGTGAATTCAACGTCGATGCCCCGCGCGGCCGCCCAGCGGCTGACGGCGAGGGGGATGTCGCAACCGCCGGAGCCGATGTCGAGCACCCGCAGCGGGCGGCGTTCCAGCAGGCCCGCCCGTTCTTCCTTGACAAACCTCTTGACGACGCCGGTGCCGCCCAAGAAACGGTTCACCCGCTCCATCAGCCGGTAGCTCTCGACGGCGACAAGCTCGTCGCAGTTGAAGTCGTCCAGCAGTTCCACGCCGGCCGCTCGGGTCTCAAACATTCCACAGGCTCCCCGTCGCCATCGCCTTCTCCGCCGCGGCGAACCGCTCAAGGGACTGGCGCTGGAACTCCGGGTCGAGGCGGACGGCCTGGCGGGCAATGTCCTCGCAGTAGCGGCACTCGCGGCAGTCGAGCGACGCGCAGTCGCGGCTCTCGAACGCACGGATGAAGCCCTCCGGGATCCGGGAGTTGTCGATGTGGAACGGAGACCGATCCGCGGGGAAGAGCATCCCCTGATGGCGCATCAGGTCGTAGAAGGGCTTCAGCTTCAGGGGGCTGACCTGGAAGGGCTTGAAGAAGTGTCGCACCGCCCAGAGCCGTTGTTTTCGAAGCGGCTCCTTGAATCCGTAGGACAGGATCAGCTCGGCCAGGTTGCCGTCAAAGCGGCGCTCACTATAGGCCCTGGCGCGCTTGAGGATCTCGGAGGAGGGGATGCCGCGTTCGATCAGCTTGAAGGAGGTGTAGCCGATCGCCTCGTAGGTTGCGATGTCCTCCGGCCGAATCCAGGCGGACTTGATCAGGAGCGACGGGTCCTCAATTCGTCTGCGGGTGCACCGCAGGAAGCAGTAGTCGATAAAGATGCCGCCGGACCCGTCGGAGGCGTGGGCAAAACCGTTGTGGTGATATTGTTCCATCGGGCAGTTCGGCAGGCAGAAGATGTTGGGGATGAGCTGCAGCTCGCAGGATACGGCGGCGCGGACGGACCGGAGTTTGCGAAAGTCCCGGTTGATCGAGAAGCTTTCCAGCGTGAGCCCGTCCGCCCCCAGGTGCTCCCAGAACCGGGCCCTGACGGCGGTGTCGATCTGTGCAAAGATGCCGACCTTGATAAAAAAGTCTGGAAAGCGGGCCTTGATCGCTTCCAGCAGGAACGGGGTCGAGACGGTCAGCCGCCGGATGCCCCATCGCTGGAGCTTTTCGAGGAACCGCATCAGCCGTTTCTGCCACCGCCGCGTCCATTCCCGGTTGCCGATGCAGGCGCTGTTCAGCAGATAATTGAACGCGATGCCGTGGCGGTCGAGCAGCGCCACGTAGTCCCGCAGGGCCCGCTCCGACAGAGGCGTTCCCATGTAGCTGGGCCGGCCGCCCCCGACGAAGTCCGAGGGGAACTTGCCGTAGACTTCGCTGACCGGATAAGGCTCGAGCTTGGGGATGAGCTCCGCATCATAGTTCGCCGGAAGCGAGAGTTCCATCAACGGGCCTCCTCGGTCCCTCGGGGCACCACGGCACGCGGTGTGATGTCCTCCCCGACCCACCTGTGCGAACGGCTCGACTCCTTTCGGGGCATTATAGCGCATGCGGAGGGCGGCGCACAGTGGTTTCCCGACGAAGGACGGAAACGCGCAGATACATCGCCCCCCCCTGAGCGAGGTAGCGGTGGGCAGCACGGTCGGCGTGTCGTTTCAGGCTCTGTCTGACAAATGCCCCCGAGACCTGCCCGAACGCGAGTGGCAGGCAAGAATGCCTGCCCCACCGGCCCAGATGCACCATCGGGTGGGGCAGACATTCCTGTCCGCCCATTTGTCAGATAGAGCCCAGGACCGGCGGCCGCCGCCGCGCTATGACGTCAGAATCCCGACCAGCTCCTCGTCGATTCCCTCCCCTGTCTGCACGGCGCCGAAGCGGCTCCAATAGCTGTAGACCGCCCAGCCGATCCCGTGTCGGGCCAGGATGGAGATCATGTCGGTGTGCCAGCGCAGGCGGTCCTCGCGCGGCGCGTTCCGGATGCAGCCCCACTCGCCGCAGTACAGCGGCAGGCCGCTGTGTTCGGCCACCTCCAGCGGTGTGGCCAGGCGCGCGTCCAGCGCGGCCCGGTCGCAATGGGTGTTACGCGGCTCGAGGACCCGGCGCTCTTCGTCCGTTAAGGTTTCGAGATCAGCATCAGAAAGCGGCCGCCCCGGGTAGTGCACGGGGCCGCTGTAGGCTCCGAATTCGGTCCACTGCGCGCGGTGATGCGTGAGGAGCATGGGCCGGTAGAAGTGAAACGTCAGGATGAGGTTGCGGTCGTCGGGCACGGTCAGGTACTGAAAGGATTCCGGTTCGCTCCATCGGTTGGATCCGAGGACGAGCGTGCGTTCTGGCTCGAGGTCCCGCAGTACGCGGAAGACGGCGTCGGCCACCCGATTCCAGTCCTCCGGATCATCGGCCACAGGCTCATTGAGGAACTCGTAGGCCAGCATGTGATTGGGGCGGGACCGCAGCCGGCCGGAGAGTTGGCGCCAGCAGTCCAGGAACCGCTCCACGCAGGGCGGGTCAGTGAACAGCGGGCGCTCCGGCGCGTTGAAGTGATGGCAGCGGAGAACGTGCAGGTCGAAGATGGCCTTCAGGCCGAACTCCTCGCACCAGTCAAGCAGCGTACCAACCAGTCCGAACGTTTCGTCCAGTGGCCTTCCCGACTCGTCCCACAGGTGCTGCTCGTTCACATTGATTCGCAGGTGGTCGAAGCCGAGCCCGGCCAGCAGTTCGACGTCCGCGCGGGCGAAACGAAGCTCTGCGTCGGGCCGCTTGAGGAAGTTCAGCCAGCCTTCGATATTGACCCCGCGCCACAACTCCAGACTCATCTCGTGCCCTCCGAGTTATCAGGAACAAAAAAAGGAGGCAGCCCGAAGGCTGCCCCCTTCCCCGGTCGACAATCAGCCCACCGGAATCTTGGAGCTCCTCGGAAGCGCAAACACTGTCTGCGCCGGCGGCGGATCAGCCACGGCCTTCGCAGA
>CAZDHT010000197.1:0-10600 GCA_964505325.1 uncultured Planctomycetota bacterium | reverse complement strand
CCCGGGCCTCGATTGCAGCGGATTCGTTCTCTCCCCTCCCTCGCGGCGCACGCCGCAGGCTTGACATCCCGCCGGGGGCACAGCAGAATGACGGCGCGTGACGGCCAGTCCCCGGTTGGCGGAGGCGGAACCGTGACCCTGACAGAATTCGAACGCGAGTTGTTGCACCTGGTGCTGTGGATCATCGCGAGCGGCATCGTCTCGACGCTGGTGGCGTTGCTCTGGCGGCGCGTTGTGATTCCGATCTCCCAGAAGACCCGGCTCCGCCTGGACGCCGCTCTGACCGAAGCAGTCGACGGCCCGCTTCAGTGGGTGGTGCTGTCGGCGGGGGTGTACTTCGGCGCGTCGCTCGCGTTCGCGGGGGCCCGAGGGCGGGGCCATGTACGCCTATCGGACGCATCAGGCCTGGCGGCTCTTCATGGGGGTGTTCTACGTCAACCTGGTCCTGTCCTGCACCCTGCTGGTGTACTCGCTGTGCAAGGGGCTGGCCGACTGGTACGCCCAGGGCTTCGCCGAACGTACCCGCAGCGAACTGGATAACCAGGCGGTGGTGCTGTTCGAGCGGTTTGCCAAGATCGTGTTCCTGGTGATCGCGCTGACGATTATGTTCAAGCGCTTCGAGATCTCGATCGCGGGGATCTTGGCCGCCGGCAGTATCGCAACGCTGGCGGTGGCGTTTGCCGCGCGCGACACGCTGGCGAACATGATCTCCGGCATCATCCTGATGATCGACCGCCCGTTCAAGCGCGGCGACCGGATCGTGCTGCCGACCGGCGACTGGGGCAACGTGGTCGAGATCGGGCTGCGGACGACCAAGGTGCTGTCGTATACCCAGCACGTGATTGTGATCCCCAACGCAGAAATCGCCAAGAGCCCGATCGTCAACCAGAGCGCGCCGAACCCGCAGGTAAAGGTCGAGCATCGCGTCGGCGTCGCGTACGGCAGCGACATGCGCAAGGTCAAGGACATCATATTGGGCGTCCTTCGGCAGCACCCTGACATCATGGACGACCCGCCCCAGCAGGTGTTCTTTATGGAGTTCGGGGATTCGGCCCTCGAGCTGCTGATCTTCTTCTGGATCGCCGACTGCCGCGAGCGGTACCGCATTCTGGACGAGGTGAATATGGCGATCAAAGACCGGTTCGCGGAGGAGGATGTCGAGGTACCGTTCCCGCAGCGCGACATCTGGATGCGGTCCGCCGGTCCGGTCATGACCGGGCCTCCGCCGGCGCCCCGAAGCGACACGAGAAAGAGAAACTCCAGCAAAACGAAGCAGGCGCGGGCCCCGGAAGAATAGCGAGCGGCGTTCAGCTTGGGGTTCGACCGGTCTGGAGGGAACGCGGTGAGTTGGCTGCTGGCCTTCCCATCGTAATCGTAATCATGATCCTATCGAAAGTCATGTAGTCAATGGAAGCGGGACAAGGAAAAGTGGGAAACCGGGAAGGAGAGCTCTGAGGCTGCCCGAAGGGCAGCAAACCGGTTCCTTTCCCATTTTCCCATTTTCCCGTTTTCCCCTCGTGTCCCACGTGTATTCCACGTGAAATGGGTATGTCTTGCTGTCGCCGTGACCCGCCTGGGACAGGGTGTTCGCCTGCACGTGCAGGCGAACACCCCGCCAGAACAACACCATGCGGCCCGTGGAAACCCCATGTTGATGTGTTCGTCTGGACGTTCAGACGAACACATCCCCCCGTCTGTCCACCTGTTCGAGCAGCATGCTACCGACAGAGCCACATATGGCACAGCACGAAAGGTGGCTCAGGCACGGCGACAATCAGCCGCGCTTTTTTCCAGACGCGACCCTCCGCGTCTCAGACGCCGCTCCCGGGGTTGCGGCGCCCAAGATAGTCATGGGACATGAGGCGTTTTCCCTTTTCGTAACACTCCAGCCAAATGTAGAAGGGAGCAATACACGCCCGTTCACAGAACGGGCCTACAAGGTGGCCGCAAGATGTTGTAGGCCGGTTCTGCGAACCGGCGGAAAATGTGCATACGCTTCACTTGGCTGAAGTGTTACCCCTTTTCTTATCCGAAACTCAATAGGATCACGAGCAAGACTACGATTGAGGAACCGCTAGGAGGGCGGCCCTGGAGCCCGCGGCAGGACGGACGCCACGCAGCGTCGGACCTCGGCCGACGTGAACGGCTTCAGCAAGACCGGGTTCCCGCTGTACGCGGCCACACGGCTGCCCGGCCGGTCCAAGCCGCCCGTGGTCAAGATAAACCGGTCGATCAGGTGGGGGTGGTTGTCACGCACGCATCGGAGGAGGGCCTCGCCGCGGACCTCCAGCAGCGTGAGGTCGGCGATGACCAAGTCGAACGCCTGGGACTCGATTGCCTCCACGGCCTGCTCGGGCGTCTTACACGTGACCACGGTGTGTCCGTCGGCCCTCAACAGCTTGCCGATCACCGCGCGAACGGCGGGTTCATCGTCCACCACCAACACACGGCCCTCGGGGGCCTCGCCGGGCCGGGCCGGAACAACCTGCCGAGCTGGCTCCTCCGCCACGATCAGCGGCAGCCGAACGGTGAACTCCGCGCCGGTCTCGCCGGTTCGGACGTCGATCTCGCCGCCGTGCTGGCGGACGAGTGTCCGCGACACGCTCAGGCCGAGGCCCGTCCCTGTCCCTGAACCCTTGGTGGTGAACAGCAGATCGAAAATGTGCGGCAGCGTGTCCGGCTCGATGCCGCGGCCGTTATCGGCAACGGAAATCAGCAGTTCGCTGCCGGTCACACTGGCAGTGATTGTGACCTCCGGCGGGATACCGTTCTTCGCAACCGCCTCCTGCGCGTTGGTAAGCAGATTGAGGACCACCTGTTCGATCTGGTCCGGGTCGACCATCACCGGCGGGATGTCGCCGGCGAAAGCCCGAACGGTCCTGGCGCCTTGCAGCCCCGACCGATAGGAACGGACGGCGATGGCCCGCTCAATGAGTTCGTTAATATCCGTGGGCCGGCGGTCCGGCTCGGGCGTCCGCGCCAAGTGCAGCAGGTTGCTGACGATGCGCTCGCACCGCCAGGCCTCGTGCCGGATCTGCCGGAGATCGGCTTTGAATTCCTCGGGGCATGCGCCGGAGTTCTCCAGGATCTCAGCGAAACCGAGCACGGCGCCCAGCGGATTGTTCAGCTCGTGGGCTATGCTCGCCGCCAGCCTGCCGAACATGCCCAGCTTATCGGGAGCGACGGATCCCTCCGCCTGGCGCTCTGCGGGAAGAACTGCGCGGAGGTGGTGAGCCACCCCCATTGTGTTGCCGGCCAGGACGACCGGGAACGTGGTGCACTCAAACGTCTCGCCCAACGCGACGTCGGGCATCTGCCAGCGGAACGCCTGGGGAGTCTTGAGCACCCGCGCCAGCAGGCACTCGCTCCACGGCTGAAGAATGCCGTGCAAGACCTCGACGCAATGCCGTCCCAGAACCTCAGACGCAGGCTTGCCCGCTTTGCCGAAGAAGGCCTTGTTCGCCCGCGCGATGACCAAGCTGTCAGACACGACGAAGATGGGATCAGGGATGCTGTCGAACAGGCTCTCGAATTCCTGCTTGGCACGCAGGACCCGCTCTTCCAGCGAGACGCCGTCCTCCTTGGGAACGAGCTTGAGGAGAGCCTGCTGGAGGATGCCCTCACAGGCCAGGTATTGGGCGGCGGGTTCGGCGACGCTGCCGCTGCGCCAGCTTTCCACGAGTTTGGCCGTCTCGGAAACGGACCAGACAACGGCAGCCGGCCACCGGGCCTTCGCCTCGGAAACCTCGCTTTCCAGGAGTCCCGGAGGGAGGACGTCGAAGACGAACGCCACCGGCTCGCCCGTCTCGGTGACATCCAGGTCAGCCGTGCGCGCCGCAACAACGGCTCTAAAGCCGGCGGCCTCAAACGCACGCGCAATGGTGTCACGGCGCACCAAGTCGGCGCCAACCACCCCCACGAATCGCTCTCTCTGCATCCCTGCGCTTTCCCCAGGCCGGAACCGGATTCCTCAGCATACCTGCGCCGCCCTTCCGCTGGGACTCCGGGCTAAGCCGAGCCCAGCCGGGCTTCACAAGTAGTGCCCCTTCAATATTTTATATAGCCCATGATCGCCGCAATGTCCAGCAGAACAGGCGGCCGTTACAATTTGTTACAATGGCCTGACGGCCGGGCCGCCCGCAGAGGAAGATGACGCCTGTCGAGACATGCGGGCCGCAACGTCACGTCGCCGCCGTGTGTCCGGCAAATCCAATCGCTGGGGGACGCCGGGCTCCCTTTTCGCCGGGAGCGGTGGATCGTTTCTCACACCCGCACCCGAGAAAGATGGATTTCACGTAACGCTTCAGCCAAGTGGGGTACTGACACGGCATCAGTATTGCGAAAAGCGGTGACAGGCCGGCAGCTTCCCCTGCCGTAGCTTTCAAGCGGAGGCGGGGCACCGTTTTTCGCACGCCGCGCTGCGGAGATGGGAAACCGGGGACAGATAACTTTCTTTCGCCGGACAACGGACAAGCATTGCGCGGAGCGGGTTGCCCCGGCGAAAAAAGTTATCTGTCCCCGCTTTCCCGCCGCTTCCGAGAGGTCGCCGGGCCGGGACCGGGTCATCTCAAGCGGAGCCTGGCGTCGCGAACGTACAGAGCTCCCTCTTTGCCGCCGTCGAGCTGCCAGATCGAGAAGTCGACCACCTTGTCGCCCGGCCTGGCGCGGTCCGAAACGTTACGGATGGGCAGCTCGACCTCGCACCACTTGCCTTCGGCGGGCAGCTCGGGGTAGTAGCTCTTCGGGCGGCGGCCCTTGGCGACCATCTGGACCTTCAGCTTCCGCGAGCCGCGCACGGCAAGCCGGATGAACACCGAGCCGCCCCACTCCGGCGGGATGGCGAAGAAGCCCTTGCCGTTGATGAACGTCGTCTTATTAGCGTTCTTGCCGACCGGCTCGCCGACGACCACCTTGCCGGTGCCGCCGAACGGATCATCGACCACCGTGCAGTGCGGGCGCGCCGTCGTGCCGTGGTTGACGTCGAACAGCAACGTCTCATGCGCGGCGCACCCGGTCAGCAGACCGGCGAGCACCGCAACGATCGACCGCTTCTTCATGATCCCTCCTTGGGGCCTCCAACAGGACCTTGGTGGGGCAGGCATTCCTGCCTGCCATCTGGCCGACAAGAATGTCGGCCCCACCGTTATGTTAAAGCTCCTCAGTCTTCGAGTCGCTCTTCCTCCGACGCTTCGGCCTCGGTCTTGTGCGCGGCGGCGTAGCTGTCGATGACGTTCTGCAAACCGTCGAGCCAGCCGGGCAGGTCCATCAGCTCGAACCACTCGATCAGGTAGCTCAGGTCGGGCCGGCGGTCGGCGGGGTGGTCCTTCACGTCGTCCATGATGTGCACGAAGTCCCGGCCGTCGACGGAGCGGCCCTTCTCGAACCGGCTCTTCTCCCACACTGCCTTGACGTGCTCATAGGTCGTGTTCATCCCGTCGACGAGGCCGTTCACCGCGCCCCGAGCATCGACCAGCAGGTTGACCGCGCGGTCGTAGTCGCCGGCACCGTCCGCCTGCGACGCCTTCTCCAGCAGGCCCTCGGCCGAGGCCAGCCCGAGCAGCGTTTGAATGAACTGTCGCTGGAGCCGCGCCAGCGAGAGGAAGACCTCCAGGTTGTACGCGTTCCGCTCGACCAGCGACAGGTTGGCCTGGAGGCGCAGCAGCAGGCGGTCGTTGCGGAGCAGCTCGTGCGGCGCCTGGGCGAGCGCGGCCGCATAGCGCTTGCGGAATGCCGGCTCGAACGCCAGGTTGCCGACGTTGGTCAGCGGCGGCGGCACGAGGGTCCGGTCCCGCCGCTCGACCGGCTGCTTGCGGTCCGAGTAGCCGTAGCCGGGGCCGCGGACCTTGGACGGCAGCCGCTCCATCGAGCCCTCGTAGAACCGCGCCCCGAGCTGGAGATCGCGGTAGACCTCTGCCATGTCGTCGGCGCCGCCGTAGAAGATATCGAAGAAGCTGGCGGCGGCCTCCTCGACGGCGAGGCCGGGCATCCACGCCGCCTGCGTGGTCATCGCCCAGCCGAGCCAGAACGTCTCGTTGTGCAGGCCCGAATCATCCCACGCGGCGGAGATCATCCCGATCGCGTTCGGCATCCTCTCCTTGCCGCTCGCGATGTAGTCGACCGCGTCGTCGATGCGGCCTTGCTGCAATTGGCCTTCGCTGTTGACCCACGCGAAGTTGTTGGGGCACAACAGCTCAGAGCCCTGCATCGAGACATAGGCGAACTGCCGCATGCCGCGCTTGTTCTCCTCGGCGACCATGGCAGGCTTCCGCCCGCCGATGCCGTTGAGCAGGTCGGGTGGGAGCAGCTTGACGTGCTCGGGGAGGAGCGGGAACTCCGCCCACACAATGACCTGCCGGCCCCACTTCTCGGTGATGTGCTTGTGCGCGGCGTTGACGTAGTCGACCCAGGTCAGCGAGCGGTTCTCGGGGTTGTACGGCTTTCGGAACTTCTCGCAGATGCCCGCGTAGTACACCTCGTCGGTCGAGACGTGGAAATACTTGGTGCCCTTGGTCGCCGCGCACACGTCGTCGTACATGTCGAACAGGAGCTTGCGGACCTCCGGCTCGTCCATGCAGCTCTGATAGTTGCTGCCGTCGCAGCGGAGGTGGGCGAACTCCTCGTGCTTCAGCACGTAGCACAGGTGCGCCGGCGACTGCACGTCGGGGATGATCTGGATGTGGCGTTCGAGCGCGTAGTCGACGATCTCCTGCATCTCCTCGGTCGTGAACGCGCCGGGTGCGCCGATGATGGGATGCGACGGATACGCGAACTTGTCCTCCAGCTCGAACAGGATCGCGTTGATCTTGAACTCGGCGGCCTGGTTGAGGAAGCGCTTGATCGTCTCCATCCGGTCCTGGTGGTGCTTGGTGTCCCAGTGGATGCACCGCAGCTCGTACTCCGGCCAGTCGACGATGCGGCCGGTGGGCAGGCTCCCGTCCTTCCCGTCGAGCAGTTGGAGCAATGTGAGCGCGCCGTAGAAGAGGCCGGGTCGGGCGTTGGCGACCAGAGCGACTGCGGCGGGCGTGATATCGAGCCGATAGGCCTGCTCGTCGCGGCCGTCCTCGGTGCCGGTGTCAACCGCGCCGGGCCGGATGGCCAGTCCGAGCTCGGGGACCGGGCCGTCCGAATCGTCCTCGAACTTGTCGTCCAAGCCGAGACCCATCGCGAACTCGGCGCTGAAGACGGCCGCGAGCATCTGGACGGTGGTATCGTCCTTGTCCACGTTCGTGAGCGTGAGGTTCCAATCGAGGAACGACGCGTCCGTCTTTCCGCCGTCGAGCTCGACCTGCCGCGGCGTGGGCACCACCACATGACGGCGTGCCCGAAGATCACTCACGAATCCGTCGTTCGATTCTGCGGTCATTTCGCTTCTCTCCGATTCAAGTGTCCGTTCCGCCGAGGTCATGGACCTCGGCTACAAATCCACCCTACTGTAGCCGGCCTCCATGAGGCCGGCCAAGCTCCACCAAGAACGCGCGGCGACCCGTTCCCGCGCGCCCCCGCCGCTAGGCTTACTTCGCCGAGGTCATGGACCTCGGCTACAAATCTACCCTACTGTAGCCGGCCTCCATGAGGCCGGCCAAGCGGCGCCGGGCTCCCTGCCGGATCCAATCAGTCATCGTGCACCTGCCCACAGTAGGGCCATTCTTCCGCACGTGCAACCAGCCCAGCTCGAACGGGGTTCTCTCGCATGTAGTCCCACTTCTGCGCGTAGCTTTCGTTCGACCGCAGAACGTGATCGAAGAACTCCTGCTGCCAGATGGGACCCGCAATCTCCAGGAACTGAGAGATTCTCTTGCTGGTCCATTCCTTCCATTTGCCGACGAATTCCGAAAGCGTCGCGGCCTCCCGCGCGGACCAGCAGAAGAAATGCACGTGGTCCGGCATCACAACGTACGGCCCGACGGCCCACCCGTAGAGCCGAAAGCATCTTTCCCAGTTGTCACGCAGAATGCTGACGACATCATCAGTTGCCAAAATCCGTCTCCGCTCGCGGGTGCAAGTGGTGACGTAGAACACCGGATCTTTGATCCACACTCGCGCGAGGCGAGAGAGGTGCTTGTGAAGACGTCTTGTCATGGTCATTCGGCCGAGGTCATGGACCTCGGCTACAAGTCCACCCTCCTGTAGCCGGCCTCCATGAGGCCAAGTCGCACCGCCAACACGCGGCGACCCGTCCCGGCGCGCTCCCGCCGCCATGCTTAGTTCGCCGAGGTCATGGATTTCGGCCACAGGTCCGTGCCGCGCTGTAGCCGGCCTCCATGAGGCCGGTCCGTCGGCCGAGGTCATGGACCTCGGCTACAACACCGCGGCGCAGCGCCGTCATCCCTCATCCACGGGCACTTTGTCTTTCTTCTTCGCGCCAAGCCCGGTGGCCTCGCCGTACCGTTCTATCACGTCATCGAGCTTCTCCAGCCACTTGTCCAGCCCGAGGCTCTCGTGCGGCGCGATGAGATAGTCCAGCCCCACCCGCCGGTCTGCAAAATGGTCCTTCACGTCGTCCATCACGTGGACGAACTCCTTGCCGTCGACGGGCGCGTTCTTGGGCAGGCGGCTCTTCTCCCACACCGCCTTGAGCCGCTCGAACATCACGTAGAGGTCGCCGACGGTCGCCTGCATCGTCTCGCGGGCGCTCACCAGGCAGTGCATGGCGCGTTTGTCCTCGGCGCCCTTCCCCGCCAGCGCCGCCTGGTGCAGCGATTCCTCCGCCTCGGCGATGGCCTGGATCATCTCGATGAAATGCCGGATGTAGTGGGCAATGGAGATGAAGACCTCGATGTTGTATCGGTTGCGGCGCGCCCTGGGCAGGTTGGCATAGAGCCGCCCGAGCAGGCGGTCGCTCTCGGCGATCCGCGCCGGGGCCTCGGCCAGCGCGTCGCGGTAGCGGTCGGCGAACATCGGGAGCACGTTCACCGCGGTGTCGTTCGGGATGCGCGGCGTCGCGGGCGGCACCATCGTTCGATCCGTTCGCTCCATCTGGCCCTTCCAGTACGGATGCCCGTACGACGGCCCGCGCACGACCGACGGCAGCTTTTCGAGGGTGTACTCCATGAACCGCCCCTGCGACTGCATGTCGCGATAGACCTCGATCATGTCGTCGACCTCGCGGCCGTAATGGATGTCCATAAATGTCGTGGCGATCTCCTGGACGCCGATCTTGTCCTGCGTCCACCCGCCCTGCGCCATCGCCGCCCAGCCGAGCCAGAACGTCTCGTTATGCAGGCCGCAGTCGTCCCACGCCGCGCAGATGGTGCCGATGGGATTGCCGTCGGCGACGGCGCTCTCCTTGGTGACCTGGGCGCCCTGGACGAGCCGGCCCGGGTTGCGCTTGCCGTACGCGTCGGTGTGCGCCAAGTAGTTGGGCCAGGTCAACTCGCCGCCCTGCGTTGGATGGTAGGCGAACTGGCGGATGCCGCGCTCGTCCTCGTTCCGCGTTTTCGCCGGGCTGCGGAAGCCGATGCCGCTGAGCAGGTCCTTGGGCAGCTTGCCGATGTGCTCGGTCAGGATGGGATACTCCAGCCAGATGATCACGCGACGGCCCCAGTTCTTGGTGATGTGCTCGTGCGCCGCGTTCACGTAATCGATCAGGGTCAGCGAGCGGTTCTCGGGGTTGTACGGCTTCCGGAACTTCTCGCAGATGCCCGCGTAGTAGACCTCGTCCGTCGAGACGTGAAAGTACTTCGTGCCCTTGGTCGCCGCGCACACGTCGTCGTACATGTCAAAGAGGAGCTTTCGGACCTCGGGCTCGTCCATGCAGCTCTGGTAGTTGCTGCCGTCGCAGCGGAGGTGGGCGAACTGCTCGTGCTTGAGCACATAGCTCAAGTGCGCCGGGCTCTGCACGTCGGGCACGATCTGGATGTGCCGCTCGAGCCCGTAATCGACCAGCCCTTGCAGTTCCTCGGTCGTGAACGCGCCCGGCGCGCCGATGACCGGATGCGACGGGTACTCGAACTTGTCCTCCAGCTCGAACAGGATGCCGTTGATCTTGAAGCGGCCACACCAGTCGAGGTAGCGGCGGAGGGTCGCCAGTTTGTCGCGGTGGTGCTTGGTGTCCCAGTGCGTGAGGCGCAGCTCGAACCGCGGCCAGTCGGCGATGCGGCAGAGGGGAAGGACGCCGCGCTCGATGCCGTTGCCTTCGAGCAGTTGGAGCAGCGTCTGCACGCCGTAGAAGAGCCCCGGCCGGGCATTGCCGGCGACGGTGATGCCGTCGGCCGCGACCTCGATGATGTAGGCCTGCTCGTCGCGGCCGTCGCCCGTCCCCGTGCCGACGGCGCCGGGCTGGACAGAAAGCTCGACCGCGCCGCCGCCCTCCTCGCCTTGCAGCTCGAACCCATGCTCCTCCGCAAGCCGTGACTGCAGCGTCCGCGCCGCGATGTCACCCTCATCGACATCGGACAGCGTCAGGCCCCAACTCGCATCGAGGCGGATCGCGCCACCATCCAGCCGCACGTCCCGCGGCGCCGGCAGCACCGCGTACCCGGCCAGCCGCAAGTCCGAAATGATACCGCCCGTCGCTTCCTTACTCATCCCGTGGTTCCTCCATATCGTATTTCACGAATTGCTGAATTGCTGAATTGCTGAATTTGTGAATTGCTGAATT
>CAZDHT010000196.1:0-10611 GCA_964505325.1 uncultured Planctomycetota bacterium | reverse complement strand
CTGTATGTATGGGGTATGATATACATATAGCATGAGCAAAGCTAAACAGTCGCAGGCAACGGACGCGCGGGGCTTCCTGGCGGAGCTGGCGAAGCGGTGGCCGGTGGCGAAGGGATCGCTGGCCGAGGTTCGCAAGCCCTGTGTCCGCGCGAATTGCCGGGCTTGTGCGAGCGGAGAGAAACATCCGGCGTTCATTTTCGGGTTCCGGGAGCAGGGGCGGCAGCGGTGCATGTATGTGCCGCGCGAGCTGGTGCCCGCTCTGCGAAGGGCCATCGAGAACGGGCGCTGGCTCGAGAGGGAACTGAGCCGAATGGGGCGGGAGTTGATCGAGGAGTACCGCCGGAACCGCGGGAAGAAGCGTGGGGGGTCGTCGAAGCCGCCGGTATGAGGAACCGCCACTGCCCTCAATGCCTGGAGAAGCAGCGGCAGATCGATGATCTGAAGGAGCAGATTGTCCTTCTGAAGGCGCGACTCCGCTATCAGGAGCGGACGGCGAAGGAGGGGTTGTTCAGAAGAGGCCGACCGGGTCGAGACGGTGGCGGCGCCTGATCGTTGCCCGGACTGTGGGGCGGCTCTGGAAAACAAGGGGACTCGCCAGCGGACCGTGTGCGACTGCCGGCCGATGAAGGTGGAGCGCATCGTGTACGGCTTGGAGCGCAAGCAGTGTCCACAGTGTGGACGAGTCGTTCAAGCGCGTCCTCCTGGCGTGCTTCCCAAGTGCCTTTACGGGAACCAACTGCTCGCGCACGTGGCCGTTCAGCATTACCTCTACGGAGTGACGATGGGGCAGATCGAGAAGCAGACCGGCATCGGCTACAGCAGCCTGCTGGACGCCCTGCACCAGCCGTTCGGCCCAGAGGCTCTCGACGGGTTGGCACGGCGCCTCAAGGACGTCCCGGAAAAGCTGGCCGAAGCGTACCGGCAAGCCCCGGTGAAACACGCAGACGAAACCGGCTGGCGCACGGACGGCCAGAACGGCTACGCCTGGCTGTTCTGCACGAAGGACATCAGCCTCTTCCAGTTCCGCAACACGCCGGCCGCCACACGTGGCCCGGCACATCTTTGGCAAGAAGTCCTTGCCCGGAGTGCTCGTCGTGGACCGCTATGCCGCCTACAACAAAACGCCCTGCTTCCTTCAATACTGCTATGCCCACCTGCTGCAACGGTCCAGGACTTGGAGAAGAACTTCCCCGGCAACGCCGAAGTCAAGAGTTTCGTACAGGCCCTTGCCCCCCTGCTGGCCACCGCCATGAGCCTCCGCACCCTGGCCATCACCGACCGGCAATTCAAACGCCAGGCCCGACGAATCAAGAACCGAATCATCCAGACCGTCCAGCGAGACGCCCGGCATCCCGCCATCCGGACAGTCCAGGACATCTTCCGCCAAGACGCCCACCGGCTTTACCATTGGCCCGACGACCGCAACGTGCCGGCCGACAACAACCTCGCCGAGCGAGACCTTCGGCCCCTCGTCATCGCCAGAAAAATCAGCTTCGGCTCCCAATCCGACGCCGGAGCAAACACGCGCCAGACACTCATGACGGTCCTGCACACCTTGAAGAAGCGAACGCCCAACGTCGCCCAAACCTTCAAGGACGCGTTGGACCGACTCGCCCAGGACAACGTCCTCGATCCGTCCGAAACTCTCTTCCCCTCTGATTCATCCCGAAGCCCCCCGTAACTGACCCATTACTGCCGGCCGCCATTCCGCCTTGACACCGACGCCCAGTCGCATATAATCACGTTTCACGGTGAATTGGCGGTTAACGTTTCTTCTTGAAGGAGGTCACAGAATGCCGGTAAAAGTTGGCATTAATGGCTTTGGTCGCATCGGCCGGTTGGTGCTCCGCGCGATGAAGGCCCAGAAGGCCGACGTCGATGTCGTGCTCATCAATGATCTGACGGGGGCGGGGGATCTCGCCCATCTGCTGAAGTACGACTCGGTCCACCGGAAGTATCCGGGCGAAGTGACGGTGGCTGGCGACAACATCGTGGTGGACGGGGACGAGATCACGGTCAGCGCCGAGAAAGACCCCTCGAAGCTGCCGTGGGGTGACCTGGGAGTGGACGTGGTGGTCGAGTCGACGGGCGTGTTCCGCACTCGTGACAAGATACAGATGCACCTCGAGGCCGGCGCGAAACGCGTGCTGCTCTCGGCGCCTGCCAAGGACGAGATCGACGCGATGATCGTGCTGGGCGTGAACGACGAGGCGCTCAAGCCGGAGCACAAGATCGTGTCGAACGCGTCCTGCACCACCAACTGTCTGGCGCCCGTCGTTAAGGCCCTGCACGACGCGTTCGGCATCGAGCACGCCCTGATGACGACCGTCCACGGCTACACGAACGACCAGCGCATCCTGGACCTGATCCACTCGGACAGGCGCCGGATGCGGGCCGCGGCGGTGAACATCATTCCGACGACGACCGGCGCCGCCAAGGCGGTCGGAAAGGTCATCCCGGAACTCAACGGCAAGCTCAACGGCATGGCGCTCCGCGTCCCGGTGCCGGACGGGTCGGCCGTGGACCTGGTGGCCGCGCTGAAGAAGCCCGCGAGCGTCGCCGAGGTCAACGCCGCGGTCAAGGACCTGTCGGACAGTATGCCCGAGATCCTGGGCTACACCGAGGAGCCCATCGTCAGCAGCGACGTCATCGGCGACTCGCGGTCGTCCGTGTTCGACGCCGGCTGCACGATGACCATCGAGGGGACTAACCTGGTCAAGGTGGTCTCCTGGTACGACAACGAGTGGGGCTACTCCTGCCGCTGCGTTGACCTGATCCTGAAGATGGCCGCGCTGTAGGACGAGCACCGCCGGCAACACACACCCAGGGGCGCCCCGCCCGCCGAGGCGTCCCTCGCCTCAGCAGGGGAAAGCACATGGCAAAAATGACTGTCCGGGACGTCGATCTGCACGGCAAGAGCGTTCTAATGCGGGTGGACTTCAATGTTCCGCTCGACGATCAGCAGAACATCACCGACGACACGCGCATTCGCGCCGCCATGCCCACGATCCAATATGTCCTCGAGCAGGGCGCGAAGAAGCTTGTCCTGATGTCCCATTTGGGGCGGCCCGAGGGAAAGGTCGTGCCGGAGTTGAGCCTGGCGCCCGCGGCGGCGAAGCTGGGCGAACTGCTGGGGAGGCCCGTGAAGCAGTTGAGCGACTGCGTTGGCCCCGAGGTCGAGGCCGCCGTCGATGGCATGGGCGGCGGCGATGTGGCGCTGCTCGAGAACCTGCGCTTCCATCCCGAGGAGGAGGCCAACGATGACGGGTTCAGCCGGCAGCTCGCGTCGCTCGGGGACCTGTACGTGAACGACGCGTTCGGCACGGCGCACCGCGCCCACGCATCCACCGAGGGCGTCACGAAGCATCTCCAGCCCGCCGTCTCGGGGTTCCTGATGGAGAAGGAGATCGAGTACCTGAGCCGGGCGCTGGAGAACCCGGACCATCCGTTCATCGCGGTGATGGGCGGCGTCAAGGTGAAGGACAAGATCGGCGCGATCGAGAACCTGTTGAACAAGGTCGACGGCCTGGTGATCGGGGGCGCGATGACCTACACGTTCCTCAAGGCGATGGGCGTGGCCGTGGGCGACTCGATCGTCGACGAAGCAAAGATCGAGAAGGCCAGGGAAATCCTCGCCCTCGCCAAGGACAAGCACGTCGCTCTGCTTCTCCCCCACGACCACCTGATCGCGGATGACATCAAGAACCCGGTGAACACCAAGGTGGTGAAGGGTGACATCCCGGACGGATGGGTCGGGCTCGACATCGGCCCGGAGAGCACCAAGGTGTTTGTCGAGAAGCTGAAGACGGCCAGGATGATCGTGTGGAACGGCCCGATGGGCATGTTCGAGAAGGAGGCGTTCGCTGCGGGCACGCAGGCGGTCGCCGAGGCGCTGGCCGAGTCGGGCGCGACCACGATCATCGGCGGAGGCGACTCGGTTTCCGCCGTGGAGAAGTCCGGCGTCAGCGACAGGATTTCGCACATCTCGACCGGCGGCGGCGCGTCGATCGAATTCCTGGAAGGCAAGACGCTGCCCGGATTGGCCGCTCTCACCGACAAGTGACCGCGTCGGGCCGGAGACGGAACCGTGGGCACGACCGCGAGAACGATCAAGATCGCACCGTCGCTCCTGGCGGCGGACCTGGCCCGCGCCGGAGAGCACGTCCGCGCCGCCCATGCCGCCGGTGCCGACATGCTCCACATTGACGTGATGGACGGGCACTTCGCGCCCAACCTCAGCTTCGGGCCTGCCGTCGTCGGATCGATCGACAGGGTCTGTGACATCCCGCTGTCCACTCACTTGATGGTGACGGATCCCGAGATGTTCATCGAACCGTTCGCGAAGGCCGGCGCCGACGACCTCCTGTTTCATGTGGAGCTTGACATCGACCACGTTGCGCTGGCCCGCAAGATCAAGGCGTTGGGCGTGCGGCCGGGCCTGACGCTCGAGATGGATACGCCGGCGGAGGCCGCCGCGCACATGGCCGGCGAGGTCGGCATCCTGCTGGTAATGACCGTCAAGTGCGGATATACCGGCCAGAGCTTCCACCCCGAGCCGGTGAAGAAGATCCCGGCGCTGCGCGAGATGTTCGGCGAGGACGTGGACATCGCGGTGGACGGCGGGGTGAGCGTCGAGAACGCCACGATGCTGGCGGACGCCGGCGCCAACGTGTTCGTTGCGGGCAAGTCGATCTTCTGGGCCGACGACATCGCCCGCGCCGTTCGGGACCTTCGGTCCGCGGGCGAGGCCGCGTTCGCCGGCGCTTGAACCACGAACGTTTCCCGGAGAAACCAATGCGACCGAAGGCCGCAGCGTTGGGTTGTTTCCTGGCCGTCTGCGTGGCGGGAAGCGCCGTTCGGGCGGGCGAACCAGCCGCCGAGAAGAGCAAGTTCGAGACGCTCTCCAAGGAGATCGGCGAGCTCCTGAAATTCACCCTCGACGGGAACGCCCTGGTCCTGGATCGCGGACATTGGGAGGCATCCCCGGCCGGGGCCGCGGAGAAGCCGAGGCCCGGGCCCGGGGTGGGGGTCCGCGTAAACGTGGGCGGCTTCGGTCAGCAGTCCGGCGTTGACCGTATCTTCAGGAAGCTGGGGACCGCCGCAGGAGGCGGCGGCTTCGGAATGACCGCCTCGAACAACTACAGGACCCAAAGGTTCTCCGGCCGGGGGTTCTCGGCCGAGCTCAAGGTGAGCGGTGATCGGGTGCACGTGGCGCTGCGGGAGGAGGCCGGGCCCGGCAACGAACTCAGCGTGATCGACGATGCGAAGAGCGGGCTCCGGCTCCTCTTCACCAATTCGCGGGGCGACGTGCTCGTGCTGATTCAGACGACGGCCGGGCGCTTTACCGTCGCCCACGTGACCGCCGAGAAGACGTTCACCCGGGCCGGCGCCACTTTCGCGTCGTTCTACCGCGGCAACTGCGCCTATGTTGACGAGAGGCTGTTCCCTTTCCTTCGGCGCATCGGGGTCCGGCTGTTCCCCGGCCGGTTCAGCCCAAAGGTCATGCAGGCGGTCTGCTCGAGGCTCCGCCCGTTCTCCGACCAGGAACGGCTTGACTTCCAGAAACTCCTCCGCGAGATGGACGATCAGAACTTCGACGTCCGCGAACAAGCCACGAAGGCCCTGTCAGAGAAGTTCGCCCGCTACGCGCCGCTGATCGAGCAGGCATCCAGGAAGCCGCCTTCCGAAGAGGTGCGCATGCGCCTGGGAAAGGTCCTCACCGCCCAGCGCGATCAAACGGAGGTGGACGAGGTCATCGCCGCGCTGGACCTGCTCAACGACGCGGAGTACCTGAAGCAGCTCTTGGGCAAAGTGAAAGGCGCCGACCGGGCCGCGGTCGCGAAGCGCCTGAAAAACCTGGCAACGGACAGAACGAAGTAATAGACGCGCGGCGCGCAGCGCGTTTTCTGGTAGAATGCGGCAGACGAGGTCGGGCGTTCAGGAACTCCAACAAAACGGTGGGGCGGATATCCCTGTCTGCCCCGTGGCAGGCAAGAATGCCTGCCCCACCGGGGTTTTGACAGAGCTCTTTGGACACGGAGCCGCGAATGGCCTGGCATTTCGGGCGCAAGAAAAAGGACATGCCGGACGGTCTCTGGATGCGCTGCGATGAGTGCGGCAAGACCGTCTACAAGAAGGAGGTCGAGGACAGCCTCCGCGTCTGCCCCGAATGCGGGTTCCACTTCTCGCTCGATTCCTCGCAGCGCATCGCATTGACCCTCGATCCGTGGAGCTTCGATGAACTGTTCGCCGACATCGCGCCCCAGGATGCACTCGGCTTCGTGGACCGCGAGCCCTATGCGGATCGGCTCAAGCGATACGCGGAGGCCACCGGGCTGAGGGACGCGATCGTCGTCGGCACCGGGACCATCGACGGCTGGAAGGTCGCGTTCGGCGTGCTCGATACCGGTTTCATGATGGGTACTCTCGGCTCGGTGATGGGCGAGAAGATATGCCGCCTGGCCGAAGTCGCCGCCGAGGAGCACATCCCGATGATACTCGTCTGCGGCTCGGGCGGAGCGCGGATGCAGGAGGGCGCCACCGCAGTGATGCAAATGGCCAAGACAAGCGGGGCCGTCCTGGTCTGTCAGGAGGCGGGCGTGGCTGTGATCACGCTGCTCGCGGACCCGACCTACGGCGGGACCACGGCCAGCTTTGCCACCGAGGCGGACGTCATTCTGGCCGAGCCCGGCGCCCGCATCGGGTTCACCGGGGCCCGGGTGATTGAAGAAACCATCAAGCAGAAGCTGCCCGAGGGCTTCCAGAGAAGCGAGTTCATGCTCGAACACGGGCTGGTCGACATGATCGTGCCCCGTTCGGAGATCCGGAAGACCCTGGCCCGGCTTGTCGAGTACCTGCAGGCGGAGGGCGCCCCGCCACGGGAGAAGAGGCCCGAGGAGGAAGAAACGCACGAGTCCGCAACCGGCGGAGTGATCGGCTCCCTGGAAGACACATCCGAACAGGGGGAAGAAGCGCCGGAAGCCGCGCCCGAGGAGCCCCCGGAACAGGCGCCCGAAAGCACGCCGCCAGAGCAACCGGAAGAGAAGCCCGAAGACCAGCCTCCCCAGTGATCGGCCGCCGCTACTTCTCCAGCATCCGGCGGCACGTGTTCAACACGTAGATGCTGTACGCCGTGCAGAGCGCGCGGTCGTCTTCCATCCACTTGGCATCACCGAACCACGAGCCGTCGTTCTCCTTGCCGCTTCCGTCCTGAAGCGAGATGACGTGCGCGGCGAGCTCGGCAGCCCAGTTGCGGTCGGTATTGCCGACTTTGATGGTCTGCGAGCCCCACAGCTCGAGCGTCCGCGCCATCGTGTAATGGTAGTAGAAGAGGCCCTTGACGCCGAGCCCGGGGTGCTCTTTAACAGAGTAGTTCCGGCGGATCCAGTTGTACGCGGCCACGACGCGGGGATGGTCTTTTTTCAACCCGGCGAAGAGCAGGCTCTTCAGCAGCGCATAGGTGGCGCCGCCGTAGGAGCGCGGGACCATGGTCCCGTCAGGCAGTTGTATATTGCCGGCCTTGGAAGCCCCCTCGGCGGTGTGGTCCGACCGGTAGATAGCGCCGCCGTCGTTGGCGGTCCGGACCCCCGGGTCGGCTCCCTCGTCGAGGGCCTGCGTTCGCATCAGGAACTCCAGCGCCCTCTTGAACACCGGGTCGTCCGGGCTGACGCCCGCCTTCCGCAGCATCTCGATCGCCTCCTGCTCGTTCATCTGGTCGCCCATGTCTTTGTTGCTGCCGTAGCCGATCGAGCCGTGCCGCAGCTTGTTCTTCGGATCGTTCACCTGGATGCCCTTGGTGTACTTGACGGCCGCGTCAATCACGTCTCTGTATTTCTTTGCGTCAATCGCGATGAGCGCTCGCGTCGCGATGGATGTCCGGTAGTTCACGACCATCCCGTCCTTGTCCACGATCGAACCGTCCGGGCGCCGGTTGGCCAGGATGTATTTCAGGCCCTTTTCGATGGCTTCGCCGCACTCCTTGCGAATGTCCTCCGGCGCCCCGGCCAGCGCCTCGATGACCAGCCCGGTCTTGCCGACGCCGCCGCCGTGGCCGCCCCAACTCCCGTTCTCGTGCTGGGCGCGGCGCAGAAACGCCGCCGCCTTCTCGATGGACGTCCGGATCTCTCCCTTTAGCTTCTTCACGTCGATGTCCTGCTTCTCCGGGCCGGGCTTCTTCACGGGCGTCTCCTTCTTGCCGCACGAAGCCACCACCAGAGAGCCCGCCGCCAGCAACGCGAGGAACAAGCATGAGCGTCTTCTCATCTTGAGCGTCCTCCTTTACGGATCAGTTTCAGAGAACGGTGCCTTCGCAGCAATTCCGCACCGATCAACGTCACAGCCGATATTGCCAGATACCCGCACAGAGTCGTCCACCAGTCCGGGTAGGGCGTATAGTGGTCGCCGATCACCGATATCGAGCCGTACATCAATGGCCGGTGCATCAGGTCGAATTGCAGCAACGACCACGATATCGCGGTGATCGGGTTCGTCGCCAGGACCGCGCGAATGACGAAGCCCTTTGCCTCGGAGCTTCTCTGCGCCTCGATGATCGGGTCGGCGTAGAACACCGTTCCCATCAGCGCGCAGGCCACGAATATGCAAACGAGCTGCGCGAACAAAAGTTCGGACCCGCTGCACCGGACCACCGCAAAAACCGACCCCAGGAGGATGCAGAACGAGAGAATGACCAGTTGAGCGGCCAGGCCGCCGATGAACGGATGCGCTCCCCAGGCCGCCGATGCCAGGCCCAAGACCCCCGCGCTGATCAGCAGTGTCAACACGCAGACGGCGGCAAGGTGCAGCACGAACCTCCAGACACCGAGTTCCCGCGGATCAAGGGTTACTGCGAAGATCGCGACCACCACCGCCAGCAGGGCGCACTCCACGAACGTCAGCGTCGCCATCAGCCCACGCTCGCCACAGCGCTGCGACGCAACGAACGCGAACGCCGTAAACACGCACAAATACACAGCGAGCCAGACCGCCGTTCTCCAGATCCGCGCCCGCCGTTCTTCTTGTTTTCTTCCGGCACCCGCCATTTGACTCATGCTAACGCCGCCCTTGAGGCCTGTCAACAACGCGCCGTCCCGGCGCCGAAGAGAAGGGCGTGCGTGCGAGCGCGGTCATTCCGGTTCGCCGAGCCCATCGCGCAGCGTGCGGATCTTGGCCAGCTCCGAGTCGCTGAGCTTGAACTCACCCGCCTTGACGTTCTCCTCGACCTGCTCGGGCCGGCGCGCGCCGCAGATCGCCGTGGTCACGCCGTCCTGCCTGATGACCCAGTTCGCGGCGAGCTGGGCGAGCGTCGCTCCGTGCCCCTCGGCGATGGGCCTGACCTTCTCCAGGAACTCGAGCACCCGTTTCCGGTTGGCGGGCTGGAACCACTTGATCCCGGCGCGGTGGTCGCCTTCGGCGAACTGGCGGTCCATCGTGACCTTGCCGGTGAGCAGGCCCCGGCTGAGCGGGCTGTACGCAATGATGCCCACGTTGTTCTCGCGGCAGAAGGGCAGAATCTCCGCCTCGATTGATCGGTCAAGCATGTTGTACTGCGGCTGGTGGGAGTCGAGCCGGCCGTGCTCCATCACCGCGGCCATCTGCTCCACGCCGAAGTTGCTGACGCCGATGGCGCGAATCTTCCCCTGCTCTCGGAGCTTGACCAGCGCCTCCATCGCGTCGGCCAGTTCCGAGCCCGGGTCGGGCCAGTGGCACTGGTAGACGTCGATGACGTCGGTCTTCAGCCGGCGAAGACTGTCCTCGCATTCCTGCATGATGCTGTCCGGCTCGAGGTTGTGATAGATGGGCACGCCGTCGGGCCCGACGAAGTGACTACGCCCTTCCCGCGGCGGCCAGACCAGCCCGCACTTGGTGGCCAGCACCACTTGGTCGCGGAGCCCTTCAAGCGCCTGCCCGACCAGCTCCTCCGAATGGCCGTGCCCGTACACCGGCGCCGTATCAATGAAGTTGACGCCCAGCTCGACAGCTTTGCGGATGGCCGAGATCGACTCCTCGTCGTCCGCGCCGCCCCACATCCAGCCCCCCATCACCCAGCAGCCCAGGCCGACCGCCGTCACCTCGAGGCCCGATCCGCCCAATTGACGCTTTTCCATGCTAACCTCCAGCAACACCCCACGGTCCCACAGCCGCGCTCAATCGTACCGGCGGCGCCGACGACGGTCAAGCCTGGGTGTGAGCCGGCTGCCCAGGCGAAGAAGGAACTCATCCGGCTCGTGTCAACGTGTTCGCCAGCGCGACAATCTGCGGGGTGGGAAGTGCATCGGAGCGCGCGTCGAGGGGGACGCCTGCCGCGTCGAGCGCGCCGGCCACCTGCTGCTTCGAGAGCTTTGGGCGCGGCATTGACGCGAGCACCTTGGCGGCCGTCTTGCGCCGCTGCGAGAACAGCGCGTTCACTACGGACTTGAACAGGCGATAGTCGACGACAGCCGCGCGGCGTTCGGTGTCGGGCACGATCTGGACGATGGTCGACTCGACCTTCGGCACGGGCCAGAAGACGCTCGGCGGCAGGTCCCGAAGCCGCTTGACCTCCGCCTGCGCGCGCAGCAGGACGGTCAACGGGCTGTAATCCCGCGTGCCCGGCCGCGCCAGCATGCGGCCGGC
>CAZDHT010000195.1:5205-10617 GCA_964505325.1 uncultured Planctomycetota bacterium | reverse complement strand
CGCCGTAGCCCATTGTCCGCCAAAGCCTTGTGGCAAAATGGCTTTGTTTCGCAAAAAAAACTTTTCGCCGTTCGCCCCACACATGCCGCGAGCGATGCGGCCCCCTTACTCTCCCGAGGGCCCCACATCGCTCACAGAAGTATACCATATCTTTGCGTGGATGTCAAGCTGTGCAGACCAATTTCTTAGATTTTTTTTCGCCGGCGCCTGCACCCCGCCCGACCGCACGACGCGCTTCGTCCAGGCCATCCACGGCGGCGGGCGGCCCGACGGCCTACATCGACTCCGACGGCACGATCGATGTCAGCATGACCGACCACGCCGGCGCGCCGTGGTTCACGTATCGCGCCGGCAGAAGGCTTGACCTCGCGGTTCACCCTCGGCTCCCAGATATTCAGGACAGGCGCCGTTTTTCGGCGAGGGGCATGGCCGTGTTGTGTGTTGACACCGTCGCGGCGACAGGTATCGTGGCGTCATGATGTGTGAGGCTCAGAATGGGACTTCGCAGAAAACGGTGGCTGTCCCGAATATCCTCGTTCCGAAAATCCCTCACCTTTGTCGTCTTTGTCCTTTGTCAGAACATCATCATCCGCGGCATCGTGGTGCCGGTGGAGAAGTGAGGCGATGGAACTGATCGTCGTGGGCTGTGGTTGGGCGGGTGAACGACACGTCGTGGCTGCAACGGCGCTGGCGAGGCGGGGCCGGGACGTACGCGTTGCGGCGCTGGTGGACACAGACTCGGATTACCTCGCCGCCAAGGCGGAGGAGTGGGGCATCGGGCCCATGTTCACCGGCCTCCCGGCGGCGCTCGATGCGCTGCCGGACGCCGCGGGAGTGATCCTGGCCACGCCGCACAATGCCCATCGCCGCGGTACGGAGCAGGCCGCGGCGGCGGGACGGCACGTCCTGGTCGAGAAGCCAATGGCGCTGACGCTCGAGGACGCCGACGCCATGATCACCGCGTGCGACGCCGCCGGCACGACGCTGATGGTCGCCGAGAGCGCCCGCTACCGGCAGCGGAACATGGCCATCCGCGACGCGCTCCACACCGGCAGGATCGGCCAAGCTCTCAGCGGCCGGATGAACCTGATCGGCCGCGGCCGGCACACCTATCAGTACCCCGGGCGCCGCGCGTGGCTGGCCGAGCCCGACCTGGGCGGCAGCGGCATCTGGATGCTCAACGGTATCCACCAGATCTCTACGGCTCGGATGTTCCTCGGCGAGGTAACCCGCATCGACGCGCGCGAGGTCCACTCCGGCAAGTTCCAGAGCGACCGCGAAGCGACGGTGGTTGCGCTGGTGGAATTTGGATCGCGTGCGGTGATTGCCATGACCGTGAGCGCCGAACTGCACGGCTACAAGCGGTTCGGGGACGTGGCCCTCTTCGGCACCGACGGAACCCTGTACGCGGGCCGGAGCGAGGCCCGGCTGACCATCTATACCGAGAGTGCTGCGCCCGAGACGGTCGAATGGGAGAATGACGAGGACGGCGAGACACCGGGCCACTTCGTCCGGCAGTTGGACGAATTCGTTGCCGCCACCACCGAGAAGCGGGAGCCGTACACTGGCGGCCCGAGCGAACGCGCTACCCTCGCCGCTATCCTCGCCGGGTACGAATCCATCCGCACCGGCCAATCTGTGACGCTATGAGGCGAGAGGGAAGGGGCTGAGAGCCGCCTGTTCGACGCGGCCCCGGGCGAGCCGGCTGCGCCTACTTCCTGTACGGCCACGGCCTCGCCAGAGCGGTATAGGTGGGAAAGTTCACCATGTGAATTCGCCCCTTACTTCTTGCGGGAGCGCTGCCACGGGCCTCCTGAACGGCCCGTGGAGCGCGTTCCGCTGGCCACGCGAGGGGCGGACTGCGTCCAACCGCTCCCGGTCCGGCCGGGAGCGCGGGATTGCCAGATCTGGGCCGTATTGACGCTGCTCACCGTGCCGGCATTGGGCCTGCTCGTGATGCGCGCCCGGGTTTCCTGGCGGTTAGGCCGGCTGGTTGCGTTGCCGGACCAAAACCGGGTCCCGGACGCACTGCGTGGCGCCTGCCGGGTCTCCGTCACCGCAGGCTGACTCGCCCTGTTGATCCGGAAGACGTGGCCGGCAGAAGTCCGGGTTTCTCCGCGGTTAGTCCGGGTGGCTGTGTTGTTGTTGGAGTGAAATCGGCTCGCAAACAGATTGCGCGTGCGCGACGCCTGCCGGGTTTCCGTCACCCTAGGCTGAGTGTCCCTCTTGATCTCGAACCGGTTTCTGATGCTGGCCCGGATTCCTTCACGGTCGGGCCGGCTGGCCGTGTTGCTGTTAGACCGAAATCGGCCCGTGAACGTACTGCGCGACGGCTGACTCTCCGTTACTGCGGGCCGGTCGTTATTCTTCAGATCGAACAAGCTTCGGCTGCCGATTTGCAGCCTCTCTCGACCAAACCCGCCGGTCGTGGCGTTTTTGGCCTGATGCGTGGTTGCCGTGAAAAGGTTGCGGGCCCGGTTGGCCGTCGTGCCCTCGGCCTTGTTCCTGCCGGCCGTGAAGAACGTGCGGGCCTGCGAGGTCCGTGCACCAGTCGCCACGGAGCGGTTCTCGAAGACAGCCTGCTCTCTGACACGGGGGCGAGTCCCCTCCCGGTTGGCTCGAACGACCCTGCCGCCAGCGGACCGGCCCCGGTCGGTTCCCATGCGACCCCGCGCCTGCTTGATCTCCGCCGCGTTAATCCTGCCGTCGTGGTTGAAATCGAACCGGTGTCCCTGCTGGACCCGGACCCAGTCGCCGTGGCTCCCGCGATCCCGGTCGCCGCGTCCCCAGTTCCGGTGTCTCGTACTGCGGTGGCCCCGGTGCCTGTGCAGGGCGCGATGCGCCGCGGGGAATCGCCTGCACCAGTCATCGTAGACGTACACGTTGATCGAGCTGTACGCCACGGGATAGCTCGTCTGCCAGCAGTAGTACGCGTAGGGATGCCAGAGGTAATCGGCGTAGGTCGGATAGCCGCTGTACCAAGTGACGTAGCCGTGATGATAGCCGACGAACCAGTGCAAGCGCGGCCGGCCGGACAGCCAGATGGCCCAGCCCGGGTATGAATAGAGACTGACCCACGCGCTCGGGAACAGTCTCGTCCAGCCGTAGAAGCTTCCCGTCCGGACGAACACCGAGGCCGCGACGGGATACTCGTCGGCCCACACGCTGTAATAGGGGAAGTCCTGAATCCCGACGATAGCCCCTGCGGTCTGCGCTTCGTATTCGGCATCTTCGATCTGGCTGCGGAGGGGGTCGGACTCCTTGAACGTGCCCATCGCGACCGTGCTGCCGAACTCGCTCCAGTCGAACGGCCCTTCGCCGTTCACCCAGTACTTACCCTGGCCGGCGAGCACAAAGCGCCCGCGGCCGCGGCCCTCGAACGCGATCCTGCCGCCCGAGAAGTGCGCGGACATGGTCGCGCCTTCAACCGTTACCTTGCCCTTGAACCCGGTGAAGGTCGCCATTTCGTCTTCGAGGGTGCGCGTCCCGGTGCCGTCGGCGGCGACCTTGTTGGTGAGGACATTGTTGACGACGAGCTTGCCTTCGCCGCTCATCGTGTACGTCACTTCGCCGTGACCGTACGACCAGACCTGCCCGGTGCCCTCCGCCTGGATTGTGCCGACCACCACGAAGTTATCGTCTTCGGCCCACGTCGGCGATGCCGCCAGAGCCGTCATAAGAATCATTATGGTTGTCGTTGTTGTGGTCCTCATTGCTGCGCCCTCCAGGAAGGGTTGTGCCCGCGCCCGTGCGGTTCGTCTCTATCTGTATTCTCGCACAAACCATGCCAAACACCAAGCGGAATACGACAACTTGTTACAGTCGCCGCCTCCGATATAGGATACGCAAAGCGGGAGCCAGGATTGCGCGGCAAATTGGAAGGATTCTTCCAGCACTTCAGTCAAGCGGAAGCCGCGGCACGGCAGCCCGTTCTGTCGCAACAAAACTGGGTGGCAATCCCCGGACTTCTTCGGCGCGGTGGCCCGAAAAGCGGTGGCTTGTCACCGCTTTCCGCAGACGCATGCGGTGGCAGCACCTCGCTTGGCTGAACTGTTACGGAGGATCCGGCAACCTGGAGCCTTTCCAAGCAACCCGCCGTTCGGCGCATATTGCGCGCTCCGCTTGTAAGTCATTCAATACCAATATGTTGCGCCCTCGCAGTGTGACAGGCACACCGCGAAGATATAAGTTGCTGTGCGACAAGGATTTATGTCGAGCAGTGTTAATCATGACCAGCGGTTCGCCTAAGCGCTTCTGCAAGAAGGGCTTGCGAGTCACATGGTCGGCTCTGGGGAAGCAAGATCCCAACACTTCAGCCAAATGAAGCCTAAGCAGGTTCTCCGCCGGTTCGCAGAACCGGCCTACAACATCTCGCGGCCAGGTTGTAGGCCCGTTCTGTGAACGGGCGTGCATTGCGCTGTTGTACACTTGGCTCAAGTGTTACACAAGATCAAGGGCCGCCGCATCCCTGCCGGCTACACCCCACACCACGACAAGAGCCGGCGGGGGCTGTGCCGCTTCCTCAGGACCGGTCTGTCGAGCCCAGCATGTCGCCCAGGACGGCGCACTCCAGGCCGAACGGCAGATAGCCCGCGTACCCGAGGATGGGCATCTCGAAGACCGGCAGGGCGTGGACGAACGGAACGTCATACACCCATTTCGCCATGCTGTGGTAGTTCCACATCTCCCAGAAGAGCCCGCAGATGAGCGCCGCCGTTGCCACGGCCACCACGCCGCGCCAGTCGCCGCGCGGGATATCCGAGAACACGTGCCGCCCTCCCACCAACACCTGGATCGAGACCACGATAAGAAGCGGCGAGACCCATAGGAGTGGAAAGAGATAGTTGGGAAGCCAGCCGATACACGCCAGGCCCAGCCCCGTGAGCAGCAGCACGGACCACGCGGCCCGTTTCGGATGGGGGAAGCAGATCGGCGCGAAGGATCGGAACCTCCCAAGCACCCGGAAGCTGAGCAGCAGCTCGCGGGTGGACAACACGGCTGGCAGCACGGTCGAGAAGGCCAACGTCGCGTAGACGACATACTCCGCGGCCGCGAACGCCAGCGGCCTGCTCAGCAGCTCCCCGGCGGGGCCGACGTGCGCCTCCACGTAGCGCCAGTTCTGGACGAAGCGGTTGAGATACTCAAAGAACCACCAGAACACGGCGCTCACCGGAAACAGCACCAAGAAGAACCGCGGGCGGCGGAGCATCAGGCAGCGGCCCGTCCGGCGATGCGCCAGAGCGTTGGCCACCAGGATGTACGAAAACCACAACGGCGAGAAGGTGTGCCGCTGAAGGACGGAAAACCACGAGAAACGGGTCCAAGCCAGGATCCACCACGTGGCGCCCGCCACGAGCCCAACCCACCCCCACCAAGGGAACCCCTGCCGGCCCGGGCGGGGCACTTCGTCTT
>CAZDHT010000195.1:0-5195 GCA_964505325.1 uncultured Planctomycetota bacterium | reverse complement strand
TGGCCTGAACGATGAAGGGCAGGACCCACGCCAGGACAAGTGCGCACCCGAACACGAACGCCAGCCACGAGAACGGCGCGTGCAGGACGTAGCTCGTCCGGGGCGGCAGTTCGAGCATCTCGTCCCAGGTCGCCCGCACCGCCCCGGCACTCAGCAGCGGCAAGCCGATGAGGAGAATCGCGACCAGGAACAACTTGGCGAGCGCGGTCACCGTGCGAATCCTCCCGATGTCCCGCCTCCACTCCGTTGCTGCGGCGGGAAAAGCTCGCATCCCGTGGCCTGCCTGCCAGGTCAAAGCCCGCGCAGGCGGGCAGAGGCCGATCCCCCTTTCTGATCACACCGAGCACATACGCGGCGGAGCGGACGCGCCCCGACCGGGATCCGTTCGGACCACCGATGGCCTCAGGTCACTTCGAGGAACATCTTCCTGGGGGAGCTGCACACCGAGCAGGCGTCCGGCGCCTCGTCGTATACGGTGTTGCCGCACACCTTGCATACGAATACGGTCCTCTCCGGCAGGTCCTTCTCGTCACGGACCGAGCCCAGCGCCGCTTCGTAGAGCCCGTGGTGAATCTCCTCCACGGCCAGCGCGTTCCGGAACGAAGCGGCCGCCCCGGTGTTCCCGTCGGCTTCCGCCTCCTTGAGGAACTCGGGATACATCTCCCGGAACTCGTGGCCCTCGCCGTCCACAGCGGCCTGGAGGTTCGCGGCCGTGTCCTTCACCCCTCCCATCACGCGCAGGTGCGCGTGGGCGTGCACCGTCTCCGCCGCCGCTGCGGCGCGGAACAACTTTGCGACCTGCGGGTAACCGTCCGTCTCCGCCTTTTTGGCGAACGCAAGATACTTCCGATTCGCCTCGCTTTCGCCCGCGAACGCCGCGCCCAGATTGTCTATCGTCGCCATATCAAAACCCTCCTGTCCCAAATGCTCGACCTGTGGAACATCCCATCTTCCCGGAATCTATTCTGCTGTGGGCCGCCTGTCAAGCATGTCGGGGCGAATTCCCCGAACGGGCGGCGCCCGGAGGCAGCGGACACTGATGCTCCCCTTGCAATTCGGGCGCCGATTCATATGCTGTGTATGAAAGGCGCAGGAGGACGGGTCACGGGCACACACTTCGAGAACTTCGTCGCGACCACCGAGCACCGGCGGCCGGACCAAATCCTGTACCACGCCGGCTATGTCGAGGACCTGCACCGGCGGCTCGTCGAGCACATCGGCACGGAGGACATCGCCGGCCACTACGGCTACGGCGGCGGCGCCAGCGTCGGCCTGCGGAGGCCGGACGACTGGACGCCCATTGATTATTCCCGCTATTGGGAGAACGACGACCTGCCGGAAGGCACCAGCTTCAACCAGCGTGGCTGCGCCCAGGTGCCAAGCGGCTTCTATCATTTCTGGGGCTACGTCTCCCCGCTGCGCAATGCCGAAAGCCTGAAAGAAATCGAAGACTACCCAATGGAGGACTACTCGACGTGGGACGGCTCGCACCTGGCCACGGAGGTCGAGCAGGCCCACGCCGAGGGCCGTGCCGTCTATGCGTCGATCGGTCACATTTACGAAAACGCGTGGCAGATCCGCGGCTACGAGCAGTTCCTGATCGACACGGTCGAGCGCCCGGCATGGGCGGAGTGCATGCTCGACAAGCTCTTCCGGCAGAAGTGGGACATGGCCATTCACGCGGCGAGAGCCGGCGTCGACTGCGTTCAGCTCGGCGACGACGTGGCCAACCAGAAGACGCTGATGTTCCGCAAGGAGACGTGGAAGAAGCTCATCCATTCGCGGTGGTCCGGGGTGTGGGACGAGATCAAGCGGGTCAATCCCAAGTGCCGCATTCACTACCACAGCGACGGCAACATCATCGACGTCGTCGGCGACATGGTTGATGCCGGGCTCGACATCCTGAATCCCCTCCAGCCCGAGTGCCTGGACGTGGACAAGGTCCATCGCGATTTCGGCCACCACCTGACGTTGGACGGCACCATCGGCACGCAGAGCACGATGCCCTGGGGCACGCCGGATGACGTGCGGGCGCGCGTCAAGGAAGTCATCGAGAAGTACGGGCGGGCCGGCGGGCTGATCGTCGCGCCCACCCACGTGCTCGAGCCGGAGGTGCCGCTGGAGAACATCGACGCCCTGTTCGACGCGTGCCGGGAGTACGGTGACTTCGCGGCAAATGAATAAAGGAGCGGGGCCTGCGTGAGCGGCGTAACGACATTCCACTCGGCCGGCGGCGCGGCGGCCACGCTGGTCCTGGCGGCCGTTCTCTGTGGCTGTGCGTCGGAGGATTCGCTGCTGCCGTCCGACCTCGAGCCCGGGATTCTGGAGGGGGAGGACCTGCTGACCCGGCGCCTGGTCGTTGGAGACCGCCGATTGGGCCCCGTCACTGACATGAGAGCCGGGAAGCTGGACCCCGCGCCCGGAGTCGAGCTGTGCATCGCGGGCAGCGGCGCGGCGCTGTTCACCGATCTCAAGGGCGCAGTGAAGGCGTCGGTCGTCCTTCAGAAAGAGAGGTATCCCACGTACGCCCACCGGATCGTCGACGCCGACGGCGACGGGACGTGCGAGTTCCTGCACCTGACGTTCGACGGCGTCACACTGAAGGACCATTCTGGGAAGAAGCTCTGGTCCCACGACCTCCGCGGCGGCGGGGACTGCGCCGCCGCTGACCTTGACGGGGACGGCAAGCTGGAATTCGCGCTCGGCAGCTCGGCCGGATTCGTCGAGTTGTTGAACCACAAGGGAGAGCTGTTGTGGCGGACCAAGGTCGGCGCCACCCTTGACGTGGAGATCGCAAGGGGGCCGGGGCCCGGCCTGCCGCTCATCCTGTGCACGAGCGACAACAAGATTGTGCACTTGAATCGCGCCGGCAAGATCCTGTCAAGGAGACAGACGCGCTACCGCGGTTATTTCGGTGCCTTTTCCGTGGCGCGATATCCGGGACACAACTCCAAGGAACGTCTGCTGCGTTTTCATAAAGACAACATCTGCGTCATGTCGCTCAGTGGAAAGACCCTGGTCGAGACCTTGCCCTCGCCTTCCGGATACCTCCCTCCGTTGAAAACGACGCCGGTCAGGTTCCAGGAAGACAAGCCGCCCTACTCTGCGGCCAGCGGGCGGTACCTGTGTCAAGGCGGCCGCATGTTTGGCCTGCGCGCGACCATCACCGTCCTGTACGTCTTTGACAGTAGCGGCGCACTGGTCTATCATGAGGTCTTCGAGTCCAAGGAAGGCGGAAACGCCGTCCTGGCGATACCTGACGGCGCGTCCGGCCGTGAGAAACTGCTCGTCGGCGGCGACGGCAAAGTATGGGAGTACACCCTGACAGAATGAAACGGCGCCCGAGGCGCGCCTGCTATAATCCCCCTGTCCTGTGCCAGCCCAAGGAGCTTCAGTCCGAGGAGGCGTGAAATATGTCAGCCGACGAGACGCAGGCCGGGGCCAGGTTCGTGCCGGTCGAGAAGTCGCCGCTGCAGGTGACCGACGATCAGCGCAAGGTGGCCCTGGAGCGGTGCGAGTCGTACACGCGAGAGATCGCCGACTACCTCGAGGCCCGCGAGTCGATCCCGTGCGGGCTCGACCTGTCCGAGCAATACGCCGCGAACCGGGAGCGGGTGCTCCGGGCGCTCGGCGGCACCGAAGCGGACTGGGCCAACTGGATGTGGCACATGCGTCACACGATCACGGACGTCGACGTGCTGGCGCAGATCATCGAGCTGTCCGACGCCGAGAAGCAGCAAATCCGCTCGGTCGAGAAGCAATACCGGTGGGGCATCTCGCCGTACTACGCGAGCCTGATGGACCCGACGGGCCAAGCGTGTCCGATCCGCCTGCAGGCGGTTCCGTCGGTGCTCGAGGTGCAGGACCAGACGGTTGAGACGGACCCGGAGACGGTGATTTACAACTCGCCGGCCCCGCTGATCACCCGGCTGTACCCGGACCGGCTTGTGATCAACGTGACCAACGCATGCACGATGTTCTGCCGGCACTGCCTGCGGCGGCGGCACATCGCCCACGAGAACGTGGTCTACGCGCAGAAGGACGTCGAGCTGGCGCTGCAATACGTGCGGGAGCATCCGGAGATCCGCGACGTGCTGATCACCGGCGGCGACGCGTTCTGCCTGTCGGACGGACGGCTGGACTGGATCCTGTCGGAGCTCGACGCCATCCCGCACGTGGAGATCAAGCGGCTGGGGACGCGGACGCTCGCCGTGCTGCCGATGCGGGTGACCGAGGAACTGTGCGCGATGCTGTCGCGGCACGATCCGCTCTACCTCAACACCCAGGTCAACCATCCGAAGGAGGTCACGGAGGATCTGCGTCGGGCGGCGGACATGCTGACGCGGGCGGGCGTGCTGCTGGGGAACCAGACGGTGCTGCTGCGCGGGGTCAACGCGGACCGTCACGTGATGAAGAAGCTGATGCAGGACTGCCTGCGGGTGAAGATTCGGCCATACTACATTTTCAACTGCAAGAAGCTGGAGGGCATCGGCCACTTCCGGGCGTCCATCGAGGACGGCCTGAACATCATGGAGTATCTGCGGAACTACACGTCGGGCCTGGCGGTGCCGACGTACATCTGTACCCTCCCGAACGGCCGCGGGAAGACGCCGGTGATGCCGCAGTACCTGGTCAACATCAACGCGAACGGCAAGGCGCGGTTCCGGTCGTGGCAGGGATACATCGTGGACTACGACGACGCGAAGCGGGACGCGGCGGAGGGTGGGCAGTGAATGAGACGGCGTACGTTGAGGCGTTCCGGGCACGGCTTGATTCGACGCGGGAGAAGTGGCTGGGGCTGCTGGAGGAGCTGTGCAACATCGAGTGCGGGACGGAGATGACGGAGGGCGTGGCGGCGGCGGCGGCGCGGGTGTCGGCGGAGCTTGGCGACCTGGGGTTGCCGGTGGAGTTCGTTGACGGCGGCGATTTCGCGCCGCATCTGGTGGCCAAGACGGGCAACGGCGACAAGGCCATCGTCCTCGGCGGGCATCTGGACACGACGTACACCGACTACGCGGTTCTGCCGGCGTTCCACGTGAGGGACGGGCTGGCGGTCGGGCCGGGGACGTCGGACATGAAGGGCGGGGTGGTGGTGCACCTGGCGGCGCTGGATTGCCTGAAGGAGGCGGGGCTGCTGGCGGCCGTGCCGATTGTGGTGCTGCTGAACAGCGATGAGGAGCGCGGGGCGCCGACGT
>CAZDHT010000194.1:0-10706 GCA_964505325.1 uncultured Planctomycetota bacterium | reverse complement strand
TTCCGGCCTCGCGTTTCACTTCGCGCGCGGATGAGCTTTGTCGTAGACGCGCTTGAGGCGCTCGGTCGAGACGTGTGTGTAGATCTGCGTGGTCTGGAGGCTCTGGTGGCCGAGCAGTTCCTGCACGCTCCTGAGATCGGCGCCGTGGTCGAGCAGGTGCGTGGCGAACGTGTGGCGTATGGTGTGCGGGGTCACTCGGAGCTGCAGCCCGGCCATCTGGAAGTACTTGTTCAGCATGCGCCGCAGGCTGCGGTCGGTCAGCCGCCTTCCGAAACGATTGATCAGCAGCGCCCGCTTGTCGAAGAAGGGCTCTCGCGGCTGGAGGCGCCGCGCGGCAAGGTAGTCGTTGAGCGCGGCGACGGCGTACCTGCCCAGGGGGGCGAGCCGCTCCTTCTTCCGCTTGCCGCGGACGCGGATCACTTCACCGATGAGGTCCACGTCGTCGATGTTCGCTCCCACCAGCTCACTCGCCCGGATGCCCGTGCTGTAGAGGACCTCGAGGGCGGCGCGGTCGCGCTGTCCCAGGAAGGTCGAGGTGTCCGGCTGCTCGATAAGCGCCCGCACCTGGTTCTCGTCCATCACCCCGGGCAGGCGCCGCTCCTTGCGCGGGCTGCGCATGTCCGCCGCCGGGTTGTCCTCGACCACCTCCTCGCGCACGAGGAACCGGAAGAACGAGCGGATGGCGGCGAGCTTGCGGCCAATGGTGGCGCGGGAGCGGCCCCCGCTTCGCAGATGGGCGAGGTAGCTGCGCAGGACGAGGTGATCGACGTCGCCCGGCCCCAGGGAGCCGTCCTGGTCGCTGAAACGGACGAACTCGACGATGTCCGTGCTGTAAGCGCGGAGGGTGTGCTCGGACAAGTTGCGCTCGACGTCGAGGTGTTCGAGGAATCTGTCGAGCCAGTCCAGCAGGGTCACGCGTCACCCCCTCCCACCGGGAAGCATGGCGGCATGGCTGCCATGCTTCCATGCGCCCATGCACCGGTGCTCCCGTACACCCATGCTCGCCCTCTCACTTCTTCCGCTTCGCCTTCCACCAGGCATCCCACGCTTTGGCTGCTTTCTCGCGCTCCGCCTCGGGCGCGTCCGCCTTGAAGCCGAGGTCTCTTCCAGACATCAGTATCAGCGACCAGTTTGCGTGTCGCCGGACGTGGGCGTCGGGGTCGCGCAGCACGGCGAGCAACGCGTCCACCGCCGCCGTATCCCCCAGCATGCCCAGCGCAAACGCTGCCGCGCCGCGCACGCGCGACACATCGGCATCGTTCTTGTACTTCGCCTTCAACTCCTGGCGGGCGTTGAGGATCTTGAGCACGTCCTTCACCGCGGCCTTGTCCCGAATGGCCCCCAGCGCGAGGACGGCATCGCTCGCGATGGTGGCGCTGTCGTCGGAGGCCAGCTTGAGAAGCTCGGGCACGGCGTCCTTGCAGCGCATTTCTCCCAGGGCGTTGATGACGCTGCGTCTCACCAGGATGCTGGGGTCGGCGAGTGCGCCGGTCAAGTGCTTGCCGGCGCGCTTGCCGCCGATGGCCCCCAGGACGCGTGCGGCCCGGCCCCGTGCAATCTCGTTCCGTTCGGCGGGCATCGTGGTCACCGCAATGTGCCGGTTGTCGAGCGCCAGGATCAAATCGGGTGCTGCTTTCTCGCCGAACTGCTTGAGCTTGCGTTCGGCCGCCGCCCGCACCGCAGGCTTCTTGGCGGCGAGGTCCCGGATCAGCAAGTGAATGGTCCGCCGCTCCTGCACCTTGGGGTCCTCGGCGCCGAAAGCGCGCAGTGCAACAGGAAGGCAGAACAGAAGAAAGAACACCCGGCAGGAGGTCCGCTTCCCCGCGGTGTTCCTCTCACGTGCCTCAAACATTTGCACCCTCCTCGGCGGGGACGAGTGTGGGCTTCTTCTTCGCCTCGGTCTTGGGCGTGACCCAGTTCGACACCACGGTTTCAAACAGGGCCGCGATTATCGTGACCAGGATGAACAGGTCGCGCAGGTGGACGCCCTCGCGCAGCGGGGTGACCAGCTTCTGCATTTCGTCGATGCTGGAACACACCCGGACAGTGGACGGCGACAGGTGCTCGTCCAGGGCATCTTCGTCGGTACGCTCCAGGTTCGATTCCGCCGTGTCGGGATTGACCACAAACGCGCCGCTCCGAGCCACGCCGCCGCGCGTACTGTAAGTGTAGTAGCCGGGCTTGAACGTTTTCGTGTAGACCGCCTCGTTGGTGTCGGCGGTCGGCGCGGTCGAGATGGTCTCCTCGATGCCGTCGGGCCGGCGGATGTCGATGTGGACTCGGGCCGCGCTCTCGGGGAAGTTGAACCGGTACGGGGCGCCAACCGCCAGCGAATCGGTCTCCTCGAACGACCCGGACACGTGATACACCAGTTGGTGGATCATGGGCAGGAACACGTCGGTGACGGGCAGATTGGACCACGCCGCATCGGCCGACACCGTGATAAACACCACCTTGCCGCGGTCGTAGGAGTGTTCGAGCACCAGCGGCTGGCCGTCCGCCAGTTGCGCCAGCTTCACCATCGGGGTCGAAACGTGCAGGTCGACCCGGGCCGACTTGTACACCCGCACGGCCTTGAGGATGTTCAGGCCGCGGAACGGGGCGAAGACGAAATGCGACTCGTCGACCGAGGTCACCTGCGTGAACCGGGTGCGGTCGGGCTCGCCCTCGTCGATGGGCACGAGCGGCAGCGGCAGCAGCGGCTCGGGCCCCCGTGCGAACAGGCGCCGGTACTCGCCCACGTCCATCCTGTCGCCGGCGAAGAAGATCGCCCCGCCGCCCTCCTTGACGAACAGCTTCAGCGCGGCGGCCGCTGTCTCCGACATGGTCTTGATCCCGAGCAGGAACACCACGTCGTAGTCCGACAGCCGCGCCCCGGCGAAGTTCTCGAGCGGGATCCGGTCCGGCCGGATGATGGACAAGCTCGGGCCACCCAACGTGATGGACGGGTCGAGCGCCCGCTCGAGGAAATAGCTTTGGTCGAGGAAATCGACCGCCGACGTGGCATCCTGCACGACCAGGACGCGGATCTTGTCTTTCACCTCCAGCTTGAAGCTCCTTGTGTTGTCTACGTTCAGCGCGTCATCGGGCAGTCGGATCTGGATGTTTGCGACGCCGGACTCGGGCAGTTCGTAGGCAAAGGACGCGGTGCCGGTCGCGTTGGGGCCCGCGTCGATCTCCCGCTTGCCCTTTGCTTCGCCCGAGACAAGCAGGCTGACGATGGCGCCCTTGACCGACTGCGGCGTCGGGTTGTGGATGTCGGCATCGATGGTGATCGGGGTGCCCCGCACGAACGCCTGGCCCGAGACGCGGATCTCCCGCGCCGCGAGGTTCCCGGTCACCTCCCTGCCCGCGTCGAACACGATGACCGGGATGGCGGCGCGCTCCTCGCGTGCGAGGGCGGTCTCCGGCTCCGCGTCCCATTTTGAGCCCGTCTCCCACGCGAGCTTCTGCATGTCGGTGAGGATGTAAATCTCTTTCAACTCCGTCTTGCGGGGGACCAACAGATCCCGGGCCTCCTTGAGCGCGAGCATCACGTTGCCGCCTTCGGCGGAACACGCGCTGCGGTTGATGGTGTTCAGGACCTCCTGCGTGTCCCGGGTGAACTTCGGTTCGAGCCGGCGTTCGGGGCCGCTGGTGAAGAGCGCCACCGCCTCGTCGTCCGGGTGCAGCCGTTGGAGGATGGCCAGGGCCGCCTCCTTGGCATTCTCGTACCGCGACTGGCCCTCGTGAACCGCGGCCATGCTGTACGAGTTGTCCACGACGATGACAATCGCCGCCCGGGCGCGGACGAGGCCCGAGCCCTCGGTCAGCTTCACGATGAACTGTGCGAGCGCCAGCGCCAACAGGATGAAGAGCAGCGTCCGCAGAAGGAGCAGCAAGAGGTCCTGGATTCGGCGCCGGTGCGCGGTGCGTTCATTGCTGAGCCGAAGAAAACGGATGGTCGAGAAGAATACCTTGGGCGCCTTCCGCCGGTAGATGAGGTGCAGCACCAGCGGGATCCCCGCCGCCGCCGCTCCGACCAGATATATCGGCGCCAGTGGTATCATCGCGGGTCGCTCGCATGGGCGCACGGGCGCGTCGGAGCATGGGCGCCCTGTGCCGTTCGAGATCCTGCGGCCCGGCGCCCGCGCCCCCGTGCGCCCACCGCCGTGCTCCTACACCAGGCGCTGCCGGGTTGCCAAGTACTTCGACAGCATGAAATCATACGGTACCCCGGTATGGGTCTGGACGTACTCAACCTGACTGGCCGAGCAATCCTGCTTGTAGACGTCGATGAAGTCCTGAACGAGCGACGTGTACTCTTTCCGGATGTACTTCGGGTCGATCTGGATGCGCTCGTTTGTCTCCAAGTCGACGAAGTCGGTCAGCTTCCGGAACGGGAACTCGAGCTCGGCCTGGTCGAAAACGTGGAATAGCATCACCTCGTGCTTCTTGTAGCGGAAGTGCCGGAGGCTCCGGAGCACCTCGCGCTGGTCGTCGTACAGGTCGGAGATGATGATGATCAGGCCGCGCCGTTTGATGTGCTCGGCGAGGTGATGAAACGAGCTGGACACGTTGGTGGTGCGGCCCGGTTTCAGTTTCTCCAACTCGCGGAGCAGCAGGTTCAGGTGCACGGTGGTCGAGCCGGGCGGAATAAACGTCCGTACCTCCTCGTCGAACGTCACCAGGCCGACCGGGTCCTGCTGCCGCATGAGCAAGTAGGCGAGGCAAGCGGCGAGGAAGCAGCCATACTCCAGCTTGGTGATCGCCGACTCCTCCGACTTGTAGCCCATCGAGCCCGACATATCCAGCAGGATGTGGCCGCGGAGGTTCGTCTCCTCCTGGTACTGCTTGATCATGTAGCGGTCGGACCGGCCGTAGGCCTGCCAGTCGATGTCCTTGATGTTGTCGCCGTGGACGTATTCGCGGTGTTCGGCGAACTCGACGCTGAAGCCGTGGTAGGGGCTGCGGTGGAGGCCGGTGACGAAGCCCTCGACGACACCTTTGGCGACGAGGTCCAGGTGCGCCATCTTCGCCAGCGCCGCCGGGTCGAGGTACTTGTATCGCTGCTTCTCGGCCATATCCGTCGATTCCGCAATTCATCGCCGGGAACGGAGAACCGCGACGTTCGAGCTGCGCAATCATTTGCCGCAAAGTCGCCAACAGCATCATACCACAACGCGTGGACAGTTTCGAGTTTCGACTCCGAAGTGCCTCGATACCCGGCACCTGCGGACCGCCGGAGTGCGAGCAGGAGTACGAGTAAGAGTAAGAGTACGAGCGGTACCCCCCGCACCTGCGGACGACCGTGCAGGGAGGGAACGATCCTCCAAGAAGGGCCCTGGTACGGACCTATCCGTTCCTTCGGAGGAACCGCCTTTGTGGATTTTCGGAAACACACCTAACTGCTTCTACGATGGGGACTTAACTTCTCCGGGCGGAAGCAGTCCAGCCACGTTGTTGCCCGCAGGCAACGTCCCCGCTTCTGTCTCGAGCCGGGGAAAGACGCCGTTGAAGCGGCCCGCATAGCACAACCGCCGTGGCTGCAACGACTTATGGGCCCCGACCCCTGCTGCAACCGATTTCCCCGGAATCCTGGCACGGGATTTGCTACTTGGACAGTTGGAGGGAAAGGCAGAACGTAATCAGGCTCTCGCGCGGAATGCCGCTCGTGTGGGCGACGTTTCCGGCGCGGGCCAAACGTGTCCAGTGGAAAGGGGGTCTGCGATGAGAAGGGCATTGGTGTTGGGGTTGTTGGCAGTTGTGTTGGTTTGGGCGTCGGTCGCGTCGGGTAACGTCGTTACCGGCCTCGGGCGGCATTCGAGCTACAGCCAATACAACCATCTGTATCAGTGGGAGTTCGGCGCCAGCGCGGCGACGAGTCGCACGTTAGGCACCGTAGATCTGGAGCCTCTGTTCAGCAATGAGGACCGCGGGTTCCGAGACATTGCCGTGCTGTCGGACCGTCGGGTCGCGGTCATCCACATGAACAGTGCGGGCGACACGTGGCAGACCTCGGTGTTGACCATGCAGTACGACGGCACCGGCCTTCTGACCGGCGCGACCGTCGACGCGACGGTCGACAACACCCATATCCCCGTGAAGATCGCGCCCGTGCCCGACGGCGGGTTCGTGACGATCCAGGGCGGCAGCGCCGTGGTGTGGGAGCAGACCGCTCCTAACGCGTGGGCGTCCACGCTCGTCACCGGCATGAGCAGTAACCACTGGGACGTGGCCGGGCTGATCAACCCTGCCGGCGATCAGTTTGTGACGGGGCAGTACGTCACGCCGCCCGGAGGCACCGCGGCGCGCTCCGGGCACAAGTACGACAAGACCGGTAAGCTGGCCAGCTACTACAACTCGGACATGACCAGCCTGCAAGCCTGGGGCTACGGCGGCAGTTCTCTGGGCGAAGGGCTTCGGCATCCCTTGTTCGACAACGGCTGGGTCACTACCGGGTACAGCGGCAATTCCTATGAAACGTACGTCTACGACGGCACCCAGACCGACGGCGCCTGGCACGACGGCTTCGTCGGCGAGATCACCAACTCCGACGGCACCCCCATCTACGACAGGAACGTGGCCGCGCTCGATGACGGTCGGGTGGTCATCTGGTTCGGCGGCGGCTACGGGCAGACACAGGTCACGTTCCGCGTGTACAGCCTGGTTCAGGATCCGGGCGGCCGGGTCGGCACCATCGGGGCCAACGGCGAGGACTTCGAGGTGAGCCTCGCGGGCAACTTCCCCAACCTCGACCGCGACGGCTGGATCGCCGGCGACTATATGGTCGAGCCGGCCGGGCTGCCCATCGCCGAGCCGGGCGCGCTCGGCCTGATGCTGCTGGGGCTGCCCGTGTTGCTCCGGCGGCGACCTCGACGCGGGTCGAAGATGCTTGTCTGTCTGCTTCTGGTCGGCCTGGTGTTCACCTCGGCCGCGTCGGCCAATGTCGTCAGTGGCTTCCACTACTACGGCGGGTACGGGGTGAACAACACGCTGTACCAATGGGAGATCGGCACGGCCCTCGACGGGTCCGACACCCGCCCGCTGGGCACGGTGGACCTGGTCGCCGTCCTCGGCTACGACCCGAAGATGTCGTCGGCCAACCTGCCGAACGGCGACATTGCCATGCTGTCGGATCGGCGCGTCGTGCTCACACACGTGGGGTCTGATGGATCGACGCGAGTGGTGTCCGTGCTCAGCCCGACGTACGACGGTAGCGGCTTGCTGACGGGTGCGACGGTAGACGCCACCATCAGCGAGCCGCGGGGGAAGAGCGTGGCGCCGCTGCCCAACGGTGGGTTTGTGTGCGTCTCGGGCGGTGCCTCCGCTTCGGCGGTCGTCTATCAGCAGACTGGCCCGAACACCTGGGCGGCTTCCTCCCCCATCAGCGGAATGGCCCACTGCCCGGACGTGGCCGGCCTTGTGGTGCCCGGTGACACTGTCTTCACGGCCGGTGAGTACAGTCGGAAGGGAGAGAAGTACAATCAGTCCGGCCTGATGGCAATCTACGACGATGGCGCACGGGGCTGGGGCTACTCGAACGGCAGCGGCGAGGGCGTGAGGCCGGTCAACGTGCCCCTGGCGAACCCGTGGATCATCACGGGTGAGGACCAGGACGGCGCCACCACGATCGGGTCCGTCATCTTCGACGGCACGGAGAGCGACGGCGGCACGTACAACGGTAAGAAGGGGGAGGTCCTGAACTCGGACGGCAGCCCCATCTACCGCAAGCGGTGGGCGGCGCTGGATGATGGCCGCGTGGTTACCCCCTGGCTTTGGGGTTACGGGCACACCGGTGTGACTTGGCGGGTGTACACCCCGATCCTGAACCCGGCACTGCAGCCCGCGGGCTCGGTGGGCGCGACCGGTGAGGACTTTCAGACGTTCACCCCGGGTAACCTTGTCGGTGTTGTCGCCGGCGACTACATGTACGTCGCGCCGGAGGAGACCCTGCCCATTCCCGAGCCCGGGACGATCGGCCTGTTGATCCTTGGCTCCGCCCTGGGCGGGTTGATGCGGCGTCGCCGTAGAGCGCGCTGACGGCCTGCGGGAGTCTTGATAAATGAGGAGGCGGCGACTCATTTTGATCGCTGGCCTGCTCCTCGTCGGGGTGGCGATCTGGGCGGGGCAAGGCCTGTGGAGGGACCGCCCCGCCCGGTACAACGTGCTGCTCATCACCCTCGACACCACGCGTGCCGACCGGTTGGGGTGCTACGGACACACGGGGGCGCACACTCCCGCCCTGGACGCGCTGGCGGCAAGCGGGGTCCGTTTCACCAGAGCCTACACTCACGCGCCGCTCACCCTGCCGTCCCATGCCGCCATCCTCACCGGCCTTCTGCCACCCGAGCACGGACTGCACGACAACGGGCGTGGGAGGCTGCGGCGGGATTTGCCCACGCTGGCCGAGCTTTCTTCCGGGCAGGGCTACCGCACGGCAGCATTCCTGGCCAGCTTTGTGCTCGACAAACGGTTCGGGCTTGACCGCGGGTTCGAGGTGTACGACGACCGCATGGCTCCTCCACGCAAGCCGGGCGATCTCCTCGGTATGGAGAACCCCGCCAACGTGGTCGCCGACCGGGCGCTCTCGTGGCTTGAACAGCACGCCGATGAACCTTTCTTTTGCTGGGTCCACTTCTTCGATCCCCACTTGCCTTACGCGCCGCCCGAGCCCTACAGGAGCCTGCGTACCAACGCCTACGATGGCGAGATCGCGTTCATGGATTCCCAGGTGCGGCGGCTACTTGACTTCGTGCTCGAGCGGGGCCTGTACCGCAAGACGCTCATCGTCGTCTGCGGCGACCACGGTGAGGCCTTCGGCAAGCACAATGAATACGGACACGGGCCGCTCGTGTACGACACCACCATGCATGTGCCTCTCATCCTCGTCCTACCCGGCCGCATACCCAAAGGCAAGATCGAGGACAGGGTGGTCGGCCTGACGGACATCGCCCCGACCGTCCTGGAGATGCTGGGCTGGGCGCCACTGGAGAAGGCCAGCGGCCGAAGTCTGTTGGCCGGTTCCGAAGGCGAACGCTTGTGCTACGGCGAGAGCGAGTTCGTCATGCACAACTACGGTTGGGCCCCCCTCTATTGCCTGGCCGGCCGGCGGTGGAAGTACATCGAATGTCCCGAGCCGGAGCTGTACGATCTCCGGGCGGATCCTGCGGAACAGAAGAACGTGCTGGCCGCCGAGCCGGAAGCTGCTGCATCCCTCCGGGCGCGTCTCCAAGAGCTGCGCCAGACGATGCGGAGGGTCGAGGCGCCTTCCGTAGAACTTGACAGGCAAGCTCTCGAGGCCCTTCGCGAGCTGGGATATCTGAGCGGGGTGGCGGCGGGCCCTCAGCCGGTTGATCCGGCGAAGCGCAAAGACCCGAAGCGTATGATGGACGTCTACAACGCGTGCACCAGGGCGGCCGAGCTTGCCCTCGCGGGCCGCCACCGGAAGATCATCGACCTGCTTGAGCCGCTGAGCCGCCAGAGCCCGGAGTCTCTTGAGCTCCACAAGCAGCTCGCCGAGAGCTACTGCGAGTTGCGGCTTCTCGACAGAGCCAAGCAACACATCGAGGCCTATCTTGCTCTCAATCCCAGTGACCGCAGCGTGGTGGCAAACCTGGGCTCCGTGCTTCTGATGATGCGTAAACCCTCGGAAGCGATCAGGGTGTTCAGACATGGCCTCCGCCTACCCCCGGGGGCCCTCGAGCCGGCCACCGATTCTGGCGGCTCAGAGGTGGCCTTAAGGCTCCGCACCCACACGGCGATCGCGTACGAGCACTTGGGAAAGTTTGGGCCTGCGATTGAGCAGTGGCGGCTCGCCCGAAAGGCGGACCCCGCGAACCCATCTCCCGCACAGAACTTGGCGTGGCTTCTTGCCACCTGCCCTGACCCGAGACTCCGTGACGCCAAGGAAGCCGTGAAGCTCGCCGAGGCGGCCCGGGACAAGGCGGGGGAGGACGCTCGCGTTCTCGACACCCTGGCCGCGGCTTATGCGGCCGCAGGCCGGTTTGGAGAAGCGATTCCGGCAGGCCGAAAGGCGCTGGGTCTGGCTCGGCAGGCCGGCGACGCCCGCCTGGCCGCAAGCATCCAGGAACGGCTTGCACACTATGCTGCCTTCAAGCCATACCGCCTGCCGCGCGGCCCGGTCGTTGGGCGTAGTCGCCCATGACCAGCGGGTACTCCCTTTGCGGGTCGGCGGGGTACGCCTGGGGCGAGGGGGTTACGCACCCCGGGCGAGCACTTCCAAGTGGTCGCGGAAGGCGGCGGCGCTGAAGAACGAGAACCGAACGAGAAGGGCGTCGGCAAGCTTTGGCCAGCCGGCGCCCTTCTTTGCGGTTCACCTCCCCATTCCGGGGAACGCCGCTGAAACGGCGTGGTGATGTTCGGACACGATGATCCATGTGGACAAGCAGGAATGCTTGTCCTACCGTCGCACACACACGCGCCCCGCGGGTTGCACTTCCCTCGGCCCCGGCATACACCCGCCGCCGGTACGACAAACATCGGCGCAATTGGGGGCGCCGCTGGGTTGGTAGGACAAACATTCCTGTTTGTCCGCGTCCTCGCCCGCTCCGCGCGATCATTTCACGTCGACGATCTGCTCCGCTCAGCTCGGTGCCTGGCACGGACCTGTTCCTCTGGACAAGCAGGAATGCTTGTCCTACCGTCGCACACACACGCGCCCCGCGGGTTGCACTTCCCTCGGCCCCGGCACACACCCGCCGCCG
>CAZDHT010000193.1:0-10808 GCA_964505325.1 uncultured Planctomycetota bacterium | reverse complement strand
ACAGGAACTCGGGAGACACTGTCGGCCATCGGACATACAACATGAAATTCAAACGCAAACGGAATTCAGCCGGACCATGAGACCCACGGGAAGGAGTGCTGGGAAGTGTGCCCGTCACATTAAGGATTCCGCAAAGTGTGCCTGGCACACTAAGACGGCCGAAAGCCGCGCGTTGTGCGTTTTCCAGCGTCCGGTGAGGCACGACGTTGGGCATCTGGAGCAGTATTATGAAGAGCACTGTCTTCCTTCTGTTTCTTGGTGTGGTCGTCGCTGGTTGTGCAGCAACGCACGACCACCCGTCTGCCGCCTTTTCGCAAGACGAGATCGAGCCTGTTCTGAACGCAGTACAAGAGCTACACGGGCCACCCAGAGACAGATGGGACCTGACTGACCTCGTGTCGTCCAGTTTCGTTCATGATTTCAACGGGGATGGGCACGAAGAACTTGTCCTGTTGTTCGCTGATGGCGACCTCGGGAAGTTGCGAGTCAAGTCCGTGGATGAACTCAAGGGAGTCGTCACCACCGGCTTCATCATGTTGGCCCAAATCGACGGCCGCCTCTGGCCCGTGTTCTATCACTTTGATGAATATCGGGTCCAGCTTTCGTACAAGACGGTGTTGGGCGTGACAGGATTGGTGAACGAAGGCGGTCGTGATGGGATGCAAGCCGTGTGGGGGTGGCAGAAGAGAAGTGCAGAATGGCCCGCACGGTGGACAGCTCTCTCGCGAGCGTGGGATCCTGACGGGAAGGCCTGGGGCTCAAGCCGAATCACGTCACGATACGTGTCGATTTACGGGAAATAGAGATGCCAAGCAAGGACCAGTGTGCCTGGCACACTAAGAAAGCATAAGCCACGGTGGCGCAGACGGTTATGGCTCGGCCGGTAAAAGTGATTGGCGAAGGAGAGACGCGGCGCGTTCGGGGGCAAGCTCATCCGCAGAAGGGAGCGTGTCCACCGAAGTTTCAGCGAAGGGGGATGCCGGAATTGCGCGGAAAAGGCGTTCGGAACCCGCCGTAGGAGGTCGTCGTCATGAGATACGCGCTTCTTGTTCCAATTCTAATGGCTTTCTTTGTCGGCGCTTCCTCAGTCAGAGCTGACTTGCAGCTCGTCCCGGTGGATGCCGTCAACCCCCCAGCGGATTTCAGCAAGACCTTTGCCATCTCAATCAAGAAGAGCACGGACCTGCGCACCATAACGATTTCGTATGCATCCCGTCCCGAGCAGAAGATCACGTCCACCTATGCTGACGGCACGAAGGTCGAGCGCTACGCCGACGGCGTTCTCGAAGGACCTCAGATCCTGGTGGCCAACGAAGACGGCAGAAACATTCTCACCGCCCCTTTGCGATTTCGCAAGGAGCGTGATGGCCGCACGTCTGCATCCATTACGTTGCAGAAGGGTCTTGTCAGTCGGACCAGAGTCAGACTGTTTATCCCTTTTCGGCCGAATGGCTTTTGCTACGAGATCCATTTCAACAAGGTGAAGTGAAGACGATCCTAACCAAAGCATTCAAGCGACTTGGTGTCCCGCGCCGCTCCACGCCAAGCGCCTGATGCTCGCCGTTGGGCCACATGGAGGCAGAGAGTATGAATAGGACTTTATCCGTTGTCTTGTGTGCGGTTATGTTGTCGCCTTCTGTTTCCGTCTTCGCGGGTGGGCCCCAAAACCTGACGGGAGGTACAACTCTGCGCCTGCGGGGAGCCGGAGCGGCGCACTTGCAGGTGCTGTCGGAGACCGTGAGAATGCGTGTGTCCAAAGACGGTCTCGTGCATACGCAAGCGGATTTCGAAATTGCCAACAACGGTCCGAAGGGAATTTTTGAGGTCGGCTTCCGCTACGGGGAGAAGGGCGACATCCGCGACCTCTCGGTGACGGTAGACGGAAAGGCCGTCGTCTGCCGAAGCCAGACGGAGACCGTCGAGCCTGAGAAGGGCTTTCGAATCAAGATCTACTGGCAGGTGTGGGAGATTTCCCCGCCGCAGAAGGGGACCACGAGGGTGCGAGCTTCATACATAACAGCCCTGGAGACCTTCTCACAGCATTTTACGTTCTCTGATTACTCTCCCTGGTACAAGGGCGAGGAGAAGCGCAACATCGAACGGCGAACGAAGCAGGGCATCGTCAGATACACCTGGCCCTCCAACACCGCGGGGCAAGGGCACCCGAAGAAGTCCGTCCTGAGTCTCGATCTCAAGGAATTCACTTGGCCAACATTGATGAAATGTACACCGCCCTACCGTCTTGAAATGTTGCAGGATCCAGTGCCGAACTGGGAGTTTCGCGATCCGAGGTTCAGGCCCCGGTTCTCGGTCACCTTCTCGATGAACGGGCCATTGAACACGACCGAAGTCCTCGAGGAGTTGCACAAGAAGCATCCGGAGGACGTATTGATTGGCGATAAACTGGGATACGCCTACATCGCTGAGGGGAGAGTGCTTCGCGGACTCAGGGTCCTGGAGAAGTACCTGCTCCCTGTGGAGCAGGTGGGTTCCCTTTATGTGAAGGTGGACAGACAAGCCGCTTTGAAGGCTCTCCGGGAGCGCATACGGGGGATGCCTCCGAAGGACGCAGACGCGGCGAAGCGTGACTTCGCCAGATCCCTGTACGCCTCACGTGCCCAGGCCGCTCACATCTGGGGTATTGCCTCAAGGGTGGCAAGAGGATACGCCAGGCTCAAGCGTCGTGACGACGCGAAGCGGTGCGCCAAGAGAGCGCTCCCCCTTCTGGAGAAATTCCTCAAAGAGCTTGAGGCGAATCAGCGGAACTGGGGGGCAAAGCCATATCAGCGGAAAAGTCTGAAGGATGATATTCTGTTCTGTAAGGAACTGCTGGCCACGCGCTGAGACGGATTCAGTGTGCCTGGCACAGTAAGAGAGCGCAAGTGGCTGCGCCCCACAGGCTTATAGCTCGGCCGGTGAAAGTGATCGGCGAGGGAGAGACGCGGCGCGTTCGGGGGAGGGCGGTCCGCCGGAGGGAGCGCCTGAACTGCGGATTGGGGATTGCGGAATGCGGATGGTGGATTGCCGATTTCAGACCGAAACTCCCTGGAGAAACGTGGTAACACATCCGCGCACCAAACGTCTATAATGCTGGCGGAAGCCGTGGCGCGGGCACAGCTCGTAAAACGGGCCACGTGCCATACGCTTCGCCACTCGTTTGCGACGCACCTTTTGGGGGACGGTTCCGACATCCGGACGGTGCAGGAATTGCTGGGCCACAAGGACGTGACGACAACGATGATCTGTACGCACGTCCTGAATTGTGGGCCCGCCGGAGTTCGCAGCCCGGCCGACTCGCTCTGATGGCGATAGCGTGGTCTTATACGGTCAATATAAGACGTCGCGCTAAATCAACATGGTGGTCGGAAGTCATTGGCTGCGTGTGGTTTGATGGCGTTTGCGGCCGTGAATTGCGGCCGTCTTATATGGCGCAAACAGCATTGTTTGCGGCATTATACAGACCGTATAAACTATGGTTGGGTGTGAGTGAGTATGAGTCAACTGACAAGCATTATCCTGGCGTCCTGGCTTGCGGGATTGGCCGCCGCCGTCGGGGGCAGTGCTGCATGGGCAAATGGCGGTCGAGATACAACAACAAAGCGTGAGATCACTCACGGCATCATCGCCCTCGGCGGCGGAATTCTTGCCGCCGCAGTGGCTTTTGCTCTGCTCCCGCAAGGAATGGTTGTCCTGGGTCCCGTGAGCCTCGGCGTCACGTTTTGCGCTGGCGGGCTCTTGTTCTGCGCCTTGGACGCATATCTCAGCAGACGAGGTGACACCAAAGCCCAGTTTATGGCGATGCTGATGGACTTCCTGCCGGAGGCCCTCGCCCTTGGCGCAGTGTTTGCGCACGACCGCCGCTTGGGCGTGTTGCTGGCCGCGTTCATCGGCGCTCAGAACTTGCCCGAGGGATTCAACGCTTTTCGAGAGGTGGTGGCATCCGGTGTCAGACCTCGCGTTGCGCTTATGGCCCTTCTGGCGGTCAGCCTGCTTGGCCCCATTGCGGCCTGCACCGGTTACTTCTTCCTTCAGAACCAGGCCAAGTTGACGGCGGGCATTATGACGTTCGCTGCCGGCGGCATCATGTATATCCTCTTCCAAGACATTGCCCCACAGGCGAAAATGACAAGGCATTGGATACCACCACTCGGCGCAGTTCTGGGCTTCGCAATTGGGATGGTTGGCAAACAGTTGATCGGCTGACCCGGGCCGGACGCCCAACCAGGCAAATCGAGCGTACGCGGCAAACCGCGCCGCTGATTTGCGACGTTAGGCTTGGAGGAAAGAACATGAGGAAGATACTCCTTGTGCCCGTGCTTTTCATGACGGCACGGTCGGCTCGAGCCGAGATTGCCGTGGGTTACACTGCTGAATGGCTTTCACACGAATCGGCGGTCATTGCATTGGCAATGCCCGTCAAGGTTGAGAATATCAAAGGACCTGGCGAAGTCTGGTTCACGAAGACCACATTCCGACTGGAAGACGTGATCAAAGGTCCAGAGAGCAAAGGAGATACGATCACGATTTACGACTACTCTTACAAGAAGTCGGATCTCCTTTCCCTCGACAAAGCCAGAAAGGAATCGAAGCAACTCCTCGTCTTCGCTGCCGTTGCCGAACACATGTTCAGGCAGATCGACGGGAAGTACGTATTCACCCAAGTCCATCAGTTCAAATCGGCGTACTACGCCGATCAGCCTGTGGCGAAACTGTATACTCCCGATTTTCGATTGCTCACCAAGTTCGATGACCTGCTGAAACGAGCCCGGAAACAGGCAACGCATGAAGCAGGCCTCCTGCGTCGGTATTGGAAAGGGGCCGTAGTGAAGAAGTCACTGAATGTGCCTGTGGGTTCAGAGGCATATCGGCGCCTCTGGGCAGGCAGCGCTTGCTTCCTCTTCGCCCCTGAATACAAAGAGAAGAAATAGAGCCTGACCAAAGGATGGAGAGGTATCACCTGAAAGCGCGCTTTCAGATGGCGGCTCAACCCTGGCCGTTCGATGACAGGAGCGATTCACGAATGACATGGGACAAGCACACAAGGCCTCCTGCGGATTTCTGTCCTGGGCGATACTGCTTCCAGTGGGTTCCGCCGGGCGGGGCTGCCGACATGTCGGGCCGTACGTACCGGTCGTTCCGGGAAGCCATCGCCCGCCGAGACGGCTGGGTGGACTTCCCGCAAGGCGGTTGCGGCTGTGGGGTCGGGTTGTGTACCCGACTCGATCCAGTGGACGGTGATTCCGACTGGTACGAGCCGTGTGAGCTTGCCCTCGAGCGGGACGGATTGCCTTGGTTCTACTTTATTCCGTCGGTTGAGAAGCTGGCTCCAGAGTTTCATGAGCGATACCTTGGTGAGTCACAGGCGTTGTGGGGAGGCGGAGAAGACGCCGAACCAGGCGCTGCACCTGGCCGCGGCGGCAACTAGAAGCGGGGAAAGCGCGCCGGTCACACTAACGCGTGGAGCTGGGTGCGGGTGATGGGTCCGGAGTTCAGCGGCGGCGTCAGGAGCGCCCGCGCGACCGTTCCGGACGACGACCGCCACCGCTGCTGGCGCTGGCGCTGCGCGGGCGCGAGGAGCGTCCACGTAGCGGGCGACGGTCTGAGCGGGGGCCGCCGTGGCCGCCTTCGGGCGCGGGCGTGAGCGGGAGCTTGGCGCCGATGAGCCGTTCCACCGCCTCGACGAAGCGGCGGTCGGAGCGGGACGCGAAGCTGGTCGCCTTCCCCGCCGCGGCGGCGCGAGCGGTCCGGCCGATCCGATGGAGGTAATCCCCGGCGTAGTGCGGGAAGTCGTAGTTGATCACGTGCTCGATGTCGGCGACGTCGAGCCCGCGGGCCGCGATGTCCGTCGCCACCAGCACGCGGTACTTGCCATTGCGGAACCCCGCCATGGCGTCGTCGCGCTCTTCCTGCGTGCGGTTGGAGTGGAGCCGTGTCACGCTGCGGATGCGGCGGCCCACGACCGACGCCACCCGGTTGGCCGCGCGCTTGGTGCGGACGAAGACCAGGACGCGCCCCTCGCTGTCCTTGAGGATCGAGACGAGGAGGCGGTCCTTGCCGCGCTCGTCGACGAGGAACACGTTCTGCTCCGCGCGTTCGGCCGGCGCGGCGCGACGCCCGACCTGGATCCTCACGGCGTCCTTCATGCAGCGCCGCACGATGTTCTCGACGTCGGACGGCATGGTGGCGGTGAGCATCAGCGTCTGGCGTTCCTCGGGCAGGGCGTCGAGGATGCGCCGGACCTGCGGGATGAATCCCATGTCGTGCATGCGGTCGGCCTCGTCGACCACCAGCACCTCGATCTCGGCCAGATCGATGGTGCCATGCGCGATGTGGTCGATCAGCCGGCCCGGCGTGGCCACCAGCACGTTCGGCCACTGGGCCAGCGCCTTCTCGTCCTGCTCGAACGGGATGCCGCCCACGATGGTGGCGGTGCGGATGCCGCTGGAGCGGCCGAGCCGGCCGAACATGTCGGCCGTCTGGCGGGCCAGCTCGCGGGTCGGCGCCAGTACCAGGCAGCACATCCCCATTTTGCCGCCGATCCGCTGAACGATGGGCAGCGCGAACGCCGCCGTCTTGCCGGTCCCGGTCTGCGCCACGCCGATCAGGTCCTTCCCCGCCAGCGCGGGCAGGATGAACTCGGCCTGCACGGGCGTCGGGGAAACGAACCCCTCGGCCGCGATGTCCTTCATGATGCGGGCGTTGAGCGGGTAATCCGTGAACTTCGCTGTGTCGCTGCTTTCAGACAAACCTATACCTCTCTAGTGGTCCCAATGGGTCACTTCCGCCCACACGGTGGGGCGGGCATCGCTCTTTGTGCCAGAGTTGGAAGGAGAACCAGTGATGACGCTTGCAGAAGGGCTGGCCCCGAGGGGCCGTGCTGCAAGTGGCTGGGACTGTTCCAGTCACGCTTTCGAGCGACTTCTTTTTTTCTCTTGCCCATATTCTAAGGGCGGCGGGGGATAAAGGCAACAGGAATCCCTGGGATTACGAATTGCGTGACAGTATACTGTTGCCGCGATTCTGTCACCGTATTCCGTGATTCCGGAGAGAGCACTATGGCGAGCGTAGGAATCGGGTGGGCTGGGGCCGACCTGACACCTGAACGGGCCGTGCTTATTGCCGGGCAGTTCCATGCGCGCGTGTCTGAAGGAGTCGCGGACGCCATCACGGCGACAGCCTTGGCGCTGGACGGGGGAAGCGACCACGCGGTGATGGTCAGTTGCGACTTCGTCTGCATTCCGGACGCCCTGCGTGATGCGGTCCGTTCGCGCCTGCCCGCGCTGTGCCCGGGACTCGACCCGATGAAGGTGGTCTTCAATGCCACACACACCCACACGGGGCCGGAAGTGCGCACCCCGACGGCCGAGGGCGGCCACACCTCGACGGGCACGGGCGTCGACCTGGATGCGATGCCCGTTGGGGACTACGTCGAGTTCGCCGTCGAGCGGATTGCCCAAGCCATCGCCGAGGCCTGGACGTCCCGCCGGCCGGGAGAGGTCGCGTTCGGGCAGGATTACGCCGTCATCGGGCGCAATCGGCGCTGGGTGAACACGGACGGTGAGTCGACTATGTATGGGAACACTGATACGCCGGCCTTCTCTCACATCGAGGGCTACGAAGATCATAGCGTCGGTGTGCTGGCCACTCGCAATGACGAGGGCGCCTTGACGGGGCTCGTTGTGAACGTGCCGTGCTCTTCCCAGGTCAGCGAGCAGGCGTTCGTCCTGAGTGCCGACTATTGGTACGAGACGCGCCGGGAGCTGCGTCGCCGCCTCGGTGATGGGCTCTTCCTTCTCCCTCAGTGCAGCGCGGCGGGTGACCAGTCGCCCCATCTGCTCTACGATAAGGCTGCGGCTGAGCGCATGCTCCGGCTGAGGGAACATAGCCCCCGGCAGGCGATCGCCCAGCGTATCGCCAATGCGGTGGAGGCCACGCTGGCCTGCATCGGGACGGAGTTCGAGGGCGACCCTGTCCTGAAGCACGAGGTCGAGAGCCTGGGCCTGCCGATGGCAGTGCTGACGGAGAGCGATGTTCGGACCGCGACGGAGGAGGCCGACCGGCTGCACGACCAGTACCAGGAAGAGAAGCGAAAGCTGGAGGCCGACCCCGCATCCCGTCAAGAGCCGCGCTGGTACTGCCCGGTCACCCGAGCCTATCGTCGCATGAAGTGGTTTCAGGGGGTGAGCAGACGATTCGAGGCGCAGGAGCGTGGGGAGACCCTCCCCGCGGAAGTGCATGTCCTGCGGCTTGGTGAAGTCGTCTTCGCGACGAATCCGTTCGAGTACTACCTCGACTTCGGAATCTACATCAAGGCCCGGAGCAAAGCGACCCAGACGTTTCTCGTGCAATTGGCTGGTCCGGGCACATACGTCCCCAGCAGGCGCTCCGTATCCGGGGGCGGCTACGGGTCGATCCCGGCGAGCAACCCCGTCGGTCCAGAAGGCGGGAGGCAACTCGCAGAGATAACCATTGGAGTTATTGATCGCCTCTGGTCAGTCGCGTAGTATTTGGGTGCCGAACCGGTGCGATGTAGGCGACGGCTTACAGCCGCGCCTGGTCCGCGACGTTGGGAGGGAAAGATCATGAGGAAGATGCTCTGCTTGGTGACCGTTGTGGTCATGTCCGGGTGCTCGCTGAATGAAGCCGCTTCAACAAGCATCACCCTTCGTGTCTGGAGAGATGATGGGAGCAGGCAGGATGTCTATGAGTTGACACCTGAAGGATCAATGCTTTTCACCTCCGTTCTGAAAAGCAAGCCGGATACAGACATCCGTGCGGCCGTAGGCCTGGATCCATCGGGAAGGATTGTGCTGGATGGCAAGGACTACGCGATCGAGCCAGATGAGATTCTGTATATGGGAAGCAATCGGACAAAGATCTGGAGAAGGATCGGCATCAGGAAAAAACTCATCCAGAAAGCAAGACGGATAGAAGGACAGAGCCAGAGCCAGTGGAGCCAGCATGCCTGTTACACTAAGAAAGTATACGCGGCAGACTGACCGACAGTCCCACTGTTCCGGCTGCCGGGGGCCCTGCTATGGGCGCTGGTTGGATGTCATCGCGGCACTTCTCATCGCATCAGTAGCGTCCGGGTGCGCTGCTCCGCGCAGCACGGGAGAGTATCTTCGCCTGCGGGGCCGTGATCTCTCGCACTGCGTCCGGGGCGCCGTCGGGGTGGGTTACGGTGCACACGTCAAGATCCACACCTGGCTGCCCATGCTCCCTGTCGGAATCGGGTATTCTCACACGCAGGAGGTCGGCTGGGACGGCGGAACGGGCATCGGCCGCTTCACGTGGCACAGATATAGCGCGACTGTTCCGTACGTCATCATGGGCTGTATGGACTGGGAAATCCTGAGCTCACAGGAATTCCACGGGGGGTTCTCTGAGTTCCCAGAGGGCGTGGATTTCGTCCGCCACGGCGTCTTCGCCGTGTCGCAGATCGACATTCGCCACGAAACGTCCGAGTCGATACCAAGCCGTCGAGCTGAAGCGAACATGTTCTGGCTCGGCTTCGACGCGACGCTGGGTCTTGTTTCGGTGCGTCTCGGGGTCCGGCCGCATGAGATCCTTGACGCCTGCCTCGGCCTGTTCTGCATTGACATATGCGGGGATGACGGCGTCGACCAGCCAGACGAGGAACGGCCTAGCGCTATTATTGGGGACTATTATTGGGGACAGTCACCTATTTCCGCTTGACTTCCCGTACTCGGGAGGATAAGCGGCCGCCATGCCACGCGTCGCACGTATCGTGATTCCCGATTGCCCGCACCACGTCACGCAGCGCGGCAACAACCGCCAGGACGTTTTCTTCGTGCCCGACGACTACCACACCTACCTCGCCATCCTGCGCGAACAATCGCAACGCTACGGCCTCGACATTCACGCCTACTGCCTGATGACCAACCACGTCCACCTGGCCGCCACGCCGCGGTCGGGCGAGTCGCTCGCCAAGGCGGTGGGCCGCACGCACTGGCTCTACACGCAGCACGTCAATCACCTGCACGCCCGGACCGGGCACTTGTGGCAGAACCGCTTCTACTCGTGTGCGCTCGACCGCGATCACCACTGGGCGGCGATTCGGTACGTCGAGCGGAACCCGGTCCGCTCCCGCCTGCACCGCAAGGCGTGGCTCTATGCGCATTCGAGCGCCGCCGCGCACGTGGCGAAAACGGGGACTGCCACCCCGTTGGCTGTCCCCGCTTTCGCCGACTCGGATTTGCAGAAAACGGGACGGGCAGCGAGGCGCCGGTCCCCGTTTCCTGCGGCCGACCCCGCCAGCTTGCTCGACCTGCGCGAATGGGGCAGACTCTGGACGGGCGAGCAGTGGGCGGCGGAACTGACCCGACGCGACGACGCGGAATTCGTCGAACGCCTCCGCTCGCAGACCGGCCGGGGGCGTCCGTTGGGCAGGGACAGCTTTCTCAGCAAGGTCGAGAAGCTCCTCGGCCGTCGCGTCCGGCCGCTCCCTGTCGGCCGGCCCAGAAAGCGGAGGAAGGGGCGCTAAAACAGGTGACTGTCCCTAAGAAAGTGCAGCCCCCCACTTGCTCCGGCACGAGCCATCCGTTCCCCTCGCAAATCCTGCCTGCCTGAGCAGACAGGCGGCCCGCGTATGCGCTCCGGCCCCCGGAGCACCGGAACCCGCAGGCACTCAAGCCACCCATCCACCCGAAAAATCCCATTGCGAACTTCCCCGACACGGAATCCCACCCCAAATCCTTCCCTCCTCTCCACTACGAGCAGCCTTTCTACGAGCAGCCTTTCTACGAGCAGCCTTTCTACGAGCAGCCTTTCTACGAGCAGCCTTT
>CAZDHT010000192.1:0-10837 GCA_964505325.1 uncultured Planctomycetota bacterium | reverse complement strand
CAAGCAGCGTTTACGCTGCTTTCCAAGTCCGCCGCAGGCGGGCGAGAATAGGCCCCCGCTTTAGCGGGGGGCGAGCAGCGGCCGCCCCTCCTTTTACGCTCAGCCCCGTTTACGGGGCTTGTCCGTCTCGGCTAAAGCCCTCCAACAAGCCCGGTGAACGGGGCTCAAGGCCAAACACGAGGCCCGGCCCGCTCGATCCCGCCTGAAGGCGGGGCCTATTCTCGGAGCTGTCGCTCCCCGCGAAGGCCCGTGAACGGGCCTTTCCCGTCTCGAAAACGGGGGATGACTCAGGCTGGCGTGTGCTTGACAGTACCCCGTCGGGCGATATAATCGGTCGGTCTTGGCTCTTTTGCCAACGCTGCCGGCGGATGATCGGCACAATTAACCCATACCCGGGGTTTGCGTTCCCGAGGACCTTCCAGGGAGGCCCGGATTTGGAAGCTCTTATCCTGGCAGCCGGCCGCGGCAACCGAATGCTGCGGCTCACCAAGACCGAGCCCAAGTGCATGCTGGAGGTCGGCGGGAAGTCGCTGGTCCGGCGCCAGGTGGACGTGCTGCGCGACCTCGGGATCCGCGACATCACGGTCGTCGGCGGATATGCCCGCGACGCGCTCCAGGCCCACCTGGGCGACGGCTTCCGCATGGTCCACAACGAGGACTACGCCACCACCAACAGCCTCTACTCCTTCTGGCTGGGGCTGCGGGAGCTGCGGGGCGAGTTCATCGTGCTCAACGCCGACGTGCTGTTCCATCCGGCTCTCCTCGGCCGCCTCATCCGCTGTCCGTACCCCGACGCCCTGCTGGCGGAGTTCGCCGACTCGCTGGGCGACGAGGAGATGAAGATCAAGGTCGAGGACGGCTATCTGGTCGACATCGACCGCGCTCTCCCCGACGGCGAGTACGACGGGGAGAACCTGGGAATCGTGAAGTTCAGCGACGAGTCCCGCCAGGTGCTGTCTGAAGTCGTCGGGCGGCTGGTGGCGGAAGGCAACCAGCGGGCGGACTTTCCGCTGGTCACCAAGACGCTGCTCGCCCGGCGCCGGATCAGGGTGCTGGGCACGGAGGGGCTGCCGTGGATCGAAGTCGACTTCCCCGAAGATCTGGAGCGCGCCCGGCGGGAGATCATGCCTAGGCTGTCCGCCGTCGTGCCGAGTGAGACCCCGACGCGGGAGGAGCGGCCGTCCATCCGGTAGGTTGCCATGTTCCGGCGCCGCAAGAAGAAGTTCATCGGGTATCGCGCCAAGACGCCGATGAACTATCTCCTCTTTCAGCCCGTCCACGAACGGCTCGCCCAGGACCCGCGGATTGAGCTGCGCTTCTTCGGCAAGATGTTCGGCCGGCACCAGGCGCGCCGCGTGTATGAGCTGGCAGGCGCCGGGCAGGTGCGACTGATGCACCACTTCGTCGCCCGATACTTCCCGTTCGACCTGTACATCAGCCCCAACTTCAGCGTCGGGTCCGTCCTGGCCCGCACGAAGGTCCACACGTTCCACGGGGTCTCGTTCAAGAACCGCGCCATCTCGCGTCGGGCGCGGAAGTTCGACGCCGTGTTCGTGGTCGGGCCTTACATGCAGCGGCGGCTGGTGGAACAGGGCATCTTCGAGCAGGGCGACCCGCGGATGCGGCCGGTCGGCATGCCCAAGCTCGACGCCCTGCTCGACGGGAGCCTGAGCCGCGAGGTGATCCTGACCGAGCTGGGCTGCCGGGCCGATCGGCCGACCGTGCTGTACGCTCCGACCTGGGGCGCCGAGTCGAGCCTCCACGTGATGGGCGAAGACGTCATCCGGAATCTCTGCGGGCGGGGAATGAACGTGGTGGTCAAGCTGCACGACAGCTCGTTCGACCCGCGGAAGAGCCACATCCCGTGGGTCGAGCGGCTGCGGGAGTTGGCCCATCCCGACCTGGTGGTGACCCCGCGGGGCCGGAACGTGGTGCCGCTGCTGTTTGCGGCCGACGTACTGATCAGCGACGCCAGCTCCGTGGCGTACGAGTACCTCCTCCTCGATCGACCGGTCATCTTCCTCGCCTTTCCCGGCCAGTTGGACGAAGTGGGAGAGAAGGCCGACCTGGAGACGTGGGGCAGGAAGGTCGGGATCACGGTGGACGATGCGGGCGGGATCGCCGCGGCCGTCGAGTCCGCGCTGGCCGACCCCTCGCGTCAGCGCGACGTCCGCCGGCAAGCGGCCGGCGACATCTTCTACAATCCCGGAAGCGCGACCGGGCATGCGGTCGAGGAGATCTACCGCCTGCTCGAGCTGGACCCGCCCCCGGTCTGACGTCGCTTCTCCTTCTTGCGCCGCGCCGTGTCCGCCGCTAGAATCGTTTCGTCCAGGTCATAGAGGGCAATCGTCACCTCGTACACGACCGGGCTTTGCCATGTTTTGGCGCCGCAAGACGAAGAGGCTCATCGGGTATCGCGCGAAGCGGCCGATGAACTACGTGGTCTTCCAGCCGGTCCATCAGCGGCTGGCGAAGGACCCGCGGGTTGCCGTGCGGTTCTACGGCAAACTGCACGGGCAGGGTAACGCGCGCGCGCTGTACGAGCAGGCCGGGGCCGGCCCGGTGCACATGATGCACAACCTCGTGGCGCGGTACTTCCCGTTTGATCTGTACATGAGCGCCGACTTCAGCATCGACGCCCGCTTCGCCCGCAGAAAGGCGCACATGTTCCACGGCCTCTCATTCAAGAACCACGCCGTCTCGCCGCGGGCGCGGGACTTCGACGCCGTCTTCCTCATCGGCCCGTACATGGAGCGGCGGTTCATCGAGCGGGGCATCTTCGAGGCGGGCGACCGGCGGATGCGCCGGGTCGGCATGCCCAAGCTGGATTGCCTGCTCGACGGATCGCTGAACCGCGAAGCGATTCTGGACGAGCTCGGCTGCCGCCCGGACCGGCCGACCGTGCTGTACGCGCCCACGTGGGGCTCCACGTCGAGCATGCGCGTGATGGGCCAGGACGTGATTCGGAACCTGTGTGGCTGCGGGCTCAACCTGCTGGTGAAGCTGCACGACAACCTGTACGACCCGCGCAAGAACGAGGTCCGCTGGGCGGACCGGCTGGCGGAGTTGGCGCACCCCGACCTCACGGTGGTCCGTTCTCGGAACGTCGTCCCGCTGCAGTTTGTGGCGGATCTGTTGATCAGCGACGCCAGCTCGGTCGCCTATGAGTACCTCCTGCTGGACCGCCCGATTCTGTTCCTTGCGTTCCCCGGCCAGTTCGAAAAGGTCAAGCACCGTGCCGACCTGGAGACGTGGGGCCGGAAGGTCGGGATGATGGTGGATGATGCGGGCGGGATCGCCACGGTCGTCGAATCCGCGCTGAGCGATCCGTCGCGTCAGCACGAGACTCGCCGGCAAGCCGCGCAGGACCTGTTTTTCAATCCGGGCCGGGCCGCGGAGCGCGCCGTGGCGGAGGTCTACCGCCTGCTGGAATTGGACCCAGCGCCGGCTGAGGATGAGCGGAGAAGGAACCGAGACTGATTCATGCGGACGTCTGATCGCCCCGACGTACTTCTCATCTCCGTCGACACCATGCGGCGCGACTGCATGGCGCCCTACGGCCATGATCTGATGCCCGAGGCCACCCGCCTGCTTCAGGAGGGCCTCGCCTTCGACCGGTGCGTGGCGGCTGCTCCGTGGACGGGGCCCTCCTTCGGCACGATGCTCTCGGGCCTGTGGTCACGGCAGCACGGCTGCCTGGCCAACGAGCCCCGCAGGGGGGCCGCCGCCAAGCGATCCCCGCTGAGTCCCGCGGCCAGGACCCTGGCCGAGATGCTCCACGACGCGGGGTATCACACCATCTGTATCCAGGGCAACACCGGGTACCTGGGGCCAGGGTGCGGCTTTGAGAAAGGGTTCGATGAGTACGTGGTCTGGGTGGCGGACCGCTTCTCCCCCCAACCGGTCGGCGGGATCGAGAAGCATCTGCGGGCGCTGAGGTTTGCAGGTCTGAGGGTTTATCTGAAATACCTTGCGGCGCGGGAGCGCCGTCGGCCTTGGCAGCAGCCGGTGATGCGGCGTGCGGGCAGCCTGGCGCGCGCCGCGGCACGCCGCGTTCGACGCGCACCGAGGGGCCGGCCTCTGTTCCTGTGGATCAACTTCATGGACATGCACGAGCCGTATTGCGCCCCGCGCCGCTGGATGCCCCCCTCGGAGGCGCCGGGAAAGGTCCGACTGGTGCATCTGCGCCCGGCGACGAAGTCCCTCAAGAAGAGACTGACCGAGGCCGACAAGCAGTACGTCCGGCGCCGCTACCACAATACGGCGCGCTACGTGAACGCGTGCATGGCCGGGCTGATCACCCGATGGGCCGGGTGGCGCTCGGCCCGGTCCACGATGACCGTCTTCACCAGCGATCATGGCGAGGAATTCTGGGATCACGGGGACAACCGCGCCGACCCGCTCTACTACAGACGGGGGGTGGGGCACGGCCACACCCTGTTCAGCGAGCAACTGCGCGTGCCTCTGGTGTTTCATTGGCCGGAGGGAGGGATCGCCGGCCGGCGCGTCGACCAACTCGTCTCGCTGGCTGACGTCACGCCTACCCTGGTGGAGTTGTTGGGCCTGGACGAGAACACCTCCTCGATGGCCGGCAGGTCCCTGGCGCCGTTCGCCACCTCCCCGCCGGAGGCCGGCGAAGACGGACGGGTGGTCTTCGCCGACTCGATTATCTACGGAGCGGAACGCCAGGCCGCTATCTCGGCGTCCCATAAGCTCGTGGTCTGCCCGGAAACGCGAGAGCGAAACTTATTTGCGTGGGGGCAGGACGACCCGGAAGAGAAGACAGACCTGATCGGCCGGCCTGAGCACGCCGACACGGCGAAGGTCCTGACGGCCGCGCTGGCCGACTGGAACGCGTTACTGGCGAACGTGAGGCCGCCCCCGTCGCCACCGCTGTCGCCGGAGGAAGAGCAATTCATGGACGCCCGGCTCCGCGACCTGGGCTACTTGTAGGCGGCGCGGGCAGCGAAGAGGCAGTCGGATGTAACCCTGTGCGAAGGGAGCAGACACATCGTGAGACTTGGTGACTTCCGGCTGATGCTGCGGATGGGCAAGCCCCGGGTGCTGCGGACATGCTACAACCACGGCACCGCCACGGAAGCGGCGGTTCGGGGAGTTTACGAACTGCTCGGCATGTCTCCGCCGAGCTCATCTCCTGCGACGTCCGGCTCCTCGAACTGGGCCTCGTAAAGCCGCCGGTAGGTCCCATCCAGTTTCACCAGCTCGGCGTGGGTGCCCTGCTCGGTGATTCGGCCGTTCTCCACCACCAGGATCTTGTCGGAATTAATCACGGTGGAGAGCCGGTGTGCCACCACCAGAATGGTCCTCGGGCCGGAGGTAATCAGCTTCTCGAGCGCGTCGTAGAACGCCCGTTCCGACTCCGTGTCCAGGGCCGACGTGGCCTCGTCAAGCAGGAGAATGCTCGCCTCTTTCAGCACCGCCCGAGCGATGGCGACCCGCTGCCGCTGTCCGCCGGACAGCGTCTGGCCGCGGTGCCCCACGATCGTGTCGTAGCCGTCGGGCAGACCGGCGATGAAATCGTGGATGTTCGCTATCTGCGCCGCGGCGATGATCTGGTCATCCGTGGCGTCGAGCTTGCCGTATCGGATGTTGTCCTTGATGCTGACGGTGAACAGGAACGGGTCCTGGGGCACAATGGCCACTTTCTCGAGGTAGGACTCGGCCCTGATCTCCTCAATCGGGACGCCGCCGATGGTGACCCGGCCGGAAGAGCATTGGTAGAGGCGCGCCACCATGTCGAGGATGGTGGTCTTGCCGCCGCCCGAATGTCCGACCAGCGCGGTCACCTCGCCCGCCTTCGCCTCGAAGGACACGTCCCTCAGCACCGGCTCGTCCCCGTAGCTGAAGACGACGTTCTTGAACGAGACCGCCGGCGTGAGGTCCTGCATCGACCGGGTACCGGGTTCGACCGGCTCGCCCATCGCGTCCATGTAGCCGAACACCCGCTGACTCCCGGAGAGCGATACATTGAGCTTGTTCCAACTGCTGGCCATCCGCCGGAACGGCTTGGCCATGTGGTGGGCGGCCCCCATGAACATGAACAGGCCGCCCGCCGTGAGGCCCCAGATCTCGGCACGGACGGCCAGCATCCCCAGCAACACGACCAGCGGCAGGGTGAGGCCGCTGAGCAACTCGACCCCTCCCGCACTCAGCATGCGGGTCCGGACCACGCGCATGGCTTTTCGGAACAGCTCCTCGGTCTGGCCGACGAACCGGTCCGACTCATACCCCTCACGGCCGAACATCTTGACCGTCTTGAACCCGGTCAGCATCTGGGTGCGGGTCTGGCTGAGCCTGGCGCGGTAGTCCTGGCGCTTCATTGCCTGGTCTCGAATGCGCTTGCCCAACCGGACCAGCAGAAAGACCACGCCGACCGTCATCAGGACAATGACGATGCTTAATTGCCAGCAGGCGATGAATGCCACTATCGCCCCGCAGACGACCAGAAACGGATCCATCAACAGGTCGCCGAGCGCCAGATCGAGCGCCATCCGGGTCACCTCGATGTCGCCGCCCATGCGCTGCAGGATGTCGCCCAGCTTCCACTGGTGGAAAAACGTCATCTCCTGTTTCACGGTCAGGTCGAACACCTTGCGCCGGATATCGATGCTGGTCCGCTGGTGCACGTACTTCCCGAAGTACTGCTTTATCGCCTTGAACCCGACCATCCCGAAGGCGATGAACACGCCCGCACCGACCACGAACTTCAGCTCCGGCCAGAAGTCGTCGCCCAGCGGCACCACCTTGTCGAAGAACGGCTTGATGAGCAGGAGCTGTGCCTGGCGCACGGCGGCGTATCCGGCGGTGCCAACTACCAGCAGAATCACCGCCCACCAATGCGGGATGACGTACGCCAGCAGCCGGAGCACGGAGCCCGTGTACATGTCCTTGGCCATGCGCTTCTTGGCGTATGCTTCGACCTTCTCTTTGAGTCGCGCCGCGCGCAAGCGATGTCCCTCTTCCTGGGTTCCCGTACGTCCCCGAGTCCGACCTGACCGGCTCACTCCGAAAGCATGATTCTAACCGGGCGCCGGACCGGAGGCAAGCACGGTCGCGTGAGGCGGGGAAGCGTGGGAGAACGCCCGTTCAGTACCCCGGCGAAGACGGCTCAGCTTGTTCGCCTGCTTTCTTCTGTTTTCGTTCCAGCCGGTCCGCCAGCTTCCAGCGCGGGTACAGCCAGCCAAACCACTGCTCGGGGTGCTGGCGGATCGGCTCTTCCACCATGTCGTTGAAGAGCTGGGTGTTGGCTCTTACGTCTGCGTCGCGGTCGCCGGTCCGGATGAGTTCCAGCGGGCCCTGGATGTATCCGCGGTGCCGAAAGGTGAAGCCGTCGCGCAGGGAATAGGCGGCAAAGACGGGGACGTTCAGCCTCACGCCCAGTGCGGCGACGACCGACGTGGTCGCCGCTTTGCGGCCGAAGAACGTCGCCTCGGTGTACCCCGCGCGGGCGTGCTGGTCGATGAGGATGACCAGCAGGCGGCCGCGGCGCAGCGCCCCAACCATGGGGCGAACGCCCGCACGCGTGCTCAGCTCTTCGATCTGGAATTCGTTCCGCAGCCGTGTCATGTATTTGCGGATCAGCGGGTTGGTGGCGGGGCGAATGGGAGCGCTGAATCCGCCCAGGCAGACCGCCTGGAAGGCGCCGAACCGCTGCCAGTTGCCGATGTGCGAGCTGAAACAGATCACCCCCCGGCCGCTGTCGACCGCCTCCTTGAGGAGCTCGAACCCCTCCATCGGGAAGCGGCCCTCGAGGTCCTCCTTCCGGAGGCGCTTCTTCGCCCAGAACGCCTCCACCGTGTTCAACCCGATGTGAATGGCGGTCTTCTTCAGCAGCCGGGTGATCTCTTTGTCGCTGAGTTTGCCCGGCATCGCCTTCTGGACGTTGCGCCGAGCTATCCGCCGCCGCTTCGCGCCGATCAGCCAGAAGAACCGGCCCAGCATCCTGCCGCAGAACACCGCCAGGGGCTCCGGCATAGACTGAAACACCCATGCCGTCACGCGCAGCGAGGCATACTCCACGACGTACTTGATCCGGCGGAGGAAGCCGACTTCGTCTTTCGACATCGCCCTTCTGTCACTCGTCACGGGGTATTAGCGCACCGGCAGCGGCTGCTCTTTTGCAGAGGCGATACCGTACTTCTCGCTGATCTTTCGCTCGACGTCGTCCCGGAACAGAGACCAACTGCACACCGGGACGGTCCTGATCTCCTCCGTGTCGGGATCCTGGAAGGCGAATCCTGCCGCACAGGTGCGCAGCCGCTGCCCCTCGATCGAGTGATACTCCTCGAACGGCAGGATGACCATGCCGACCACTTCGCCCAAGCGGGTGTGTTTGCGGACCTGGTCGCGGAACCGCTTCCCGATCAGCAGACCGGCCATGAACCGCAGGCTCGACAGGTAGGGGTTCCCCTTGAGGACCCGCCTCAGTCTTGTCGAGCGAAAGACCAGGCCGCCGAACGTCCGGAGCACCAGCAGCCGGCCCCGCCACCGCTGGAACCAGCGGCTGGGGTCCAGCTTGCCGAGCTTGGGGTCGATCGCCTTCGCCCGGCGTACGCTCTCTTCGGCGATCTCGTCGATGGGACGCTTGAGGCAATAGCTCGGCGGCCGGTAGCGTTCCCCATCGGAGAACAGGAAAGTGGCCGACTCGCAGTTGGGATGAACGCCGCCGAACCGCATCTGGGGCGAGCCGAAGAATGACATCGCCTTCTCGAAGTGGATCCCCAGACCCGCCGGCAGGAACTCGACCTTGTCTTCCGGCAAGGCCTCGTCGATGATCTGTTCCACGTCCTCAACGGTGGTGGTCACGTCGGTCTCGAACTCGCCTTCCTCCCACGTCTCCGTCAGCGGGATCAGGTGCAGGAACTGGATGTAGTCCCGGTTCTCGTGGCAGAACTCGATCAGGTCCTGCATGTGCTTGTCGTTGATGTGGCGGGCGACGCAGCACATGATGGTGTGGCGGCGTTTGCTGAATTTCTTGAGGTTTTCGAGCGCCTGGAGCTTCTTCTCGTAGGCGGCGGGGTCCTTCCGAAGCCGGTTGTAGATCTCCGGGTCTCGGCCGTCGAACCCCAGCAGGACGCGCGCCTTGCTGTCGCAGATCCTCTTGCAGTACTCCTCGTCCGCCAGGCGAAGCCCGTTGGTGGCCACTCCCACCGGCAGCTTCCGGTCCCGCGCCATCCGGATGATCTGGAACAGGTCCCCCCGCACGGTTGGCTCGCCGCCGAACAGATTCACGAACGGTTTCACCTCCATCGCCGCAAGGCCGTCGAGCACCCGCTCGAAGTAGTCGAGCGGCGGATTGAACTCGAAGCCCATCCCGGGGATGTTGGCGATGCAGATGGGGCAGTTCATGTTACAGCGGTTGGTGACGTCCAGGAAAACCATGCGGGGGTTGTGCTGGTAGCCGCACGTCAGGCAGTTCAGGCCGCATTCGCCGACGGCCTCCGGGTCGAAGTGCCACACCTCCCGCTTCCGCTGCCACACCGCGGCGTTGGTGCTGATCAGAGCTTCGGTCGTTCCACAGTCCGGGCAATCCTTGACGATATACACCTGGCCGTCCCGGATGACGTGCGTCGCGGGGACGGGCTTGCGGCATTTCTCACAGATCCCGAAGTTCACAGCGGCCATCCTGCCGGCTCCTAATCCTCGCGTCGTTCTGAGGAGATTATTGTAGCCGCGCGCTGTTCACGGGGCAAGCGCAGTCCAATCGGCCGAGTCCAATCGGCCGTTTTGGGAGAGGGAACGACAGGAAGGAGCGGGATGGCTCGAATGACTCAGAACGAGTTGGTGCTGCGTTGGGAGGACATCGACGAGGCGCCGGACGTGGCGGCTCGGGTGCGGATGATGTTGTCGGAGGCGGAGGACGAGGAGTTGATGCGGGCGCTGGAGCGGGCCCGGAAGGGGAGGCGGGACGATTATCCGGTCCGCGTTTGCTGGAACGTGCTGCTGGCGGGGATGGTGTTGGGGCACCGCAGCACCGCCGCGATGTTTCGGGAGGTGCGGCGCGACCCGACGTTGCGGCGGGCGGCGGGCATCTCGGTGGCGAAGGGAGCGGACGGCGTTCCGACCGACGATGCCATGTGTCGCTTCAGCAAGAAGCTGCTTCGGCACCGCAAGTCGGTTCGCCAGATCGTGGTCGGAATGCTGGAGCAGATTCGCGTGTACCTGCGCGACTTTGGGAGACAGGCGGCGGTGGACTCAACGGCGATTCGCACATGGGCGCGCGGCCGCAAGGAGCGCTCAAAGAGTGCGGACCCCGGGGCGGCCTGGGGCAAGAAGATCAGAAAGTGGACGGACAAGGAGGACAAGGCTCACCAGACCGAGACGAAGTGGTACGGCTACAAGGCTCACCTGCTGGTAGACAGCCGACACGAACTGCCAATCGCCCACACACTGACTCCGGCCAACGCGGCGGACGTCAAGCAACTCAAGCCGCTGTTCGAACTTCTCCACGAGGAGCACCCGGACGTCAAGGTCAAGACGCTGTCCGCCGACAAGGCGTACGACGACGGCAAATCGATCAGTTGACTTTACGAACAGGAACACGTCAGGGCCGTTTTTGCCCAGCGGGACACCGCCCAAGACGGCGAAGACGGCGAGGTGCTCCGGCCGGGCAGCAACGTACTCCTCGGCAACGACGGCACCGTGTACTGTGATTACAAAAAGCACACCACGATCATCCGCCAGCCCATGGTCTACTGGGGCTGGGAACCCTCCCGGGGAACTCAAAAGTGGCGATGTCCGGCCGCCATCGCCGGCCACGGCACCTCCTCGCGGCCCGAGCGAATCGCGCTTCGCAGGAAAACATCGAGACCCAACT
>CAZDHT010000191.1:0-10877 GCA_964505325.1 uncultured Planctomycetota bacterium | reverse complement strand
CTGACAACACGGCCTGTTCGTTGTCGTCCATCGCTCCTTCAATCCCGCCTCACCGCTGGACTTGCGCACCTCATCGCTCGACAGGGCATTGATTTCCGCATGTGCCCGTGGTACCCTGCAAGCAGTTATGAAGGTCCGCACTATACGTCTCATGCTCCTGGGTCTTCTCCTGCTGCTCCTTGTCGGGATCGTGGTGCTGGAGTTCGAGGCCGAACGGCGAGGTTACACCCGCGGCCGAGGAGCCGCACCCCACACGGTTCCCTACTATCAGGTGACTCGCAAGGGCGCCCTCGCGTTCACGGACATCCTGGCCAAAGACCCCCTGCGGGACGAAGAGCCGGATGAAGACACCCGGCCCCTTCCGGAAGGGCAGCCTGAACAAGATCAAGAGCAGGATCGGGAGCAGGAGCCACAAGACGAGCCGGGCGAAGAACCGCCCGACCCGGAAGAAGACAAGGCCGACCCGGGCTGGAGCCCGTCGTTCCCGCGCGAGAAGGCGTGGAAGAAGTGGGAGAAGTACCAGGTCACCTTCAAGCTGAGTTGGAGCTTTGCGAACCCGTACGACCCGGATGAGATTGCCGTCGACGCTTTCATCACCACCCCTTCGGGCAGGCAGCAGACCGTTCCGGCGTTCTGGTACGTGCCGTGCGAGAACAGGATCGACGACCGCGACTTGCCGACAAAGGACCCGGACGATCCGAACACCCCCATGGTCGAATACATCGAGAAGAGGCCCGAAGAAGGCACGTGGATGCTCCGCTACACCCCCCGCGAGGAAGGGACCTACACGTACCGGCTGCTGGCGCGGACGCCGACCGCGTCGGCCTATTCCTACGATCAGACGTTCATCGTGAAAGGCCGGCTCGGCCGCGGGTTCGCGCGGGTCAGCCAGCGGAACACGCGCTATTTCGAGTTCGACGACGGGTCGTTCTTCTTTCCGGTCGGGCAGAATGTCGCCTGGGCCGATGACATGGGATCGGTGAACTTTGCCTTGTACATGGCCAACATGGAGAAGTTCGGCGCGAACTGGGCGCGGGTCTGGCTGGCGTCGTACTTCAAGGGCCAGACCATCGAGTGGAGCTGGAACGCGAAGCAGCCGTACTACCACGGCCTCGGCTTCTACAGCGCCGAGGTCGCCTGGAAGCTCGACCAGATGCTGGAGACGGCGGCGGAACGCGGCATCTACCTGATGTGGTGTATCCAGCAGCACGGACAATTCTCGACCCGGTACAACTCCTGTTGGGACGAAAACCCGTACAACCGGGCGGCGGGCGGCTTCCTCGAGAAGCCAAAGCAGTTCTTCCTCCACCCCCGCGCGCGCGAGCTGTTCAAGAAGCGGATGCGGTACTACATCGCTCGTTACGGCCATTCGCCGCACCTGTTTGCGTGGGAGCTGTGGAACGAAGTGGCGCTGACGGACGGTTTCTCCGATCCCGTCGTTACCGCCTGGCACAAGGACATGGGCGAGTACGTCAAACAGCTCGACCCGACCGGCCGAATGGTCACCACCAGCTACGGCAGCCGGTTCTACCGGGGCGCGTTCGATCTTGACAGCCACGACTTCGCGCAGACCCACATCTACCACGTGGACTCGACCGAGTTCACCGCATGGTGGTTCCGGTCCATCGAAGGGCAGATGGAGGACATCGGCCGCCGCAAGAACGCCGGCAAGCCCATCCTGATCGGCGAATACGGACTCGGCCACGACCCGAAGTACGCCTGGGTTGACGAGGACTCGACCTGGCCGGTCGACCCGCGCGGGCTGCACGTCCACAACAGCCTGTGGATCGGCCTGCTGTCCGGGTCCGCCGGCACCGCGATGAACTGGTGGTGGGACAAGTACATCGACAAGAACAACCTCTACTTCCACTTCAAGGGCATCAGCCGATTCATCGCGGGCGAGGATTTGCGCCCGTGGGGCCTGAAGCAGGCAAAGCTGTTTGACGACTCGTACTACACGCCGGAGTTCATCGCCTATGTGCTTCTCGGCCCGGACCGCGCCTACGGGTGGGTATTCGAGACGGCGTACACCATCAAGAATTTCGCACCCACCGGCCTGGCGCGCGAGAACGTGAAGATCACGCTCGATGAGTTGAACGACGGCGACTGCTGGATCGAGTTCTGGGACACGTACGATGGCGTCGCCATCTCGCGGATCAAAGGGAACGTCGAGGACGGCGGGATTGAGTTCCCCGTGCCGGCGTTCCGTGGCGACATCGCGTTCAAGTTGTTCCGTGGTGAGCCCAAGGCGAACATCGAGACGGCGACTCCCGAGCACGACCGGATGATCGAGGAACTGAAGACGCTCGCCGAACGGTTCGGCCGCTGAGGGTAACGCTTCGGCCATCTGAAGTGTCGCCCACCGAGGAAAGGGACCTGTCCGCTCTTAAGGAGCACAGAGAGAGATGACAACGCTCAAATGGATGCCCGGGCTCCTTGTGTTGGCCGTCACCGCGGCGGGCTGTTCGGCGCCCGGCGGCCGGGTCGCGGAGATGACGTCGCCGCCGTCGCTCGCCACACCGCGGGCCGGCTTCGCCAAGAGGGTGCTCGACAACGGCCTGACGATCCTGTGTCAGGAGAACCACGCCGCGCCCATCGCCGTCGTGCAGGCGACGGTGCGCGCGGGGAGCATCTTCGAGCAGGAATACATGGGTGCGGGTATCTCTCACTTCTGCGAGCATCTTGTCTCGGGCGGCACGACCAAGACCCGGCCGGAGAAGGAGACCGAGAAGATCCTCGATGCGCTGGGCGGAGTGACCAACGCGTACACCTCCACCGACCGCACGGCGTATTACATCCGCACGACCAAGGGCGAGAACTTCGATACCGCTCTGCAACTGATCGCGGACTGGATGCAGAACGCGGCCATCAAGCAGGAGGAGTACGACCGCGAGCGCAAGGTCATCCAGCGCGAGATCGAGAAGGGCCTGACCGAGCACGACCGCGTCCTTTGGCGGCTCGCCGAAAAAACGATGTTCTCCTTCCATCCCGCACGCCACCCGGTCATCGGATACAAGGACCTGTTCCTGAAGCTGACCCGCGACGACGTGGTCAAGTACTACCGGCGGATGTACACGCCGGACAACATGGTGGTCGTGGCGGTGGGCGACTTCGACGCGGCCAAGATCGCCGACCGCATCGCGGACCTGTTCAAGGATGCGAAGCCGAGCGGACGGGTCACGGTCGTCCCGCGCGACGACCCGCCGCAGCAGGGCATGCGCCGCGCCGAGACCGAGATGGACGTGAAGGGAGCGTACGTCGCCATGAGCTTCCGTACCGTTCCGCTCAGCCACCCCGACCTGTACCCGCTCGACGTGATGTCCTACGTGCTCTCCAAGGGGCGCAGCTCGCGGCTGGTGCAGCGGCTCCGCGAGGAGCAGCAACTGGTCGATTCCGTCACCAGTTGGTCTTACACGCCGTGGTACGGGACCGGCCACCTGGGGATCCAGATGGTGGTAAAGCCCGAGAACATTGAACAAGCCAAGGCCGCCGTGCTCGCCGAACTGGAGAAGCTGAAGCGCGATCTGGTGACCGAGGCGGAGCTGGCCCGCGCCAAGAAGCAGAAGATCGCCGCCGATGTGTTCTACAACCAGACGATCCAGGCGCAAGCAGCCGAGCTGGCCGGGAACTTCCTTTCGACCGGGAACCCGTTCTTCAACGAGGTGTACCTTCGCGGCATCCGCACCGTAAAGGCGGAGGAGATCCGCGAAATGGCCAGGAAGTACATCTCGAAAGACAACCTGACGGTCGCGATCGTCCGGCCGAAACGCACGACAAAGACGGGGCCGGCCGCGCGATCCCTGCCGCCGTCAAAGACCGCGAAGACCGTCCTGCCGAACGGGCTCCGCGTGCTGGTCAAGAGGAACCCGAATGCGCCGCTCGTCACGATCCAGGCGTACTTCCTCGGCGGCGTGCTCGCCGAGGACGAAAAGACGGCGGGCACATCGCACGTCCTCGGCCGGATGCTCACGCGCGGTACGAAGACCCGCACCGCGCTGGACATCTCGAAGGCCTTCGACGACATGGCCGGCAGCATCAGCGGCGGGTCAGGCAACCACACGTTCTTTCTCAAAGCCGATGTCCTGGCCGAGGACTTCGAATCGGGGTTCGCGCTCTTTGCCGACTGCCTTCTAAATCCTGCGTTTCCGCCCAGCGAGCTTGACAAGGCGAAGAAACGGACATTGAACGCCATCGCCCGCCAGAACGACAGCTTGTACCAGGAAGGCTACCAGCTCCTGCGCCGGACCCTCTTCAGGGTGTCGCCCTACCGCCTGAACCGACTGGGCACGCCCGACTCCGTGAAAGCGATGACGAGCGGGACCCTCGCGGCGTACCACCGGCGCGCCTGCACCGGCCCGAACGGCGTGGTCGCGATCTTTGGTGACGTGGACGTCGAGAAGGCGAAGCGGCTCGCCGCGAAGCTCTTGGGCGGCCTGCCGCCGGGCAAAGGGGCGACGGCCGATGTCCCCGTGGACAAGCCACTGACCAAGGACGTCCGTGCCTCAAAGAGAAGCGGCAAGCCGGGAACGGCGCTCGTTTATGCCGCGTATCCCACGTGCAAGATGACCGACCGGAAGGACCGCTACGCTCTGCTGGTGCTGGACGGCGTGATGTCGGGCATCAGCCTGCCAGGCGGCTGGCTCCACGGCGAGTTGCGCGGCAAGGGATTGGTTTACGTGGTCCATGCGTACAGCTTCCTCGGCCTGCGCAGCCCCGGCTATTTCGGAATCTACGCCATGACCCCTCCGGACAAGGTGGACGAGGTCGTCCGGATCTACGACAAGAACGTCGAGCGGGCGAAGAGCGGGCTGGTGCCCGAGGACGAGTTCGAGCGGGCGAAGAAGATGGCCATCACGGTCGAGCTGCTCGGCCGGCAGACCAACGCCGCGCTCGCCGCCACCGCAGCCCTCGACGAGCTCTACGGGCTCGGCTACGACGGGTCCGAGGAGTTCGCCGAGCAGGTGAACGCCGTTACGCGCCAGGACGTGCTCCGCGTGGCGCGGAAGTACTTGACCCGGCGGGCGCTGGTGGTTGTCAGCCCCGCACTCAAGAAGCCATAGCACATGCCGCCGCACGGTCTGACACGCCTTGTGGAACGTCCGTTTGCCTGGGCCTTGCCGGCCGCCCTGGCGGCGGGGCTCCTCCTGCTCGGCATGGGCAACCACGTCTTCTGGGGTGACGAAGCCTACACGGCGATCCTCGGGCGCAACATTCTCCGGAGCGGGTATCCGACGGCGTGGGACGGCCGTAACCTCCTGGCGTACAACGCCGGAGCCCCGCTGAACAAGGACCTGGTCGAGGTCCAACTCCCCTGGGTCCAGTACTACGCTGCGGCGGCCGGGCTCGCCGTGTTCGGGGAAAACGCGGTTGCCGGCAGGCTCCCATTCGCCGCGATGGGCGTGGCCACGGTGGTGGCGTTGTATTTCCTGGCGCTGCGACTCGGGCGAAGCCGCGCCTTTGCGTTCGGCTGCGCCACCGCGCTGGCGGCGTGGGTGCCCTTCCTGCTGTTCGCGCGGCAGTGCCGATACTACGCGCCGGCCATGCTGGCGGCGGTGGTGATGTTCCACCTGTGGCTCGATCTCTCGCTGAAGAGGCGCGGGCGGCTCGTGCTCTTCGTCGCGGCGAGTGTGTTCTTCTTTCACAGCCAGTTTTTGATGTTCGCGTGTTTCTTCGCCGCGCTGGTCCTGGCAGACGTGATTCTCGAGCGGCGCCGCGAGCGCCTGGTCGCCTTGCTCGTGTCCGTGCCCCTCATCGTGGCGTTCACCCTGCCGTGGGTCCTGGCGGTGGGGCCGCCCGATGATCCGCAGGGCCGGGTGCTGGCCAACGCCCATCCGGACAACTGGTTCAGGCTTTTCCTCCTGCACCTGCGCGACTACAACCGCGGCGGGTTGTTCCCCGTCCTGATGCTTGTCCCGCTCGGCCTCTACGTGATGCATACCATGCGCCGGCGGAAAGAAACGGCGCGGGCCCTGGCGCCCGGCGCGCTCGTGCTGCTTTACACGGCGCTCATCGCGCTGACCTCCCCGCAGTTCCTGGGCCGTGCCCGCTTCGCTCATATCCGCTATTGCGTTCCGGCGATCCCGTTCCTGGTGCTAATGTTGGCGCAGAGCATCCGCTGGGTGGGCCGGCGGTCACTGGTGGCGGGCGTGGCGCTGGCCGTGCTGTGTTTCGGGACGGACCTCCTGACGCTCGATTTTCTAAGGCCCACGTACGCGCGGGAGGTCAAGAAGCGTTCACCGTTCGACCTCCCCTGCCGTTGTCTCCTCGCCGACTACGTGCACGAGAACACCCACGACTACGAGACCCCGCCTGAAGCCGTCATCCGGTATCTCCGCGGCGAGTCACGTGTCGACGACACGCTGGTGGTTTACCCCCGCCTTGACAGCGATCCGGTGATGTTCCACCTCGGCGATCGGCTCCGGCTGGTGTCCGTCCTTCCGCCGGACGACACGCGGCTGCTTCCGCACGTGCGGGACCGTCTGCCGGCGCGCATCTACACGCGGGTGAAGCCGGACTGGGTCGCGGCGTTCGGCTTGCCCGCCCTGAGGCGGGCCTGCGCCGACCTGGAGATTCAAGTAGATGAAGAGTACAAGCCCGTCGTCCTGAGGAGCTTCTGTTTCGACACCACGCGCCCGGAACTGTTCTGGCGGACGTTCGTCCCGGTGAGGAACCCGCGGCCGGAAGAGCAGATTTACATCCTGCGGCGGCGGGAAACTAGCCCAAGTGTTCCAGGCGGGAAATGACTTCGGCCAGCGTGAGCCGCGCCCGGCGCGACGGCGCGCAGGAGCGGAGCACGATGTCTTCGAGCGCGGGGGGGACCTCGGGGTTGTGGTCGCGCACCGAGCGCTCGAAGTTCTTCATCTGCAAATCCATTGCCCCCAGCGTGGAAGCCCCGCCGATGCTCGGCCGGATTGTGCGGCCGGTAAGCGCCCAGAACATTGTCGCGCCCAGGCCGAAGACGTCGGTCCGCTCGTCCACCCCTGCGCCCGCAAGCTGCTCGGGCGCCATGTACGACGGGCTGCCGACCACCCTCGCCGTGTGACCCTCCCGCTTGCACGCCAGCCCCAGGTCGAGCAGTTGGACTTTGCCTTCGCGGTCCACGATGATATGGTGCGGCTTCATGTCCGCGTGCACCACGTTGTTGCGATGCATGAACCGAAGGATGTCGGCCGCCTGCCGATAGACACTGATCAACTGCTCCATGGAGTAGTTGTGGCCCTTCCGCAGGTTCTCTCCCTCGGCGAAGTCCATCACCAGGTGCATGCCCTTCGGACGCAGCAAGCCGCGCTCGACGTGGAGCTTGTGCATCCGCGGAATGCCCACGTGCCCGCCGGCCAGGTTGGTCAGATGATATCCGATCCGCCACTCGTTGCGCACCTGCGCCAGGTACACCTTGAGCATCTTGGCGGGGTCGCCGACATACTCCGGGGAAGGAGCCAGGCTCTGGATCTCCCGAACGATCTCGGGGGTGACGCTCTTTACCGCGAGGATCTGCCCGGTCCGGTCGTCCTTCGCTCGAAAGACTACGCTGCCCGCTCCGTTACCGACCTGAGCGAGTATGGTAATGCCACGCAAGTTGGGTTTCATGCCGTCGCTTTCTACAGGCCCTTCAGCGCCGCCCGCGCCTTCGCCTCATACGGGGTCGTCCGATACTTCTCGTTGTCCAGAACCTTCTGGTAATAGGTCCGGGCGCGGTCCTTGTCCTTCATCTTCTCGGCGCACTTCCCCGCCATGTACACTCCGGCGGCACGCCACTCGTCGAAACCGTACAGAATCTCAATCCGCAGGAACTCCTTGATGGCCTCCTGGTATCTGCCTTGAAGCATGCTGCACTCGGCCAGGCCAAACTGGGCGCGTGCGGCCGTCTCGGTGCCGGGGCCGCTGATGACGGCCTTGTAGGCCTCGACGGCATCTCGATACGCGCCGAGATGCTGGGCGCACACCCCCTTGCCGTAGCGCATCTGCTGGATCAACGGGCTCTGGGGGAACCTGGCAATCGCGGACTTGTAGGCGGCGATCCCCTTCGCCCAGTTCTTCTCGTCGCGGTAGCACTCGGCCGTATAGAACATCGCCAGCTCGGTCAACTCTTTGCCGGGCTTCGCCGCAATTGCCTTCTGGAACGCCTGGATGGCTGGGGTGCGCTTCCCCTGAAGCTGGAGCGCCCGGCCAAGCCGATACCGGCCCTCGGGGGCGAGACTGCTCTGTGGGAATTCCGCGACGAGCTTCGAGAACGTATCCGCCGCCTTCCCCGGAACCTTCTCCTCCAAGTAAGCCAGGCCGAGCTTGTAGTAGACCTTGGGCTGAAGCTCCTTCATCTTCCTGGCCGCGGCCGCCTCGTAACGCGGGATGGCCTCTTTGAACCTCTTTGCATCGTACAGCAGGTTGCCCAGTTCGAACAGCGCGTGCCCGAGCACCTCGGTGTCCGGATAGCCCGTCACCAGCTTCTCGTACGCCGCGATCGCCCGATCCTTCTGATTCATGTCCTTGAAGCACCAGGCCAGGTTGTAGATGGCGTTGTCCGCGAACTCGGACTTGGGGTTGGACGCAGCGAACGCCTGGAACGCGGCGGCGGCCTCATTGCGTTTGCCGGCGCCATAATGAGCCGTGCCGACTCGGAACTCCGCGCGCTTGGCCAGCTCGTGGTCCCGGTGCGTCTTGAGGAACGCCGTGAACGCGGCGGCCGCCTCCGCGAACTTCTTGTCGTCTTCCAGAGACCGCGCCGCCCAGAAGGAACTCTCCGCGAGCAGCTTGCTCTTCGGGTACCGCGTGACGACCTGTCGGAACGCCGCCGCCGCCTCGGCCATCTTCTGCTGCTTGCGGAGGCACCACGCGATGCCGTACGACGCAACGTCCGCCCATTGCCGCCCGGCCGTCGGATACTTCCGCAGTTGATCCTGGTAGAGCTGCCGCGCTTGTGCGTAATTGCCGCACTGGAACTCCGACTCACCCGCGAACACCAGCGCCCGCGCCATCAGAGGGCTGGTCGGGTGCGTCTTCAGAAAAGCCTCGAACTTCTGCCTCGCCGCTTTGTAGTCCTTCTTCTCGTAATGCAGCATCGCGAGCCGGTAGCCCGCGTTGCCCGCGAATGGCGACTTCGGGTACTTCTTCTGGCACGCCTCCAAATGCCTCGTCGCCTCCCCGTCGTCCTTCAGGCTTGCAGCCGCCTCGCCCGCCATGTAGAGGCCCTCCGGGGCGAACGGGCTCTGCGGAAACGTGTTGGCAAGCTTGAGGAACTGCTGCTTCGCCTTGACATTGTCGCCGAGCTGGCGGTGCGCCCACGCCAGCTTATACATCGCGTCATCGGCGTACTCGCCCTTGGCATCCAGCCGGAGCGATGCCATGCAGGCGTCGCGCGCGGCCGGGTAGTTCTTCAGGCGGTACTGGTATTCGCCCTCTACCTGCTTGACGGACGCCAGCAGCCGGCTCTTGCGGTGGGTCCGCTCGAAGCTGCGACACTGGGCGACGGCCTTGGTCATCTCGCCCAGCCCGGCGTGGCAGAAGATGATCGAGTACGCCGCGTTCTCGGCCAGCTTGCGGTCCTTGAACTTGGCGGTCAGTTGCGAGTAGGCGGTCAATGCTTCCTTGAACTGCTTTGCCTCGAAGAGCGCGTCGCCGAGCCCGAAGAACGCCGCCGGCTGCTCTTCCGGCGGCAGGCCGGCCTGAATGGCGGCGGCAAATCGCCGCGCCGCCTCGTCGAATCGCTTGAGCTTCAGCAGGGCGCGGGCCCGCTCCGCGGTCATTCGCGCGGCGAATTCCGTCTTGGAATACGTGGCATCGAACTTGTCGGCGGCGGCGATCGCCTTGTCCGGCTTGCCCGCCGCCAGATACGACTTCGCCGCGTTGAGCAGCCCGTTCGGGGCGTCCTTGACCCTGGGATACTTCTCCGCGACGCTCTCGAAAGCCCGCGCCGCGTCTTCGTAAGCCTTCAGCTCAAAATGGCAGCTCCCCACGCCCATCAGCGCTTCGTCGCTCAAGTCGCCCGGGAAGCTCTGCACCACTTTGCTGTAGGCGGCAAGGGCCTTCGGGTACTGCTTCAACTCATAGTAGCACTCGCCGATCTTCAGTTGCGACGGCGCCGCCGCCGGCTCTTTCGGATGGCGGGTCACCACGGTGTTGAAGGCGTCTGCGGCGCGGGAGTAGTCTCGCTGTTCGAACCGGGCCCAGCCCAGCGTGTGCCAGGCGACCGGCACGTACTTGCTGGTGCGATAGTCCTTAATCAGTTTTTCGCACGCCGCCGCCGCCTGGCTGAAGTTCTTGAGCTTGTACAACGCCTCGCTCTGGGCCGACAGTGCCGCCGGCGCCAGCCGATGTTTGGGCGCCCGCCGCACCAGGCGCCCATACGCCTTTGCCGCCTCATCCGCATGCCCCAACTTCGTTTCGCACTCGCCCAGCCGGTACAGGCCCTTGACCAAAAGTTGCTCCGCCGGATTCTTGGCGACCAGGGCGTTGAAAGCGGTGACCGCCTTGCCGTACTCCTTCAGGCGGTAGTGACACTCGCCGAGCTGGAATTGTGCGCGCGGCGCCTCGGCGTGGTTGGGGAACTTCGCCAGGAAGTTCGTGTACTCGTCGATCGCGAACCGGTATTCCCGGTTCAGGAAGAAGCCGTCGGCGCTGCCCACCATGTCCTTGGCGGACGCGCCCAGGGCGGCCCCAGGCAACACGAGTCCCCCCAGCAGGACGAGTGTCCAAACGGTACGAGATGGCCTTGTCATCTCCAGCCTCCGCTGGCCGGATACGCGGTTAGCTCTTCTTTGCATCCAGCGGCACCAGGCACAACATCGTGACCAGTTCCGCGCCGGTGTTCTTGAAACAGTGCTTCTCGCCGCCCGGCATGAAGATCACGTCGCCTGGGGCGAAGTCCGAGCCGCCATCTGCCG
>CAZDHT010000190.1:0-10890 GCA_964505325.1 uncultured Planctomycetota bacterium | reverse complement strand
CGGACTTCATTCGCACGCCGAACATCGACCGCCTCGCCGCGCGCGGCGTCAGGTTCACCCACGCCACCACCAACTGCCCGGTGTGTGCGCCGGCGCGGATTGGACTGGCCACCGGGCTGCAACCGTGTCACCTCGGCTCACTCGACAACAACAGCTTCCTGCCGCTCAGCGCGGCCACGTACTACCAGCGGCTGCGCGATTCCGGCTACCGGGTCGGGTGCGTCGGCAAGCTCGATCTGGCCAAGCCCGACCCGTACAACGGCCGCAACGGCGACCGGCCGTGCGTCTACGGATGGGGGTTCACTCATCCCGAGGAGTGCGAGGGCAAGATGCACGCCGGCGGCTCGCCCACACCGCGCGGGCCGTACAACTACTACCTCCAGCAGAAGGGGCTGCTCCAGAAGTTCTACGAGGACTACCAGGCCCGGCGCGCGACGGGCTGGATCAAGAACGCGACCCACGACTCGGTGCTGCCGACGGATGCGTTTGAGGACGTCTACATCGGCCGGCGCGCGACGGAGTGGCTCGAACGCGTCCCGGACGATTTCCCTTGGCATTACTTCGTCAGCTTCGTCGGCCCGCACGGTCCGTTCGACCCGCCGACCGAATATGCCGACCGGTACCGGAACGCGACGATGCCTCCGGCGATCCGGGACTCGCTGGCCGGCAAGCCCGAATCGGTCCGCAGGAGGCGGCTCAACATGGAGGCCGACGAGGTCGCCGTGATGCGGCGGCAGTACTGCGCGGCGATCGAGGTGATCGACGAGCAGGTCGGGGCGATGCTCGACGTTCTCGAACGCCGGGGCATGCTCGACAGCACGTACGTCATCTTTTCGAGCGACCACGGCGAGATGCTCGGCGACCACGGCCTGCACTCGAAGTCGCTGCCGTACGAGCCGGCGCTGCGGGTCCCGTTGATTGTCGCCGGCCCGCGCATCGAGGGCGGGCGCGTTTCGGACGCGCTGATCGAGCTGATCGACGTGAACCCGGTCATCTGCGAGTTGGCCGGTCTGGCGCCGCAAGAGAGCATCGACGCGCGGCCGTTCGGCCCGATTCTGCGCGGGACGGCCGACGAACACCGGACGGAAACCGTCAGCGCCATCCGCGGCTTCCGCCTCATCCGCACCCACCGGCACAAGCTGGTGCAGAACTACAACGCCGACTGCGAACTGTACGATCTGGCAGAGGACCCCGACGAACTCCACAACATCGCGCCGGACAACCCCGACCTGGTCCGCTCTCTCGGGCAGAGAATGAACGAGCGCTACACGGAACGGAAGTGGCGGGGGTAGGTCCTGCTCTCCGCTCCGCCGCCGCTTATTGCCGGAGCAGCGGGGCGATGTCAGGGCGGTCCTTAAGCCCGAGCCGATGGATCTGCTGGATCGCGTTCCGCCGGACGCCCGCGTCCTTCTCGCTCTTCACCACCTCGACCAGGGCCTCGACGCACCGCGAGTCGACCAGCACCCGGCCCGTCGGCGACTGGGGCGAGAACGCCAGCGCGGCGTTGAAGCGGACCCTCGCGTCGGCGTCGTTCACCACCTGGTCCATCAGGACCTCGATGCAGCGCGGGTCCGCGAGCCGCCGGGCACGTCGTGCGGCGCGGATGCGCGCCGCGGGCTCGTCGGAGCGCAGCTCACGCAGCAGGCTCGGGGCGGCGTGGAACGCGGTGATGGGCGGGGGCCGGTGCGGGTGCGTCTCGACGGCGGCGAGCACAGCCCGTGCGAGTGCGGCGTCTTCGCCGGCCAGTGCGATGCGCGCGGCGCGGACGCAATCGGAATCACGCGAGAGGAGCAGCGCCCGTGCGGCGTCGGTGTTGCCCGTCTTCGCCGCGGCCGCCAGTTCCTTGGCGGCGCCGGGCCCGCCGATGAGCCCGAGCTGACGCAGCGCGGAGCCCGCGGCGTTGTAGGCGTCCCGCGTCTCCGCCTTGGCCTTCGAGGCGGCGACCAGGGCGGCGATATCCGTCGGCCCGCCGATCTTGCCCAGCGCCCGGGCGGCCAGCGCCCGCAGCCTCGGCTCGGCGTGCGTGAGCGCCCGGCGCAGCGGCGCGGCGGCGCGCGGGTCGCCCGCATCGCCCAGCGCCTGGGCGGCGCTGCACTTCAGGTCCACGTCCCCGTCTTCCAGGCAGGCGATCAGCGCGTCGGCCGGCGCGCGCCCGCCGATCCGGCCCAGCGAGAGCGCCGCGCGTGAGCGGGTGCCCTTCTCCGCGTGCTTGAGCAGCTTGACCAGTATCGGGACGGCCTTGTCCGAGCCGGTCAGGCCGAGCGCGGTGACCGCCGCCTGCCGGGTGCGCGGCGTCTCTGACCTGGTGACCGCGGCGATGGCGTCCGCCGCGGCCGGCTCGCGGCACAGGGTCATGCACAGCCCGGCGAGGCGCGCCGGCTCGGTCTCCGTGCGCAGCAGCTTGACGGCCGCCGCCACCGAGGGGGGCGTGCCGATCCGGACGAGCGCACGGCAGACGGCCGGCCGCACGTTCCCTGGTGTTTTCTTGTCCGCGAGCAGCGCCGTCAGCGGGCCGACGGCCCGGACGTTGCCCCGCCAGGCCAGCGCGTGAATCGCCGTACGGGCCAGGTAGACGTCCTCGGATTTCAACGCGCCGAGGAGGGCGTCGCAGGCCGCCGGCGTGCGCAGCAGGCCCAGCCCCTTGATCGGGTACTGCGTCCGGTACCCGGTCAGCTTCTTGAGGGCATCGAGCAGGGCGCGCTCCGCGTCGGCGCCGCCGATGGCGCCCAGCGCCGCACAGGCGTAGTCGAGCTTCGAGATGTCGAGGTGTCGCCTGGTCTTGTTCGGCCCGCGCAGCTCCGCGTCCAGCTTGTAGAAGGTTCCGAGGATATCGGTCAGTGCGGGGATGGCGGCGGGGTCGCCGACGATGGCCGCGAGTTGCAGCAGCGTGTACTTGCGCTTGGGGAGCGGGGCCTGGAGGTCGTGCATGAGCGACCGCGCCGTCTGCGGGGTGGCGACCAGTGCGATGGGCGAGAGGCGGGAGTCGAAGAACTGCGTGCCGCAGTGCTCCATCAGGAAGTAGGCGGCGTACTGCCGGACGCGCGGGCTGCCGTCAGAGAGCAGGCGGACGGCGAGGGTGACGGTCTGGCGGCTGCCGGCGACGGGCAGCCAGCGAGCGGCGGTGCAGCGGTCGGTCTCGTCCTCGCTCTTGGCCAATGCGACCAGGGCGCGCAGGTCGGCGGCATGGGGCTGGTCCCAGAGGCAGGCGACGGTCCGGCCGCGGTGCGTGACGAACTCGATGTCGACGCGGAGCGAGGCGGCGGCCTGGCGGAGGAGCGCCTGCGCGGTCTGCCGACCGGTCTGCACGGTCACCGTGTGCCGGTAAAGGTCCGTCGGTGCGGCGACGTACGCCCGGTGGTCGCAGTGAAGCCGGTCGGCCAGCTCCCACAGCCCGATGCGCGGCTTGCGGACGGTCACCGTCCGCCCGGTCCGGCCCGCGGCCTGGAGCGGAGCCGGTGCGGTCAGGGAAACGACGCCCGCGACAAGGCAGAGCAGGGCCCTCGGCACGGCGTTCTCCTTCACAGCATCGCCCGCACTTCGCGCCGGACGGCGTTGACCTGTCGGCCGCCGGCCAGGACGCCGATTTCCAGGTTGTAGTACCGGTTGTCACCGGGCTCGAGCACCTCGAGTCTGCCGGCGGCGCGCTCGACAGCCCTCCCTTCGACGGTGTTGGTCGCGGGCTCGATGCCGACGACATAGTCCCGCTCGCCCATCATCTTCCACTCGATGAGCCAGGGCAACTGGCGTCGGTTGAAGCGGACGTAGACCCCCAGCCCCGCGTCGCCCTTCTTCATGTTGGCGACGGCGGCGACGGTGTCGCCTTTGCGGTCCGCCGCGAGCCGGTGGAAGTACACGCGCTCCTCGTATCCTCGGGCGGGCGGAATGAACCGCGCGTGGCGGTCAATCTCCTTGTCGGACAGCTCGTTTCGCGGCGTCACCTTGCGGCTGGGCGCGAGGAGCCGGGCGCCGGCATCGACGACGGGGAACCCGGGATTGATGTGGTAAAGCATCAGGTGCGGCCAGGTGCGTGAACCCTCGTTGGTGACGATGTCGTCGATGAACAGGCGGTTCTCGCCCATCACGGCGCTGATGCGGCGCCGCAGGAGGAGGTTCTCTCCGAACAGGCGCGATTCGCGCAGGCTGCCTTCCGCAAACAGCACGTACTCGTTTCCGTCCCAGTATCCGCCGTGCGCGACGTCGGACGCCATCAGGTTCGAGGCGCGGCCGTGCAGGCCAAGCTCTTCGCCGTCGTCCTCGCACGGGTTGCCGATGTTGGTCAGGCCGCACGTGACGACCAGGCCGCCGTAGAAACTTCGGATCCAGTTCAGCCCGCGCGGGTCGTACGCGTGGGGATGGACCTCGCCCGCCGACGAGCGCCAGGCGAGCGGCACCCCGCACCAGTCGGCGGAGGAGATGTCCATGCCGCGGTCGAGCAGTACGGTGAAGTTGAGGCCGGAGCCGGTCTTGAACTCGGCGGCGGCGACTCCCTTCTGCGGGCCTTCGGTGAACTCGACCATGCGGACGCCCGCGATCTGCGAGATGTCGCCCGTCCGCGCCAGCAATTGCTCCTTCGTGTACGTTCGTCCGAACAGCTTGGCCATGGCCTTTCTCCTTTCGTTGTGGGACGGCGGGGATGATACCACGCGCCGTTCGCGGCGTCAAAAAGGTTTGGCGAAGTCAACAGTCGGCGCTATAATCACGCTAGAAGAAAACCGTAGTGTTTGCTGTGGGTTTGCAGGGTTTTTCCCGGCGGCCTGCAGAGTCGCATTAGGAGAAGCGGAAATGACACGTCCCGTCACGTTGCCGAAACTGTGGCTCCGCTGCAGCCTCGCCCTGCTTCTGGCGCTGGTCACGCCGGTGCAACACCTGCTGGCCTGCACGGTGAGCCAATTCGAGCTGAGCGAGAAGGAAGAACTGCCCCGGTACACGGTCCTGCTGTTCCATAACCCAGGCACCAAGGACAACGACGAATCGTTGGACACGCTGAAGGCGCTGTCGAAGAAGTGGTCCAAGCGAACGAACGTCGATTTCGAGGCGTACGACGTGAGCACCAAGCGCGGCGGCAAGATCGCGAAGTACTGGCAGGTGAAGGAATTCCCCGTGACGTACGTGCTGGCGCCGACGGGCTGGTGCCTGGCCACGTTCAAGGGCAAGCTGGACGCGAAGCGGGTCGACGTGCTGATGACCTCGCCGGGCAAAGCGGCCCTGATGGACGCGCTGAAGAAGAACAAGGCGGTCTTCCTGGTGCTGGGCAACAAGAAGATGAAGGGGCACGCGGCGTCGCTGAAGGCCGCGAAGGGAGCGGCGAAGGCTGTCAACGTGGCGATGAAGCTCAAGGTCGGCACGGTGGTGGTGGACCCGACCGACCAGCGGGAGGCGAAGCTGCTCCAGAACCTCGGCCTCGAGAAGGCGCCCAAGGAGAGCCGGGTGTACGTCACGTTCGGCAAGGGACGGGCAGTCCTACAAGAGGTGGAAGCCGAAGACACGGAGGAGCGGCTGGCGTTCACCATCCAGCTTCTCGCCACGGCAGACCAGTGCGGAGGGTTCGGCATGGAGGTCCGCGGGGAGCCATTGCTGCTCGGCAAGTAACCGGCGAGAGACGAACACAGCATGCGCATCAGCCACATCGTCTGGAAAGAACTCCGGCACCGGAAGCTGGGCGCGGTGATCATCGTCATCGGGATCGCGTTGTGCGTGGCGCTGGTCGTGGCCTTCCGGCGCGTCTCGCAGGGCGGCATCAACGAGATGCGCAAGGCGATGCTCGAGTTCGGCAAGAACATCGTGGTGCTGCCCGCCGGCATGACACTCGACGACTACTGGGCGGGCCAGTTCGGCAACCACACGTTCCCCGAGGGGGACGTCAAGTCCGTCGCCGACTTCTGCATCGGGCACCGGCCCAAGTTGCTGGCGCGGCATTTCCAGGGCACCCTCCAGCGCGAGTTCACGATCCGGGGCGAGCCGCTCGTCCTGTGCGGCATCACCGTGGAGATCGACCTGGAGGCGCCGGAGGCGGTCACCAGGGGCGCTCAGAAGGCGCTGGGCAGAGAGGACGCGGAACTGGGCTACCGGGCGGCCGAGGCGCTCGGCCTCGGGAAGGGCGCGGCCCTCACCCTCGGCGAAGGGGATAAGGCGCAGACCTTCAAGGTCGTCACGGTGCGCAAAGAGACGGGCACCGCGGACGACTACAAGGTGTTCGTCGACCTCGCCCAGGCGCAGGCGCTGCTCGGAACGGGCAGGGTGGTGAATGCCATCGAGGCGGTAAGCTGCATGTGCGCGCAGCAGTTCCTGCCGCGCATCGCGAAGGAGATCAATAGGCACCTGACCGACAAGAAGACGAAGAAGGCGCGCGGCAACGCGTACCATTTCCAGGCTATCGTAGACGCGCGGCGCGGGGCGCGACAGAGCACGATGGAGCACATGAACCTGCTGACCATCGTCGCGGTGGTGTTCGGGATCGTCGTAGTCGCCGGATACTCGATCTGGAGCGCCCAGGAGCGCCGAAAGGAGTTGGGCATCCTGCTCGCCATCGCCGCCCGGCCAGCCGACGTGGCGTGGCTGCTCCAACTCAAGATGATGATCCTCGGCGTGGCCGGGGGCCTGGTTGGGTGCTTCCTCGGCAACCTGCTGGTCACCCTCTACGGCGCTTCGGGTTTCAACCCAAACCACCCCGCGCTGAGGCAATACGTTCTCAATATGAGCGCGGGTGAGTTATATCTGGTCGCGGTGGCGGGAGCGCTCATCCTGGCGCTCATTCCCAGCCTGGTCGGCGTGGTCATCGCATCCACCACCGACCCGGCGGAAACGTTACGGGAGCTTTGACCCCATGCTCGACGTTCAACACGTCACCAAGGTGTACGGGCGCGGCCACAAGGCGATCACGGCGTTGGACGACATCAGCCTGCACATCGACCGGGGCGAGTTCGTCGCCATCGTCGGGCCCAGTGGGAGCGGCAAGACGTCGCTGCTGCTCTCGATGGGCGGCCTGCTCAGCCCCACCGCCGGCAAGGTCCTGGTCGACGGCGCGTCGTTCTACGACGTCGGTGGTCCGGCCCGCACCGCGCTCCGGCTGAAGTACTGCGGCTTCATGTTCCAGACCTTTCATCTGATTCCATACCTGACGGCGATGGAGAACGTGCAGCTCCCGCTGATCACGACCGGGATGAGCAGCCGCAACCAGCGCGAGCTGGCGGGGGCGTGTCTTGAGAGAGTCGGCCTGGAGGAACGGCTCACCCAGACGGCGTCAAAGCTCAGCGTCGGCGAGATGCAGCGCGTCGCGCTGGCCCGCGCCCTCATCAGTCACCCGGCGCTCATCATGGCCGACGAGCCGACCGCCAACCTCGACGAAGAGACGGCGGACACGGTGATGGAGTTCCTCCAGACGTTCCGCAATGAGGGCGTGGCCACTGTGCTGGTGACGCACGACACTGAACTCGGCAAGAGCGCGGACCGCATCATCCGGCTCAGACGCGGCAAGATCATCGACGGCGAAGGAGGTTGAAGCCAAGCGGCATGCGTTTTCGTCACCTCGTCTGGAAAGAACTCTGGCACCGTAAGCTGGGGACGCTGCTGATTCTGATCGGCATTGTCGTGTGCGTCGGCCTGATCGTTTCCATGCAGGTGCGGACGGCGATCGCGGTCGAAAAGGTCAGCCGCGATATGCTCCGGGCGGGGCGGAACATCCTGATTTTCCCCAAGGGCCTGACGCTCTACGATTACCGCAAGGGCGAGTTCGGGAACCGGACCCTCCCGCAGTCCGACGTCAGTTTTCTTGCAAAGCCCGCAGCGACCGGCGAGCTTCCTGCCCGCCGATTCCTGGGCAGCCTGCAACGGAGGACCCTGATCCAGGGGGAGGAGCTGGTCCTGGCCGGCCTGACCGCCGAGCAGGATCCGCTGGCCACGGCGGCTGACAAGCAGGCCGCCGCACCCCGCCTCGAAATCGGCCAGGCCGACGTCGGCAGCGACGCTGCCCGACGCCTCGGCATGGATCCCAAGGAGCCGGCGTTTGTTTTCCTTGGCAAGCCACCGCAATTCACGCGCCTCAAGGTCCGGAACGTCCTCGCGCCGACCGGCACGGTGCAAGACGCCAAAGTGTTCGTGGACATCACGGTTGCTCAGAAGTACTTCGGCACGGGCCAAGTCATCAACGTGATCGAAGCGATGAGCCTGACCTCCGCGGCCAGCGACCTGAAGGCGCTGGAGGACGAGATCGGCCGCCGCCTGGCGGGCGAGAACCAGGAGCCGCGCGTTAACGTCTATCATCGCGTGGCGCTGGCGACGGGCCGCGCCAGGGCCGAGACGAGCATCCGGCGCAACACCGCCCTCCTCAGCGGGCTCGCCCTCATCTTCGGCATGCTCATCATCGGGAGTTATTCGGTGCTGAGCGCGCGGGCGCGCCGGCGCGAGATGGGCATCCTCCTCGCCATCGCCGCGCGGCGGAAGCACGTCGTGTGGATCTTCCTTGAGAAGATGCTCATCCTCGGGGTCATCGGCGGCGTGCTGGGCTGCTGGTTCGGCGGCATGGTGGGTCTGCGCAACGCCTCGCAGGTGACGACGGAGCTTCGCTCCCTGGTATGGCAGACGTACGGCGTGGCGCTCGGCCTGGCCGTCGTGCTGACCGTGCTGCCGAGCCTCGGGGGCGTATACGTCGCCTCCCGGACTGATCCGGCGGAAACCCTGCGCGAGCTGTGAAGCGGGACCCAGCCGCGAGGGCACGAAGAAACACAAAGCTCGCCTTGCTACGCGTCTGTCTTTCTGCGGAACCTTCTCGTCAGACCCGCCATGCCCGCCGCCGCCAGGATGCAGATCACCGGCATGATCGGATGCCGGAACCTCCCCAGAGCGTGCGGCCCGCCGGAAAGCACCAGGAAATAGAGCGCGACGAGGGCACACGCCACGGCGCCGGTGTGCTTCCGGACCGACCGGAAGAACAGGCTGATCGCGCCGAACAACAGATACACGCCCAGAACCACGCCGAGCCCCAGGTTGCTCCAGAACACGCGCGGCTGTTCGTCGTAGAGGGTCCTAGCCGCGCTCACTACGCCCTTATCCACCACCACCCCCAGCAGGCCCCCGGACTGTGGATACGCCTTGAACAGCTTCAAGTACTCGAACGCGCCGGGATCGAGCAGCGCCCGGGCCATCCCCTTGACGTGAATCTTCGCGTACGTCATCGGGTGACGGATGAGGATTTCTCTGCCCTTCCGGCCCATGTGCCGGTATCTCTGAGCCCGGGTCCAGTTGACCTGTTCGGGGTGCTCGCGGAGATAGACCTCCTCGTCCCGGTACCCCATTCTCTTCTGCATCTCGTAGTATGACGAGTCCTCGTCCGCCGCCAGTACCGATGCCGCCTGGTAGAAGTACAGGTTGGCATCCGCGATGGCCGAGAAGCCGCCGTACCCGGTGAGAGCGGCGTTTCGGACCTGCCATGCCGCCACCAGGCCCATCGCCACCGCGAAGAACACGCCTGCGTGAACGAACAGCCGGCGGCGGATTGGCCGGGTGAATGCGGCACGCACGAGCAGGCCCAGCCCCACTACCAGCGGCAGGAAGTAGCTGACCGGCCGGACGTACGCCGACGCGGCCAGAGCAACGGCCGCCACCACGAGACCCAGGGGCCCGCCGCCCTTCAGATATCCGACCAGGCAGTACAAGAACAACGCCGTGGTGAACGTGAACAGGGTCTCGGTCAACAAGATGCTCGAGTAGATGATGGAGAGCGGCTCGAGCGCGTACAGCGCCGCGCCCAGCAACGCCACCGCCGTTCGGCCGAAAAGCGCGAGGCAGATCCGGTACACCAGATAGACCGTGAGACAGCTCAGTACGATCTGGAGCGCGACGGTGGTCGCCTCGAGCTTGCCCAGCGCGATCCCAGGCAGCAGCAGCAGCGGATATCCCGGGGTCCGGACGATCTCGGGTTCGCCGCCGCGTTGGAAGCGGGCGCTGGCATGCAGTTCCTCCGCCAACGCCACGTATGCCTTCGTGTCGGGGGAGTGGTGCACCCTCGGGTCGGCCGTGGCGATCCCTGCCAGTACGAGAATCGTCGCCCGGGCCGCGAAGGCCACCGCCAGCACGATCCATATGGCGGCGGCGCGCCGGCTTCTCTTCGGCGGGTCGCCTGCCGTCATGTCCCGTCTCCCAGAGCCGGCCGAGATGACACGCCGCGAGCTAGTCTTTGCCCACGGCCAGCTTGATCAGGGTCTTCTTGTCGGCCGCATGGACGATCACCGTGACGTTCCTGTCACCCTTCGTATACTGCCGCACCTTCATTTGGGCCAGTGGGATCGGCGGCGTCTTTTCGGTCCAGCCGTTGGCCTTCATCTTGGCGCTGTACGCGCCCAGGACCTTGTCCACGCTGTCGTCGGTCATCAACTGGAGCGTACCTTCCTCGCCCTTATGACCCGCCGCTTGCACTTGTGCGGGGCTGTAGAGGTAGACGTCCTTGGGGAAGCCATCCCAGATCTTCGTGCCGGGCCCGAACTCAATCTTGGCCCCGCTCTCTGGGTCCTCGCCGGTTACCTTCCTCTTGGCGAAGTCGATCTCCATTCCGCCCGGTAGCTTGACATTGGGCGGCACGGAGCCCCTCGGCCCCTGCCCCGCCGACGGCTGCCCTTTGCCGCTCCCCTCGTCGTCGTCCTTCTTGCCGCCGCAGCCCGACAGCGCGAACGCCAGCCCCAGGATCATCACCAACGCCGTTTTCTTCACGGCTCCGACCCTCCTGTTGTGGCGGGTTCTTCGAGCCGGGCAGCGCCCGGCTCCTCTCGCACACTATTATGCCGCCGGCTCGGCCCGGCGCAAGCGCAAACGTGTCGAATCGTAACACTTCAGCCAAGTGAAGGCGGAAAGCGGGGACAGCCCCGCCTGCGTCGGGCAGGCAGCGAGTGGCAGTACTGC
>CAZDHT010000189.1:223-10942 GCA_964505325.1 uncultured Planctomycetota bacterium | reverse complement strand
AAGCGACAGGCGGTCTACAAATTCACCCAGAAGCCGAAGGTGTCGCGCGACGGCGGGGCTGACGACTTTCAACTGCGCTGGGGATAGCATCCGTGTCACCAAGGAGGTAGGTCTTGACGAAGTTGTTGATATGGCCTATTGCGGGGTGTTTCCTTCTCGCGGCCGGTGCGGGCGCGTTGGGCGCGGAGCCACCCGGATCTGACATCTTGAACTCTGGCACCTACTGGCGCTGGCACAAGGCGTCACGCGCCGTCGTGTTCGTGCCGAAGGCGGCCGACGCCGCGGAGGTGGAACTGTTTGGCGGCGGGCGCAGGAAGCAAACACTCAGCCGGAGGGCCGCCGCGGCGCTCAGCCCCGTGCCGCCCAAGGAGGGATGGGCCAAGCCAGAGTTCAACGACCTCGCCTGGCCGCGCACTCGTACCGGGCGGTTGGGCAAAGCCCCGTTCCATGGCCTGGATACCGGCGTGGTGCTGCTGCGAGCTAAGTTCGCGGTCTCGGACCCGGCCGCCATCAAGGGTCTGCGTCTCTCCATGAAGTACCGCGGTGGTGTGGTCGTGTATCTGAACGGCGAGGAGGTGGCGCGCACACATCTCCCCGCGGGCGACCTCACGCCGGCAACCCCGGCCGCTCCGTATCCGCCCGAGACATACGTTGACTCAAAAGGCCGGGTTATTCCCGGCCATCCCAGCCGTCGTGCAAAGCTGGCCCAGACGGAAAAGGACTTGTGGGACCGACTGGCCAAGCGCGACCGCGCCCTGGCTCCGGTGACGCTGCCGCTGAGGCATCTGCGCAAGGGCCTGAACGTCTTGGCGGTGGAAGTGCACCGCAGCGATCTGGCCCCGAAGGCGCGGACCTGGCTGCCGAGCACGAGCCGATATGCGTGGCAGCATGCACTCCTCGGCTCGCTCCGCCTGCAAGCCGTCGGCTCTGGCGCGGCGCCCAACTGCCGGCGCTCGAAGGGGGTGCAGGTGTGGAACCTCGACCGCAACGCCTGTGTTGAGGGGCTGGAGTACGGCGATTCGAACGAGCCGCTCAGGCCCGTCGAGTTGACGGGCGCCCGGAACGGCGTCGTCGCCGGGAGGGTTATGGTCAGCTCGGCCGAAGCCGTCCGGGGCCTGAAGGCGGTCGTGTCGGAACTGAAGAGCGCCGGCGGCAAAGAGGCCATCCCGGCGAAGAACGTGAAGGTCTTGTACGGCAACTGGGAGTTGCACGCTTCCCCGCCCGCCGAGGTCAGGGTGAACACGAGACTGCGGCGGGGCGACACCCCGGCGGAGGCCGCGCTGCGCCGGGCGGCCATCGAGTCCGTCTGGCTGTCGGTTCAGGTCTCCAAGGCCGCGCGGCCGGGCGATTACACCGGTACGCTGACCGTTTCCGTGGACGGCCAGGCCCCCGTCCCCGTTCCCGTCCGCCTGCATGTCGCCAATTGGGTCCTGCCGGACCCGCTCCGGTTCCGCACCACGGTCGCTCTCTATCAGTCCCCCGAGGCGCTGGCGTTGAGCTACAAGGTGGCGTCCTGGTCCGAGGCGCACTGGAAGCTGATGGACAGGAGCTATGAACTGCTCGGCCGGGTGGGGAACAAGCTGGTGATCCTGCCCTTGATCAGGCATACGATGTACGGCAATGACGAGGGCATGGTAACCTGGATTCGGAATGCAGACGGAACGTTCGACCACGACTTCACCGTCCTGGAACGCTATCTGAAGCTGGTCCGGAAGCACTTGGGCGTTCCGCCGTTCGTCGCCATCCAAGTCTGGCAGACGGATGGATGGCGCACGCGGAACGACCCGCCCGTCACCGTAACCGTCCGCGACCGGAAGACGGGGGGACGCGTGGAACTCCGGGTCCCCGCTTACGGAACCAAGGAGAGCAAGGCGTTCTGGGCGCCGGTGCTCGGGGGCGTCCGGAAGCGTCTGGCGGCGGAGGGGATGGAGGCGTCGATGTGCCTGGGGCTCCTGGGCGATGCGAACCCTCCCAAAGAGGTCACCCGCATGTTCGACGAGATTCTCTCCGGTGCCCGGTGGATGAAGAGCAGCCACCGGCCGACGCGCTCGCCGGCCCCCTACCCGCTCGCCGGCGGGGGCCAGGTCGTCTACAACGAACATATCTACGGGGTTTCGCCGGTCGGATACGACCGGGCGTTTCCCCTCTCGCGGCACCTGTCCGCGCCGGGCGTGCTGTATTATCGTATGCTCTTCGGCGGCGGCGGCACGTGGGCGTTCCGGACGTTCCCCGAGTGGAGCCTGTACAGCCGGCAGCGCGGCTTCGGCCACATGGGTCTCGACTACTGGCCGGGCCTGATCCCCAGCAGCGGACGGTACGGCAGCGCCCTGTTCGGCCGCTGGCCCAACGCGAAGCCCTACCCGGGCGTCCTGATGCCGCCGTCCCTGACCTACCCCGGTCCGCAGGGGGCCGAGCCGCTGGTCCGGTTCGAGTCCCTCCGCGAGGGGCTGCAAGAGGCCGAAGCGGTCCTCTTCCTGTCCGACGCCCTCGACAAGCATGCCGCATCGCTTGGCCCCGCGCTGGTCGCCACCTGCGAGCGGCTGCTGCGCGACCGCTACGAGGCCGTCACCCGGGAGCCGCGGTTCGCGTATCAGACCACCTTCTACCAGTTGAACCATCGGGGGTGGCAGGACCTGTCAAGGCGCCTATTCGCCGCCGCCGCCACCATGCAAGAGAAGCTGGAGAAGTAGCCCGCGGGCCTTCGGGCTCGCCCGGCAACGGCATTTGGAGTCCACGGGCACGAGGTGAACGTATGACGATCGAGAAGAGAGAGTTTGACGTGGTGGTGGCCGGCGGCGGGCCGGCCGGAGTGGCGGCGGCGATATCCGCCAGCCGGGCCGGCGCCCGGACCGCGCTGATCGAGGCCTCCAGCGCCTTCGGGGGAATGGCCACCAACGGCCTGGTTCCCACGCTGGCGCCCTACACCGATCAGAAGGACATCATCATTCGCGGGATCGGCCTGGAAGTCCTGCAAGGCCTGTTGGAGCGAGGCGCGGCCATCCCCAAGCCCGACCCCAGGCCGGGCGAGAAACCGCCCTACGACTGGACGACCATTGACGCCGAAGCTCTCAAGCTGCTGCTGGACGAGATGGTCGTCGCCTCCGGCGCCGAGCCGCGTCTGTTCACGACGATGACCGAGCCGGTCATGGACGGCCAGCGGATCACGGCCGTGCACACATGGTCCAAGTCGGGTCGGGAGGAGTGGCGAGCGGGTGTCTTTGTGGACGCCACCGGTGACGCCGATCTGGCGGCCCGCGCCGGCTGCCCCTTTGACAAGGGCGACGCGACTGGCCTGATGCAGCCCTCCACGTTGTGCTTCCTCATCGCGGGCCTGAAGGAAACCGACCACATCAAGTGGGCGCGGACCAATCCGTTCTTCGAGCTGACCAAGGCGGCCAGTCTGTCCGGAGAGTTGTCCGGGCGCAACGACCTGCTGTGCATCAACGGCATGGCCACCGGCAACGCGGCCCGCTTCAACTACAAGCACCAGAAAGACACCGACGGAAACGATGCCGACTCGATCACGCGCGCAATCATCGAGGGCCGCCGCCAGAGCCACGAGCTGTGCCGATACCTGCGCGACAGGATTCCCGGCTGTGAGGAGGCCTTTGTCGCCGCGACCGGCAACCTGCTGGGCATCCGCGAAACGCGGCGGATCGTCGGCGAATACGTGCTGACCATGGAGCACTACTTCGAACGGCGCAAATCCGCCGACGACATCGCGGACTACTGCCGCGAGATCGATCTTCACGCGGTCGGCACACCGGAGGAGCTGAAGCAGCGAGAGCATCCGCACGCCGGCAAGACACTGCCCGAGGGCGAGCACTACGGCATCCCGTATCGCACGTTGATTCCCCAGAGCGTGTCCAACCTGCTGGTGGCCGGGCGGGCCATCTCGTGCGACCGGGGGGTGTTGGGCTCGATCCGCCAGATGCCCGCAGTCTTCGCCACCGGCCAGGCGGCCGGATTCGCCGCCGGTCTGGCGGCCCAGGGGGATGGTGCCGTACGGAACGTCGATGTCCGCTGTCTTCAGGACGGGCTGATCGCTCAAGGTGCGTATATCGAGCTGGCAGGACAGAACTGAGCCGGAAGGCATTACCAATTGGAGCAGACGATGAAGACGTCAATGGCATCGGGCTTGGCCCTGCTGCTGCTGGGATCGACGGTCCTCTTCGGCCAAGCGCCTGCTCTGCATCGGCAAGCCGTGATCACTTGCCCGCGGCTTCGCTCGCCAGCGCGTAGAGCTTTGCCCGAAGGTCCTGGCTGCTCGAGAAGAACCGCCAACTCGCTTTCGCGAAAATGATCGCCCGGACGCGGCCGTCGAGCAACTGTTGACAGCGCCCGGCCAGTTCCTCGCCCAGCCTGGCCCGGCGCGCTGGATCGAGCAGGGCCTTTTCCAGAAAGACGCGGGCCTCGAGGTCCTGCGCCCCTTCACGGATCATCTCGAATCGCACGGTGGCGAGGGCGCCCTGCGGCCCCGGGGCCAGCACATAGGATGTGGTGTTGCCGAGATAGAGTTGTCCCCAGTCGCTCTCGCGATAGCGGGCGATGATGTCGCGGCCGCCGCCGTAAGTCCTGCGGCGGGTCTTGAGGACGTTCCAGAAGTCGGCCCCCATCCGGCCGAAGCCGCGAATACCGGCGGCGCTCATTCCTTCGAGCGCCAGGCGGTACTTTGCGAGCGACGACCAGGTCCGGATGTCGCCGACCGTGTTGCTGCCGTACCGCGGGAAGGTCGTTTGCAGGCGGGGGTTCTTCCACCCATAAAGCCGCCTCCGCTCTGGGTCGGGCGCGGATGGCGAGTTCCACACGTCCGCCAGATATCCCACCGGCTGCCCGAAGAGCCTGTCGGCGCGGCCGTGTGAATGCACCACCCACTTGGCCTCGGGGGCCACAGCCCGGAGGTCTTCGACGGCATCCTTTTTCGGGCGGCTATCGCCCGCCACGCCAACCATCAATGCCCCTTCCATTCCGCGCTTCTTCAGTATGTCGCGCAGTCCGTCAAAGACGGGCTTCCAAAACGCTCGGATCTCAGGCGAGCCCCACAAGGGCCCCTCAGCGTCTTCGAGCTTGCCCGTCGCCGGGTCGACAACGGTATATGGCATTCCCCTGCTCTGCTTGGACACTCGGCTGCCGTAGACGGAACCGGTGAACGGCTCCCAGCAGTAGATGCACACCACCGGGACTTTGCCGAGGTGTTTGACCGCGAGGTCCAGATACTTCTCGGCGATGCTCAAGTCAGGCTTGAGCGTCCCGTCCGCCTGCTTGACCCATCGGATCATGCCGTGTTCATTCCCGAAGTGCGTGCGGCGAATAGCCGTGATGAAGACGTCGTCGGCCCCGGCCTGTCCCATCAGCTCGAAGGACTTCTCCATCAGCTTCCAATGCTGCGGCGACCACAGGGGCACGTTGTACCGCATGGCCACCGACTCCGGCGATTGCACCAGCCCGACATGACTGATGAAGTCCTTTGGATCCGGCAGGGCCCAATCGACGACATGCAGATTGACGGGCGCCTGAACGGGCTTGAAGCCGTCAACGGTGATGCTCAGAACACCGGTGTAATCACCGGGCTTCGCGTCGGCGGGTACCTTCACGGTTACCCATACCGGCATCACGGCGCCGCCCTTGCCGGCCGCGACCTCAGCCGGCGCCTCGGGCGACAGGACCTCGAACGGAAGCCTCGTATCTTCGTCCGGCAGCAGGTAGCGCACCCGGGCCGCCGAAGCGGGAATCACGCCGGGACCCTTCAGGCTGCTTGCGACGGCCTTGATCCCCCGCAGTGGCCCCGGCGAGCCCACGAGCACCTGACCGGAGAAAGAGCCGTTCCGGGCGGCGACCAACCGAATCGGCCTCAACGGCTCGCATGGGTCGCCGTAGTTGGAGGCGCTCGCGCGGATGTCGGTGTTCTGATTCCACACTTGCGGGCCGGCGGGGCGGCCCGCGTTGGGGGTTACCCCCGGGCCGGCCGCTGCCAGTCTGATGTCCGTAATGCCCACCGTGCACCAGTTGATCACATACCCTTTGCCCCTTCCGCCACCGCCCGTGCCGAAAATCGACTCGTGGTACGGGGCTCGATGCGCCTCAATGGCCAGGACGTTCACGCCCTTGCGAAGCAGTCCGGCCGGCACGGTGACGTCATTGAGCTTTCGGATCCGCTTCTGGAGCTGGGGGTAGTACTTCTGCGGGTCGCCAAACCCCCAACTGATGACCTTCCCGTCGTCCTTGACGAAGACCTCCTTCGGATAGTCCTGGGCGATGGCCTCGATGCCCTTGCCCTTTTCCGCGTCGGGGATGCCGGCACGGGCGATTTCCCGGCCGTTGAGGTAAACCACGACCCCGCCGCGATAGGCCAGAGACAGCTTCATGTCGCCAGCTTTCGCAGGGTCGCCGACCATGAACTTGCCGCGAACGCACATCGCAGCCAGGGTGGGAGAGATGCGCTCAAAGCCGGTGTAGCCGGCGCCCTCCACCTCCTTGCAGTAGGCGTGGCCGTGATGGCTGGCAAAGAACGGCCCCCGCAGCCGCGTCCAGGCCCGGTCGCCGAAATCGGAAGCCGTCCAGTTCGCCGCGGGCGCGGCGGACTTCACCGCTGGCAGGATCCAGTTGCTCTTCTTGCCGGTCGGCACCACCCAGACGCCGCCGTAGCTGTAGAGCCAGACCTCCTTGATGTCCTTGCCGATCCGCACGACGGGATCCCGGCTCACGAAATGACACCGCCAGACCGTGCTGTTCCCCAGAATCAGCTTGGGCGGCTTCGCCGCCTCGTCCGCCCCGAGGGCACAGGTGACCGACAGCAGCACGCCCAACGAGCCCGCCCACGTCCATGCTTTCATAATCTGCTCCATGGAGAACCGGATTTCATTCGTCGTTACGATCGCGCCAGGAATGCTGCCCTGCATTTCTTGCCGGCGGCTTGGGCGCGAGCAGAATAGTAACCCGGTGCACCGTGCGCGTCAAGACTGCGTCGATCCCGATGCTGCCGGAAAGCCCTCCGCCATCAGGCGGCCTCGTCCCTATCCGTCCAGTCTCCGGTAGCTAACCAGCAAGCTGCCAGGGGCGGTGGGAATCTCGACCCTCAGGTGCGCAAGCTGGTCACCGGTGAGCGTCTGGACCCTGGCGATGTCGGCGAAGTCCACCTCATAGCTCGTGTTGCGGTCAAGGCCGTGCAAGTCGGCTTCGAAGGACGCCTGCGCCGTCTTCGGCCTTCGGAAGAACATGGCAAAGCCCCGGCCCAGTTCCGGTCGATCGAACTGCCAGGCGCACCAGACGTCCTCGTTCAGGTTGATGGGCGTCAGCGGATAGAAGTCGCCGTTGTACAGCGGCCGCAGCATCTTGACTTCCTCGATGACTTTCTTGAGCAGATTGGTCGGGAAGTCCCGGGCGAAGGTGTCCTGGCAGATGCCAAGGCCGGTCGTGGCCGCGCTGCGCAGTCCGTACTCGTCGAGGTCCACGGTCGAGGGTTCCCCGTTGGCCAGGGTCGCCACGCCGCAAGTGGACAACGTGGCGTTCACCGGCACAAAGAGGCTCAGCCCGGCGGTCTGGGCTTGGTCCCAGGCGGCGGTGTAACCGGGCAGGCAAATCGTGTCGCTGCGCGAAAGCACGTAGCTCCGGCTGATCATCTCCAAGTCGATGCGACGTCCGCCCGAAGCACAGTCATCGAAAACGAGGCGGGGGTGCCGCCGGCGGAGTTCGTCCCACATCGCGTAGAGTCCGGTGACGTACTGGTTCTCGGTGATGCCCTGACGGCCGGACTCATCGGCCCCCTGCCAGAAGGGGAGCGGTGCAATGTTGAAGTCGGTACGGTAGATGTCGATACCCCAGTCGCCGATGCACGTGGAGAGGTAGTCGGTCAGCCAGGCGCGCGCCGCGGGGTCGCCCAGATTGAAGAGGCCGTCGCCGCGCTCCCGGTCCTTCCGGCCGAGGACGAACTCAGGATGGTCTCTCGCAATGCGGCTGTTGGGGTTGACTCGCTCCGGCTCAAACCAGACCAGGAACTTGAGGCCCAGTCTGTGGGCTTCATCACCCAGTGGTTTCAGGGCGCGAGGGAAGTGGTCGGCCCTGGGCGCCCAGCTTCCCACGCCGCTCGGCCAGCCACCCTCGAACCAGCCAGCGTCGAGCCAGCAGGTTTCCACCCCGAGCCCCGGCATCGCGCGGATGTGCTTGAGCTGGTTCTCCTCGGTGGTGCCGTTCCCTTCGTTGTAGAGGAACCAGCAGTTCTGCGAGACGGGCGGCATCGCGATCTGGCCGTCGCGACGGGGTACATAGTGAGATAGAAGCGCCCGCCGCAGCAGGTTGTGCCCGCGCATCCGGTCCGCCCCTCGCCACGACACCAGCAGAATCCGCGGCGTGCGCACACTCTCGCCCGGCCGGAGTTTGGCCCGCAACGTCTGCTGTCCGGCCTCAATGTCAAGCCGTTCTTCGCCGCTCCGCACCACCCGTTGCGACCACTGTCCGGACCAACCGATGGCCCAGGCCAGCCCGCCGTCGGCCCACTCCATATTGAAGAAAGGCAACACGCCGTCGGACGGTCGGCCGCCGTTCGGAGCCATGCTCACGGCCGTGTCGGGTGCCAACTTCTCATCGATGGGAAGGAAGTCTGTGTCGCTCGCGGTGCTGCCGTGTGCGCGATGCAGGACGACGTCGCCCGCCGGCATGTCGATGCTGAGATCGAGCGGCAGGACGGCTTCGAGGATCGGGCTGTCGGTCTGGCCGGCGTTGGTGAAACGCAGCACCCACTCCACGGCCGGGAAATCCGGGAAGCGCGTCACCTCGCAGCGCACCTCCATCCCCGACGGGGGGTTGGCGCAGGTGATCACCTGTAGAGCCCGGCCGTCGCGCGCGGCCCCGTCCTCTTCCGCGCGCTCCCACAGGGGAAGCAATGCGGCCGAGCGGCGGCCGTCATAGACGAAGGAAAACGGAGTCTGCGATGATAGTCCGAGTTCCCCGCTCATTGCGGGAACTGCACCGAAGAACCCCCTCTTGCCATCCTCCATCGCGATCTGTTTCTCCCAAGAATTCCAGCCGGCCGAAGAGGCGGGCCATCTGCCCTCTAATCGGGCTGCCTCGGCCAGCTTGGCACAACATGCCCGGCGTTCAGGACGGCGTTGCACAGCGGCCCCCAAGAGGATACTTGCACAGTGCCATAAGTCCAGCAACATGACGGAGGACGGAGTTCTCGGCAGGGACAGCCCGGCGGAGAACCTGCGGGAGTTGGACCCTCAAAGAGACCTGGCTATCTTCTTGCTTCCTCCCCTACACGTCGATACACTTCTCTCGGCTCAAGGGGGGTACGATGTACCTGTCGACCCCGGCACGAAGTCTTTCGGCCTTGCATGCAGAAAGTGATCCGGTTACACTGGTGGCGTAACCGAAAGCGTTCTGTCAGACGATTCGGTGATGCGGAACTGACACTTGTCTCAGTGCCGCGTGGCCGATTTTTGGCCACCAATACCCCTGTTTTTTGGCCACTTTTCCGGGGCACACGAGGCATGTTATCCCCTATTGTCTTGGCCTTCCAAGAGTTGCAGAAAACATCTCAAGTCCCCATAGAAGCCCTTTCTAATCCGAGGGTCGGGGGTTCGAGTCCCTCCCGGCGTGCCAGTACGCAAGGGTGGAACCGGCCCCTACCAGGGGAAGTCAGAGCACGAGACGGGGCCGGATGTTGGTGTGGCTGCTTCGCTCCACATCGGGACGCAAATCAGGAGAGATCCTCATGCGACGTAGTGTGATCTGCGCGGTTGCTGCCATTGCCTGCGCGATGGGCTGCGCCCAGCCCGAGCGCGTTGCGAAGGCAGCGGCGAAGGAACGCCCGGCCGCCGTGCGCGGCGAAACAAAGGCGGTGATGGTGGAGAAAGGCCCCGTGATCGACGGGACGTTGAACTCGCCGCTCTGGAAGAAATGCCCGCCGCTCGAAGTGGGCCACGCCACCAGCAAGAAGGCGGGACCCGTGCGGACCACGGCGCGGGTGCTGTTCGACCCCACGCACGTCTACCTGGGCGTCGACTGCGAAGAGCCCGACACCAAGGGCATCAAGAAGGAGGTCACCCAGCGCGACGGCCCGGTCTACACGGACGACAGCATCGAGTTCTTCGTCACCGGCGACCCGCGCCAGTGGTACTACCAGTTCTGCTTCAACACCCTGGGCACCGTGATGGACGCGTCCTTCAAGCCCGGGCGAAGCGGCAACAAGTCGTGGAACAGTTCAGCCGTGGCCAAGGCGACCATCGAGGACGGCAAGGGGTGGATTCTCACCGTTTCGATCCCGCTGAAGGAGCTCTCCGCTTACGTGGGCGACGACCAGGCGTGGGTGATGAACATCAACCGGAACCGGCGCGCCGGCAAGGGCGGGATGTTTTCGTGGTCCGTGATGGAGGCCACCGACTGGCACGCGGTGAATGATTATGGCACGGTGGACGGCGTGAACATCGTGAAGCGCGCCGACGGCGTGACCCGGGTGGCAGAGGCGATTCCCAAGCCGCCCAAGTACCTCACCGGCACCGAGTCCGGCGGCGTCCTCGTCTACACGAAGGTCGCCGAACTGACCTTCGCCGACAAGGGGAAGGGGACGCAGCACCACATGCCGCTGCCGATCAAGGGCTCGCGCGGCCTCAAGATCGGGTTCCTCGCCCGCGGGACGGGCGGCGTGAAGAGCGTGCCGTTCAACGTGTTCGACGCCCGCGCCCGCGACGTCGTGCTGCCGAACCTCGCGCGGCTGGCGCC
>CAZDHT010000189.1:0-213 GCA_964505325.1 uncultured Planctomycetota bacterium | reverse complement strand
CCGCGACAACACGACCCCGAAGACGTACTACTGGGTCGACGAGCAGTGGCGGCCGATCCTGTACCGCGTCAACCTGTTCCGCTATAACGCGGTCATCGAGAGTACGGTGGCCCCGGCGACCGACTTCCGGAGCATCTTCTTCCACGGCAACCGGACCGGCGGGAAGGGCGTGCTGTATCTCAAGAACTTCGTCGTCTATCGCGGCGAGGACCG
>CAZDHT010000188.1:0-10977 GCA_964505325.1 uncultured Planctomycetota bacterium | reverse complement strand
GCGCCCGCCGCGGCGTTGTTGGTCTCGTCGGCCTCGTCGACCGCGTCCAGCGCGTCGACATCTGCGATGAGGTAGTAGCTCCCCGGCGTCAGCTCCGGCGCGTCCAGCATCGAGAAGCGGTACGTCCCCGACTCGCCCGGTCCGAGACGGACCGTCGCTTGCAGGGTGGCGATCCTGGTGTCCGCGCCTTTGTCGAGTTGCGGGTCCGTCGAGGCGTAGAGGTCAATCACGATTCGGCCTCTGACTTCGACGTTCCCGGTGTTGGTGACGGTCACCGGCAGTTGCGTGAGCCGCCCGTGCCGCGAGCTGCCGGCGCGGACCCACAGTGGTTGTTGTGAGGAGTCAACAGCGCCCGTGAGGTCTCGCACGTTTTCGCCGGCGGTGAGCTTGAGGTCGAGGCTCTGCGCCGCGCCGTTCGGCCAGGCGTTGAGAACGTCGTCCATTCCCAGCTTCACCTGCACGTTGTCGCCGTCGACCATGTTCGCGTCGTCGCGGTTGTACGTGGCGGCCCACTTCAGGTCGGCTGGGTCGTCTGTGATGCCGTCGCATGAGAGCAGTTCGACCCGGTGGTTTCTCGCCGGGTCGTACAGGTGCTCGACGCCGAGAGTCGTCGCGGGCTGGTCGAGCATCACCAGTTGGTCGTACCATTCGTATCCCGGCACGACCACGTGGGGGCACAGCGCCTCGCTATGGTCCAGATCCAGGTCGACGGCGCCGGCGACGATGCTCTTCACGTCGTGCGTCGAGACGTTGTGCCCGGCGTTCTGCGAGAACCCGTCGTTCATGTAGCCGCCGTCACCGATGTTGCCGACGTAATCGTGCCCAGGATCCAGCGCGTCGTACCACGCGGGCCACGCATCGGTCAGGTTGTCGGCCACGTACATCGACGAGATGGCGAGCAGTTCCCACTGCTCCGCCAGGGCGCGGTGTCCGTCCCAGAACGGCGTGACGTCGGCCCCCGTCACGTTGGTCACGGTGATGGAGGCAGTCATGCTGGTCTCGAGCTCGTCGGGCGGATGGAGCAGGACCTCGGCGTGGATGTCGAACCGGTCGCCGGCCGCGGCGTTGTTCGTGTAGTTCATCACGAGCTTGAGGTCGCCGTCGCCGGTGACTTCGACCACCTCCATGTCCGAGGCGGTGGACGTGTCGCGGTCTTCGTCGGCGCTGCTGTAGTAACGGAACAGGCGATACGACGTACCGAACGGGCTCCCGTCGCTGACCTGCCGCCAGAACCCGTCGGTCAGGAACGCCCACAACTGCGGGACATGCGCGTCGGAGACGGCGTAGTGGACCTCCAGCGCATTGCCGTCTTCGGCGCCGCCCGGCCACGTGACGGTGCAGTCGGGCGACCCGGGGGAGCCGTTGTTCGTCGCCTTGATCCCCCACGCGCCTTGTGCCCAGTCGAACGCCCCGTTCAGCAGCAGTCGCGGCTCGAGCGCCTCAAAGAGCACTCGCGGGATCGACATTTCACCGCGGGTCCCGTGCTCTGTCGTTCGTGTCGGCATTCATGTAGGCTATCACGACTGCGGAACTTTGCAAGGGCAAAATGGGGACGCGTGTCAATGCACCTGTTTCGCTCGATGGGGGCGGGGCAGATGATCCCGACATCCCGGCGAGACGCCGCCCCCCCCGCGACCTGGATGCGTCGCGCTGCCCTGCCGCCGCGCCGAGTGAGTTCGTTCCCGCGAATCCCGTCAAAAAAACCAAGAAAAACCGCTCGGCGGGCTTGACGTGCACTCGAAACTGTGGTATATTTGGGATGTGATGAGGGGTGCTGCGGCAGACGCCCGCCCTTCCCGGTTGACTCAGAAACATCGCTGTTGGGCACCTAACACCGCCCAGAGGCGTGCTTTACGTGTTGCAGCGCCGGCCTGACCTGCTCTGCCCTTCCACACGGTCGAGCGGCTTGTCCAGCGTATCATGTTGTTTTGCGTCGATTTAGCGGCCCGGTTTCAGGAGGTGAAGATGATGGGACAGACGATGGTAGAGACCGTGGAACAGGCGGCCGATGGCAGGGAGGCGGCGCGGCAGGCAGTCACGCAGCGCATCAGGGAGGCGTATGCCGAGGCCAAGCGGGTCATGGCGGTGATGGACCACCACAAGCAGATCACGCGGAAGCAGCTCGAGGCCAACCGCCGCAACGCGCAGCTCTCGGCCGGCCCGCTCTCGCTGAAGGGCCGAGCCCGAGCCGCCAAGAACGCCATCAAGTGGGGCCTGTTCGCGGCCGACGACGTGGTGAACGGCGAGAGCCGGCGCCGGTTCAACAAGTTTACCCGGCGGGTAATGGCCGAACTGTGTCCCGTGGGCGAGATGGAGATGATCCTGGCCGGCCGGCTGGTGTCGCTCATCTGGCGGCTCCGGCGCGCCACCGACATCGAGCGCCAAATGATGAAGAGGCAGGCGCGAAGCGGTCAGTCGCTCGGCGAGATCTTCAGGGACGAGTTCCACGTGGCCGACGCATACAGCAAGATGCGGCGCTACGAGGGGCACATCGACCGCGCCATGTTCCGCACCTGGCGCAAACTGGAGCGGCTGCAGACGGAACGGGCCGCCAGCAAGACGTCCGGGCGGCAGATCATTCCGCTCTGAAGCCGCAGCGGAGCGCGTAACCGTTCACGGGACTATATCTTGCGTCGCGCTTCCGACTCACCAACACCATGTGGCGCCGCATGTCCCGGGTCCTGCGAGGGCTCCGCCGCATGTGGTGGTCATGTCGATGGAGCCCCCGACGTAGCGGATCAGCCCGTGAACGGTTACCGGAGCGCGGAGCAGGGAAGGGGAGCTCCCCCTTCGTTTCCTTCGGGTTCTTCATAGATGAGGGCTGGGCTCTGTGGAGAATGTTTTTCTGCAAAACGAAGCCATTTTGACACAAGGTGCTGGCGGCAAAGAGGTTGCGTCAGATTCGGCGAAAATCGTCCCGCTGTGGGTGCCGAATTCTGCGTCGAGAGAGGGAGTTTCGGCGACGAAACGGTTCAAAACGTTGTCGAAACGGTCCAAAACGGTGCCGAAACGGTGCGAAACCGCCGCGAAACGATGCGGAACCTGCCCAATTATCCGCCGCGGTGCTGCTTTTAGTTCCCGGCGCGGGTGGCCAGTTCCTGCGGCTGAACGCGTTCGGAGCGGGTGCTGTTGACCGGGCGAGGCGTGTTTCCCATCGGGGACTACGGATTTCTCTGGAAAAACCCGCCGGACATGATAGACTGCTTAAAAACCGTACTGTCAATTCGGTTTTCTCGGAGAGGGACGCGATGGAAGGCGACAAGGTCGTCGAGCAGTTCCGCATCAAGTTCGAACCCAACTATATTCCGCAGGACGACGAGGCGACCACGTTCCGGGTCGCCTTCGAGACGAAGGTCCCGCTGATCATCAAGGGGCCGACCGGCTGCGGGAAGACGCGCTTCATCGAGTACATGGCCCACCAGCTTGACCTGCCGCTGGTGACCGTCTCGTGTCACGAGGACCTGACCGCGGCGGACCTGGTGGGCCGGTACCTGTTCAAAGACGACCAGACCGTCTGGCAGGACGGCCCGCTGACGCTGGCTGTGCGCCACGGCGGCATCTGCTACCTGGACGAGATCGTCGAGGCGCGCAAGGACACCACGGTGATCATCCACTCACTGACTGATGACCGGCGCATCCTTTACCTCGACAAGACGGGCGAGGTCATCCGCGCCCACTCGGACTTCATGATGGTGCTCAGCTACAATCCCGGCTACCAGAGCATCGTGAAGGACCTGAAGCATTCCACCAAGCAGCGCTTCGCCAGTTTGACATTCACCCATCCGGCGGCGGACGTGGAGACGCGGATCATCCAGACCGAGACGAGGCTGCCCGAGGCCGCGAGCCGCAAGCTGGCGGAGATGGGCGCGAAGATCCGCCAGTTGAAGGGCTTCGGCCTGGACGAAGGGGTGAGCACGCGGCTGCTCGTGTACGCCGGGCGGCTGTCGCAGGGAGGGTTGCCCATGCTGGAGGCGTGCCGCACCGCCATCATTCAGACCCTGACGGAAGACGCCGAGGTGATCGAGTCCATCAACAGCATCGTGCAGCTCTACTTCGGTGAGCTGATGGAGCCGCCGACGGATGCCGACGCCGAAGGGGAAAGTTAGCCGGGCGGGGGATTCCCGCTACCAGGGTTTTACGCTCAAGAGCGTCTGCTGGGGATACCGTGAGATCTTCCGAGAGGCGATCGACGGTCTGTTCCGCGACGGAGTGATCGGGCCCGAGCGCCGCGCGGTGACCGCCCGGTTCTTCGACCTCCTCAAGCAGGCCGACCAGAACCGTTTCGACCACGTCCTGAAGGAGTTTCTCGGGGCGCTCAATCCCCGCACGCGCTGGCTGGTTGATCTTCCAGGCCTGTTCGGCGACATCACCGGGCTCGGCGGCGAGCTGGCCCGGTCGAAGTTGTACCATGGCACCCGGTTCTTCAAGGCGCTGGGCGCCGGCGACTTCGGCGACTCGCCCGAACAGGTCCGGAACCTGCTGACCCAGTTGCGCCGGCTTCGCGCGATTGACGAAGAACTCGCCATGGCGTTCTTGAAGGGCCATCCCTATCTGATGCAGCGTCTGGCGCCGCCCGAGATGGAGCGCTACATCGAGGTCGGGCTGGCGATTCTGCCCCGCAACCGGGCCTCCGCGCTCGCGTTTATGGAAGGGAAGCTCCAGTCGTCCGAGGCGTACATTCGTGCCATCACCCGGGAGTGCCGGCTGAGCGACGTACAGAATCTGCTGGGGCGGCTGATGGGGGCGCTCGTGGGATACAAGGTTGAGGTCCGCAGCTTGAGAGAGCTGGATTCGGATGACCTGGTCGAGCGCGGATCATCCGTCGTCTGCATGTACCGGTGGGTCTACTTGCCCGAGCGGGTCCGTGATTTCGGTGACCCGTCACTCAACCGGCAGTGGTATCTTCTCGCCGGCGTGGTGGCGGCGGCGATGCTGGCCGAGAGGAGCTTCTCCTGCGTCCACGGGCACCCCGACTACCGCACGTGCGCGGCGCTGGTGGGCGACGACCCGGCGCGGCTGAGCCTGTTCCAGATCGTCGAGTATGTGCGGGTGCTGCGCCGGATCAGGGAGCGGTGGCCGGGCGCGCGGCGCCTGCTTGATTTCGGCTTGAGAACGGAACTGAAGGCGCATCCGCCGGAGAACGACGCGGAGCGCCTGTTCTTCGATGCGGCGCTCGGCAGGCAGGGCGATGCCGACGTGATCGCTCGCATCGCCGACGCCTCCGTTAACTTCTTCGACACCGCGCACAGGCTCCGCGAGGGGTGGGCGAGCGAGATGCTGCGTGCCCGCCCTGGGATCGGTCAGGGAGGCTTGCGCCCGCTCGGCTTCATGCCCGACTTCCTGTTCCCGGCGCAGTGCAGTGGTGCTCCTTTGGACCGCTTGGTCGCCGACTTGAAGCACTCCGCCCGGAAGGCGACGCGCGCCGCCGACGATGGGCGCGAGCGCGCCCGGGCCGTCGTGGAGGGCGCGGCGCCGGGCGGCGAGGTTGCTGAGGACGAGGAGGCGACGCCCGGTGCTGCCGCGGCGTTCGTTTACGACGAGTGGAGCCGCCAGGAAAACGACTACTACCGCGACCACTGCTTGCTCTACGAAAAGGCGCCGACGCCGCTCCCCGATGCCGGCATCCCGGCTGACATCATGCGGGAAGCGCAGCGCGTCAGCCGCGTGTTCGAGCAATTCAAGCCCGACCTGACACGGCGTGAGAAGTACCTCCGGGACGGCGACGTGATTAACGTGGACCTGTTGATGGAATACCTGGTCCAGCGCCACCGGGAGCCGCTCCCGCGGATCCGCTTCTACGAGCGGCCCCGCGTCAGACGGCGGGACCTGGCGGTGGTTATCCTGATCGACGTGAGCGGGTCCACCAGCGAGCAGGTGGGGGCCCAGGAAGAGATCATCGACATCGAAAAACACGCCGCCCTGATTCTCGGCCAGGGCCTGGCCTCGCTCGGTGACCGCTTCGCGATCATGGGGTTCAACTCCAACGGCCGCGAGCACTGCGCCTACTACGTCTACAAAGACTTCGACGAGCCGTGGGGCCGCGAGAGCATCGCGCGGGTGCTCTCGGCGCACCCGGCGAACTCCACCCGCATGGGGCCGGCGTTGCGCCACGCGGGCTACCGGCTCAGCCAGGTCGATGCGCGCCAGCGGCTGATCCTCGTCATCACCGACGGCCGGCCCATGGACCAGGGCTACGATCCCAACACCCGTTACGCCCAGTACGACGTGCGGATGGCGTGCACCGAGAACGCCCGCCTCGGCATCCACACCTTTGGCATCTCCACCGAAGAGAACAGCCTCGCCGACATGGAGATCATGTTCCCGCGGCGGCGGTTCGCCATCCTGTCGGACATCCGCCAACTCGTCCGCGTCCTGCCCGGAGCGTACATCCGAATCACGACGTGAGAGACGAAGCGATTCGGCGCGCGGTCCCGTCGCGCGCGGTCCCGCCGCTTGACAGTCGGGATGGGCCCCGGTATCCTGGCCCTGGCCGCGAACTTTGAGGAGGCAGGACGTTGGAACGGACGCTTGTCATTCTGAAGCCGGACTGCGTGGCCCGGCGGCTGGTGGGACAGGTCATCCGGCGCTTCGAACAGAAGGGCCTGCAGATCGTCGGCATGAAGCTGATGAAGATCCGCATGCCGCTCGCCCGAAAGATGTACGCCGAGCACAAGGGAAAGGAGTTCTACCAGCCGCTGCTTCGGTTCATGACCCGCGGCCCTGTGGTCGTGATGGCGCTTCGGGGAAAGGACGCGGTGGCGGTCGTGCGTCAAATGCTGGGGCCGACGTTCGGGCCGGACGCGCCCGCCGGCACGGTCCGCGGGGACTTCGGGATGAGCAAGCGTTTCAACCTGGTGCACGGCTCCGACAGCGCGAAGAGCGCCCGCCGCGAGCTGGCGCTGTTCTTCACGCCGGGCGAACTTGTCAAGAGCGCGCCGCCCGACTTCGACTGGGTGTACGACACGACAGGCCGCGAACTGGTCTGATTACGGATTGAAGGACCCGGAGCGTGCAACGAGTCTCTTCCTCGTGGTGAGCGGACGGACAGATGAAGGCGATTCAACTGGTGGCAAGGCGCACGGTCGAGATCGGCGACGTAGATGAGGTCCCGCCCGGCCCGGATGAGGTGGCCATCGAATCCGACTACGTGGGACTGTGCGGGACGGACCTCCACGTCTACCTCGGCCAGTTCGAAGAGCGGGTGGCGTATCCTGCCATCATGGGCCACGAGTTCGGCGGCCGGATCGCTGAGATCGGCGAGGATGTCGAGAACTTCGAGGCCGGCGACCGCGTCGTGGTCGATCCGGTCTTCCCGTGCGGCGAATGCCCGCTCTGCAAGGCGGGACACTTCAACACCTGTCTCGACGTCGACGTGCTCGGGATCGATTGCGCCGGGGCGCTGGCCGAACGGGTGGTCGTCGATGCAACGAACGTCCTACACCTGCCGGATTCGGTCGAGCCGAAGCACGCCATCATGGCCGAGCTGTACGCGGTCGCCGTGCATTCCTCGCGGATCACGAGAATCGAGGCGGGCGACGTGGTGGTGATCCTCGGCGCCGGCCGCCTGGGGCTTTCCCTGCTCGACGTGATGCGGCACAGCGGCGCCGCGAAGATCGTCTCGGTCGACATCCTCGACAGCCGGCTCGAAGTTGCCCAGAAGCTCGGGGCCGACCTGACGGTCAACGCGCGGGACGCGGACCCGGTCGAGGAGGTGCAGGAGCTGACCGGCGGACTGGGCGCGGACAAGGTCGTCGAGGCGGTGGGCCACGCGGTGAAACTCGAGGGCCGGAAGCCGCCGATGTACATGGCCGCCCGGATGATCCGGCCGAGCGGCCAGATTACCGCGATGGGGCAGGGCGGCTTCGAGGAGCCCTTCTTCTGGAAGCCGTTCGTGCTGAAAGAGGCGAGTATCGTGTCGTCGCGCCTGAACCTGGGCGATATGCCGCGGGCCATCGCGATGATGGCGAGCGGCGTGCTCCATCCCGAGCTCATCATCACGAACACCATCGGGCCGGACGAGGTGCAGCGCGGCTTCGAGATGATGCACGACGAGCCCAGCAGCGTGATCAAAGTCGTCGTCGACATGTCCGGGCTGAACGAACGGTCCTCCTGAACCACGACGAGCAGGAAGCGCGCGAAGAAAAGCAGGCGCGCCCTTCGTGGTGAGACAGACTTCGGGGGCAACCGATGACTAATCGGGAACGCGCCATGGCCGTGCTGCACTACGAGCCGTACGACCGCCTCCCCCTCGTCCACTTCGGCTTCTGGCGCGGCCTCACGCTGGACCGCTGGGCCGCGCAAGGGCGCCTGCCAATGGAACTGGCCGACGGGTGGACGGACGGCAACGCCGCCGACATCGAGGTCACCCGTATTCTCGGCTTCGACCTCAACTGGCAGAACGTCTTCTCCCCCAACCGCGGGCCCAGCCCGCCGTTCGAGGCGAAGGTGGTGGCGGAGTTTCCCGACGGCTCGACGCACGTGATGGGCAGCGACGGCGTGACCAACCTCGCCCGGCCCGGCGCCGGGTCCATCCCCGCCGAGATCGACCACCTGCTCAAGGGCCGCGCGTCGTGGGAGGAGCACTACAGGTGGCGCTACGAATGGAACGAGGAACGCGTGACCAAGGCGAATGTCCGTGTCGACGGCAAGAGCGTGCCGTGGGATGACGGCGGTCTCGACCTCCTCCGGCGCTCCGAATGGGACTGCCCCTACGGCCTCCACTGCGGCAGCCTGTACGGTGACATCCGCACCGTCCTCGGCCTCGTCGGCTCGAGCTACCTACAGGTCGACGACCCGGAGTTGTTCACCGAGATCATCGACACCGTCGCTCGGCTCGCGTATCGGAACGTCGAGTACGTGCTGGAGTCTGGCGCGAAGTTCGACTTCGGGCACTTCTGGGAGGACATCTGCTGCCGGAGCGGCCCGCTCATCGCGCCGAAGCTCTTCACCGAGAAGGTCGGGCCGCACTATAAGCGGATCACCGGCCTCCTGCGCGAGCACGGCATCGACATCGTCTCGCTCGACTGCGACGGGATGATCGACGCGCTCGTGCCCATCTGGCTGGAGAACGGCGTCAATACCATGTTCCCCATCGAGGTGGGCGTGTGGGGCGCCAGCATCGCCCCGTGGCGCGGGCAATACGGGAAGGAGCTTCGCGGCGTCGGCGGGATGGACAAACGCGCCTTCGCCCGCGACCGGGCGGCCATCGACGCAGAGATCGAGCGCCTCAAGCCGCTCGTCGAACTCGGCGGCTACATCCCGTGCCCCGACCACCGCATCGCGCCCGACGCCGAGTTCGACCTCGTCCGCTACTACACCGACCGCATGCGGGAGGAGTTCGGGTAGCGGCCCGACCGGGGCATTGCTTCCGCGAAACGTGAAAAATGCGCGCCGGGGAGATTTTTGTTGCTGTTGAACGAGATACCGGATACCATGCGCGCGGAAAGGCAAACTTCCGGCGTGCACCCCGGCCGGATGGCGGCGCGCCCGGCCCTCACGCCCTGCGTGAGAATGACGCGCCCGCAAGTGGGGTGTTCTGTTAGGAGGCGTGACCATGCGCCGTGCGATATTGGGTATGGTGGCGGTTCTGCTGTTGTTGGCGGCGCCGGTGTTCGGCGCCGACGACGTGAAGGAGCTCCGCAAGGAACTGGCTGGGCTGACTCGGCAGATCCGCACCGCGGAGCAGAAGGCGTTGCGGACCGACGCCCTGAAGGAGCTCAAGAAGGCCGAGATGGACGCGGTCAAGGCGCTCCAGAAAGCTGCTTCGGAGATCCCCGAAATCAAGGAAGTCGATGGCAAGCTGGCCGAGGCCAGGAAGCAGATGATGGAGCTGACGAAGCAGCGCAGGGCGCTGGAGAAGAAGAACGCCGAAGCGCTGGCCGAGCCGAACAAGACCGTGTCGGAAGCCAAGGCGGCCGTGAAGGCCGCGCTGGCCGAAGTCCCCGGGGTGAAAGAGCTCCTGGCCAAGAAGGCGGAGCTGGAGGCGAAAGTGAAGGCGGCCGGCGGCGGACGCCGGAAGCCGCCGGTGAGGAAGCCCCGCAAGAAGAAGGTGCCAGCTGGAGACGCCGCCGGGGGAGGAATGTAGGCGAGATCGCAGACGACCTGCGGGGGAACCCTCTTTGCACAAGACGGTTCCCCCCGGTCTTCTCCCAGATGATTTGCGGCTCGGCTTGAAAAAGCCGGCCCGTGTGGTATACTGAGTAAGGCAGTTCTTTGACAATGGGGGCGACCAGGTATCGACCGGGCAGAATGAGGCCCGAGTGGCGTGCCGGGGTTGTCAGGAGGCCCCGTAAAACACCTGACACCACTAATAAGTGCGGATTCTAATCTGCGCCTGGCTGCATAGACAGCCACGTCTACGCGATTCAGCCTGCGGGATTGCAGTAGACGACAGCTAGCAGGCTGGCCCGATGTCTTTCCTCAGCGGGCGGAGGGCGAGAAACTTGGCTGAGGTGGCCGAGGTGAGATCCTGTTCATCGGAGCGTGCCGAGGCGAGATCAGCGGCTTTGCCGCTGAACAAAAGATGGACTATGCACGTAGAGGCTCGGGTTGAAATGTCACGGGACGGGGGTTCGATTCCCCCCGCCTCCACCATTCCCACAAATCAAACCGTCTCTCTGCGCCGAACGGCCCGCCGACCAACGCCGGCGGGCCTTCGCCCTTATACGCCACGTGCCCAACGACTTGCGACACAGGCCGAGCTGTCTGCGGCGTCGGCGAACGTGACGAGGTCACGCCTGTTTTCGCCCGTTTCGGCCCGATTTCGCCCCCTTCTCTCTCTGTTTCTCTGAATCTTGTGGACTTCGCCCACCTCGTCCACAAGATTTCCGACGTAGGCGAGGCCACGACTTACGACGATTGCCCAACTCGACGGTTCGATTCCCGTTTGCAGAGGAAAAAGCACCGATCGAACTGTCCGGCGGTTCCGGCAAGCACGCACCACGAACCACGGTAGTCAGCGAGTGCTGCCAAACCAGT
>CAZDHT010000187.1:0-11035 GCA_964505325.1 uncultured Planctomycetota bacterium | reverse complement strand
TTCGGTGCCGGTGGTGGATCTGCTGGCCGCCATGATCGTCGCAGTGGGATTGGGTGTGGTGCTGGCGGCGGTGGCCGCGGTGTATCCGTCCTTCAAGGCCGCCCGGCTGGCGCCAATGGAGGCGATGCGGGTCGAATAGGCGATGAGCGAAAAGAAGCACGAGATGAACGCGACACCACCCAAGCCGGATCACGGCCGGCGGCGCGTCATCATCCGAACGGTCGGCCTGAAGAAGCACTATGACATGAAAGGTGTCGTGACCGAGGCCCTGCGCGGAGTGGACGTGGAGATCTACACCGGCGAGTTCATCTCCGTCATGGGGCCGTCCGGCTCGGGCAAGACCACGTTCTTCAACATGATCGGCGCCCTGGACAGTCCTTCGGCAGGGCGCGTGTTCATCGACGAGGTCGACGCCGCGCAACTCACGGCCGAGGAACTGGCGTATCTGCGCTGCAACAAGATCGGCTACATCTTCCAGTCCTACAATCTCATCCAGTACATGACCGCCCTCGAAAACGTCACCACGCCGATGATCTTCGGCGGGGTGCTGCCCGACGAGGCGCGGAAGCGGGGGATGGAGCTGCTCGACCTGGTCGGCCTGGGCGAACGGTGGCACCACCGTCCCATCGAGATGTCCGGCGGCCAGCAGCAGCGGGTGGCGATCGCACGGTCGCTGGCCAACCAGCCGAGCGTGCTACTGTGTGACGAGCCCACCGGCAACCTGGACCTCGCGACGGGGCAAGGCATCCTCGAGGTCTTGCAGCGCCTGAACGAGATCAAGGGTGTGACGGTGATCTGCGCGACGCACGACCACCGCATGCTCGACATCTGCGACCGGCTGATGTGGATCCGGGACGGCCGGATCCAGCGGATCGCCCGCCGCGACGAGCTGCACATCGAGGTGGGTGCGATTGGAGGCGAGACGGCGTGACGGTGACGCGGGTACTGCTCGCAGCGCTGGTTGGCGCGGTGGCGGCGCTCCCTGCCGCGGACGGCTGGGCCGCCTCGGCGCGGTTCGAGCAGGACTGCGCGGCTCTGACGAAAGCACCGCACCGGCTCACGGGGACACCGGAGTATGCATCGGCCGCCGCGCACGTGGAAAGGCGCCTGAAGGAGATTGGCGCAGACAAGATCATCGTCCAGAGCTTCCCCGTCGCGCAGACGCGCGTCAAGCGGTGCGAACTGCACGTTGCGGGCGCCGACACGCCGCTCCTGCTCCTGCCGATGCGCCCGAACGGCATCATTCCGCCGGTGACGCCGCCGGAAGGGATCACCGGCCCGCTGGTCCACGCCGGCGCGGCGAGGTTGCAGGACTTCGAGAAGCAGTCGGTGCGCGGGGCCATCGTCGTGGTGGACTACAACGCCGGCGCGGGCTGGCTGCGGGCGTTCCGGCAGGGCGCGAAGGCCGTGGTGTTCGTCGGGACCGGCACGGCCGACGCCCGGCATCCGCATTACGTCCGCGCCTGCGCCAATCTGCCACGGTTCTACTATCCGGGCCGCCGCCAGGACTTCCCGGCCGGGAAGACCGCCACCATCCACAGCGAGGTTGTGTGGGAGGGCGCCGTCGGGCGCAACGTGTTCGCCTTCCTGCGCGGCACCGAGCCGGAGTTCGCCCAGGAGAAGGATGAACTCATCGTGCTGGCGGCCTACCTGGACAGCTACGGGGAAGTGCCGCGGCTCTCCGCGGGCGCCCGAGGGGCGGCCAACTGCGCCGGGCTCCTCAAGCTGGCCGAGCATTTCAAGAACCGCCGGCCGCGGCGGCATTTGCTCGTTGCGTTCTTCGACGGCCAGGCCCGCGCACACGCCGGAAGCAGCGCCTTCTATCGCGCGCTGGAAGACAAGGAGAGCAAGGTCAAGGTCGAGACCCGCCAGAAGTCGCTCGTGAAGGAGCAGGGCTTCTTCAAGGAGATGCGGGCGCTTTTGGCCCGGCCGGATCCTCTCGGGGAACCGGCGGCCGAGACCCGGCCGATGGCGCTGCCGGCGGCTGCCTTGTTGCTTGCAGTCGCAGCGGGCGGGTTCCTGATCTGGTCGTTGCTTCCGCCCGGGGCCGACGGCGCGGATGAAGCGCCGGTCGCGAAGACTGCCACGGCAACGCAGCGGCGCCGAACGAAGGGGGTTCCCCTCATCATCGGTTCTGCGGCGGCCTTCGCGTTCTGCCTGGTGCTTGCGTACCTGGCTTTCCCGGAGAGCGGTGGCCCCGAGCAGCCGGGCGCCGGCGCCCGAAGGCAACTGCTAAGCCGTCTGCGGGACTGCGCGGCGGCGCACACCCATCTCATCGGTGACAGAATGTACCGGCTGCGAGACGAGGCGCAGGCGTTGCGCAAGCGAAGCCACCAGGGGGCGGCCAAGCGGGAGGCCGAGGAGCGAATCAGCGAGATCGCCAGACTGGTCAAAGAAGACTGGCAGCCGCAGAAAGACGGCTGGAATGCCTTGCGCCGGGCGCTCGGACGAGAGGAGACCGAAGGGCTGGCCCCAGACGTGCAGGGGAAGCTGGATCTCATCCTGGACGAGGTCCGGCGGAACGTGCAACTGCGCGTCGCAGAGCTCGAGGAGGAGGAGCAAGCGCTGCGGTCCGACGCCGACCTTAAACAGCTCATCGGCGATCATTGGATCGTCCTGCACGCGTCGCTGCTTCTGGGCGACGTGACGCCGCGGTGGGGGCTGCTGATCGGCGGCGACTCGTGCTTGCACTCCAACAAGGACAATCCCGGCAGATACGGCAAGGTCCAGGGAGTATTCCTGCGAGCGTATGAAGGCATGGCAGGGCGCGGTGCGGCGGCGCATTTCGAGGCCGCCTCGGCCAACCAGGAGATCTCCAAGACGCGGGCCCTCTGGGCGGCACCACACCTCATCCACGGCGGCGAGATCGCCGGCCAGTTCGGCATCTATAACCTCGCCCTGGGCACCTGCCAGGAACGGCTCGCCCGCGAAGGCACCCCGGATGATGTCCTCTCACGCCTCGGCCTCGGACGCATCGAGTCGCAGGCCGATGGGATTGCGCAGCTCCTGTCCGAAGTGGCAAGCGATCCGGGGCTGTCGCTGAAGCGGAGCATCGTGCCCGACCGGCAGTATGAGGTCGCCGGCTTCGCAAACCGCAAGCCGCGCGGCCCGATGGTGATGGGCGTGCTGCCTGGCAGCTCCACGCCCAACACTCCGATGCCCGGCGCGGTGGTGCAATTCAGGGTCAGGGCGTCGGGGCCGCTGTCGTTCACGCGGCAGAAGCCCTACGCGTTTGAAGACTTCCAGATTTTGCGGACCAACCGGAACGGGGTCTATGGGCTGGGGCCGGTCCCTGAGCAGGACCGGTGGTCCTGGAGCCGGCGCAGTGGCATCGCCGCGGTGTTTGATGAACGTGGCGCGGTGACGTCGATCTCCGACTTGAACTCGCTGCGGTCCATCCGGTCCCGCTTGAACGTGTTTCGGTGTCGGCCGGGCGTCGTGGTTCTTCCGCCCCAACTCGACGCCAGAAGACTGCCGGTAAACGAAGTGCAGGTGTTCTCGGCCCGCGCCGACGCGGTGCTGGACAAGAAGAAATCGTTCGTGGAAACAGCCGACGGGGTCGTCGCCTGGTATTCGGACCTCCGCGAGAAGGGCGTCAAGCTCTTCGGGCTGCGGCAGATGGTGGCACTGAACAGCGGGCCCGAACTCCTCAACCCGGGCGACGAGGGAGCCGACCCGCAGGGGACCGGCTTCTCGATGGAGGGCGCCTGGGAACCGATGAGTGCGGCGCCGCGCGCCGCCGCAGACCTCTGGCGCCTGAACGAGTCGCGCCTCGCGATCCTGCGCGAGAAAGAGATCCTGGACAGTTCCCTCGAAGAGCTGCACGGCCGGGCCGAGGACCTGCTGACCGCCGCACGCGGAGCGCCGTCATCGCTGCAGCGCGAATCACTGGCCGCCAGTTCGTATTGGGCCTCGCAGCCGGCGTACAGCAAGACGCGGGGCATGCTGGACGACCTGGTCGTCGCCGTGCTCATTCTCCTGGGGCTGTCCGTGCCTTTCGCGTTCGCGCTCGAACGCGTCGTCATCGGTGCCACCACGATCTACAGGCAGGTGACCTGGTTCGCGACGTTCTTTGCCCTGACGTTTGTGGCCCTGTATCTTTCGCATCCTGCGTTCGCCATCGCCAATACTCCCATCATCATCTTCCTCGGCTTCGCCATCGTGGTGATGTCCTCGCTGGTGATCTGGATCATCATGCGGAAGTTCGAAGTCGAGCTGAAGACGCTTCAGGGCATGGCGGCCACGGTGCACGCGGCGGACGTCTCTCGGGTCAACACGTTCCTCGCGGCGATGCAGATGGGGATTTCGACCATGCGGCGCCGCCGGCTCCGCACCGGCCTGACCGCGGTCACCATCATCCTGCTTACCTTCACAATCCTGTGCTTCGCGTCTTTCGGCACGCGGGTTGGGATCGTGAGTCTGTTCTTCAAGTCCAGCCCGCCATACACGGGCGCCTGGGTGCACCAGGTGAACTGGGAGCCCCTGACCCCCGGCCTGTTCGACGTGGTCCGCGGCCGGTGGGGCAAGGACGCGCAGGTCTGCCGCCGCCTGTGGGTGTGCCCCAAGACCGCAGACAGCCCGGGCCTGCTCCTCACCCGCCACGACGGGACCGAGCCCGTAACGATCGACGGTGTGCTTGGCATTGAACCGGAAGAGATCGCGCAGCGGCCGGGCCTGGCGAGACTGCTGGGCCGCGACCTGGGATCGGACGATCGGGCCGCGCCCGGCGTGCTGGTCACGAGGGCGGTCGCAGAGCGCCTGGGGGTGCGACCCGGCGATACGGTCGTTCTGCGAGGACATTCGCTGCGGGTGGGCCGGGTATTGGACCCGAGCCAACTCGCCGCGGCGAAGGACATGGACGGCAGCAACTTGCTGCCGGTGGACTTCACACAGGTCAGTTCCGCCCAAGCCGTGACGCCCAAGGGTGAGGCGATGCTGGCCCAACGCAACTGGGCCAGCTTGCCCCCGGACAGCGTGGTGATCGTTTCGGCGGACAAGGCCGAGGCCCTGGGGGCCGACTTGTACGCGATCACGTTGTACACCCGCGGCTCCGCGCAGGCGAGCCAAGTGGCGGAGGACCTGGCTCGGGTGGTCTCGTTCCCTGTGGCCGCGACGCGCGCCAACGGCGTTTACCTTCACCTGCTGGGCACGATCCTCGCCGCGAGCGGCGTCAGGGACCTCTTCTTCCCCATCCTGTTGGGCGGGCTGGTCATCTTTGGCACGATGCTCGGCTCGGTGGCGGATCGCGAGAAGGAGATCTACACGTTCAGCGCCCTCGGGCTGGCGCCGCGGCACGTGGCCACGCTGTTCCTGGCCGAGTCGATGGTCTACTCCCTCATCGGGGGCATGGGCGGCTACTTGCTGGCGCAGGGCACGATGAAGGTCCTGACGTTCCTGGTCGATCAGGGCCTGGTGGGCCGCGTGCCCGAGATGAACATGTCCTCCACCAACACCATCGTCACGATCCTGATCGTGATGGCGACGGTGCTCGTATCGGCGATCTACCCGGCCGTTAAGGCGTCAAAGTCTGCGAACCCGGGCCTGATGCGCACCTGGCGCGTGCCGGAGCCGAAGGGCGATCTGCTGGACCTGGTGTTTCCGTTCACCGTCTCGGAATATGACATCACCGGTGTGGTCAGCTTCCTGAAAGAACACTTCGACAGCCACACCGACACCGGCCTGGGCCGGTTCATGGCGCGGGACACCCGCCTGATGAAGGACGCGGAGGGCGCTCTCGGGCTGGACGCGCTGCTAACGCTCGCGCCCTTCGACCTGGGCGTGAGCGAATCATTTGCGTTGCGCAGCAAGCCCAGCGAGATCCCCGGCATCGACGAGGTGCACATCCGCCTGGAACGGCGATCGGGCCAGCCGAAGGACTGGCGGCGCCTGAACAAGGTGTTCCTCGACGACCTGCGCCGCCAGTTCCTGATCTGGCGGTCGATCAGCCACACGGCGATGGAGACGTATCGGGACCGGACATTGACGGCTCTCGGTGAGGCGGCCGCACCTCCCCCGGAGGATACGTAGGCGTGGCACAACGGTTCGACAGAGAGCTCGAGGAATTCCGGCTGGCGATGGAGGTTCCCTCGACGTTCGAGGAGGGCTTCAAGTGGTCGTCGCTGTTGGGGGCTCTGTTCGTCGCGCTGCTGATGGTGCCGGGGGCCATTTACATGGGCCTTCTCGCCGGCCACCAGCAGATCGGGGAGGCGTCACGCTGGGTGACGGTGATCCTGTTCATCGAGGTCGCCCGTCGCGCCCATCGGCACCTGAAGCGGGCCGAGATCTTCGTGCTCTTCTTCATGGCCGGCGCGGCCATGGGCATGCCGTTCTCGGGACTGCTGTGGAACCAGTTCTTCGTCAACAGCGACGCGGCCGCCGCGACAGGCATTGCCGAGCAACTGCCTGCCTGGTTCGCCCCGCCAGCCAGCTCCGAGACCTACGGGCTGCGCACGTTCTTTCATTGGGACTGGCTGCCGGTCATTGGCATGGTCATCTTCGGTTCCTTCTTCGGCCAGCTCTCCAACCTCGTGCTGGGCTACGGGCTGTTCCGGGTCGCCAGCGACATCGAGAAACTCCCGTTCCCCATGGCGCCGGTCGGCGCTCAGGGCATCATGGCGATGGCCGAGGACATCGAAGCCAAGACCGACGAGCAGGCGCAGAAGTCATGGCGCTGGCGCGTCTTCGCCATCGGCGGCGCCCTGGGCTTGGCGTTCGGCGCCGTTTACCTCCTGCTTCCCACCCTCAGCGGGGCGCTTGCGGGGCGGTCCGTCCAGCTCCTCCCCATCCCGTTCTCGGACTTTACCTCCAAGACCGGCCGGTACCTGGAGGCCGTGGCGACGGGCATCGCCTGGGACCTCGGCAACGTCATCATCGGGATGGTGCTGCCGTTCTTCGCCATGCTCGGCAGCTTCATCGGGCTCATCGTCACGTTCGTGGCCAATCCGATCCTGTATCGCTTCGGCGTCCTCCACAACTGGAAGTATGGCGACACCACGGTCGACACGATGTTCAAGAACAACGTCGACTTCTATTTCAGCTTCCAGATCGGCATTGCCTTGGCGGTCGCCACCGTCGGCATCTGGCAGGTGGTGCGCGGCCTCCGGAGGGCGCGCCGGAGGGCCAGGCAAGCCGGCGACCGCGGGGCAAGCCTGCTGCGCGCCGCCCGCCCTCCCAAAGGGCGCGGCGACATTCGCGGCTGGATCGTCGCCGTCTGCTATTTCTTCGTCACGGTGACCTACGTCTCCGTGTCGATGTTTCTGCTTCGGTGGCACCATGGCGAGTGGAACGCCCAGATCTTCCGGGTTGGCGGCGTCCTGATGCTCCTGGGGTTTGTTTATACCCCGCTCATCAGCTACGTAACCGCGCGGATGGAGGGCATGGCCGGCCAGATTGTCACCATCCCCTACATCCGCGAGGCGAGCCTGATCCTCAGCGGGTACCGCGGGGTCGCGGTCTGGTTCCTGCCGATCCCCATTGCCAACTACGGCCGAATGACCGTGTTCTACCGCCAGTGCGAATTGACCGGCACCAAGTTTACCAGCATCTGGAAGACCCGGCTGATCCTCTACCCGGTCATCCTGGCGAGCTCGATCTTCTTCGCCAACTTCATCTGGAGTCTCGACAAGGTGCCGTCGTCGGCCTATCCATACGCGCAGATGATGTGGGAACTCAACGCAAGGAACCGGTGCATCATGTACACGTCGACGCTCGGCGAGTACTCCATGTTCGAGGAGGCGTTCGACTGGACGTACGTCGGGTGCGGCACCGGGTTCGGGGTGCTGCTGTTCAGCGCGCTGAGCGGGGTGGGGGCGCCGATTATGCTGGTCTACGGCGTGGTGCGCGGGCTGGGCCAAAGCCTGCCGCACGCGATCATCCCGCAGTTCATCGGGGCGTTGATCGGGCGGTATTACTTTCGCCGGAAGCTCGGGCTGAAGTGGCGGCAATACATCCCCGTGGTGGCCGCCGGGTTCGCATGCGGCATGGGACTGATCACCACCGTCGGCGTGGGCATCACGTTCCTCAGCAAGGCGGTGATCCGGCTGGCCTTCTGACGGACGGGTTGTTATGGCAGACATTCTCATCAGGATCCGGAACCTGAACAAGGAGTTTAGCCTCGCTCGGACCCTCGTCCGCGCCCTCAAGGACATCGAGCTCGACGTGTTTCAGGGCGAGTACCTGTCCGTGATGGGCCCGTCGGGCTCGGGCAAGACCACCCTGTTCAACATGATCGGGGCGCTCGACCGGCCCTCCACCGGCGAAGTCGAGGTGGCGGGAATCCAACTGACCCGGCTGACCGCCCGGCAACTCGCGCACTTCCGCGGCAACCACATCGGCTACATCTTCCAGGCCTACAACCTGCTGCCGGCGTACGACGCGGTCACCAACGTCTGCATGCCGCTGCTCTTCTGCGGGTGGAGCCAGCTCGACGCGGCCAAACGCGCCAGGCAGGTGCTGGACCGAGTGGGCCTGGGCGACCGGCTGGATCATCGCCCGGACGAACTCTCCGGCGGCCAGCAGCAGCGCGTCGCCATCGCACGCGCGCTGGCCAACAATCCCGCCATCATTCTCGCCGACGAACCCACCGCCAACCTGGACCTGCACACCGGCGAGGAGATCATCCAACTCCTCGCCAGTCTATCCAGAGAGCTGGGCGTGACGATTGTCACGGCCACCCACGACCACAAAATGCTGGCCGCCTCCGACCGCATCCTGTGGATAAAGGACGGCGGCATCGACCGCCTGGAGAACCGCGCGGACCTGGACATCCGCGTCGGCACGGTGGAAGACGCCGCCGTCCCACAGGCCGGTGAGGAGCCAGACGCGCAAGGAGAGGAGACGCCGACATGACCGTTCGCAGCGTACTGCTGGGTCTTCTGGGCGCCGTGCTCATCTGCGGTTGCGCCTTCTTCAACGACCGTATCCTGAAGCAGACCTTCCTCGTCGGCAACAACATGCCCGTCTCCGTGTATGGGGCGCTGATCCTGTTCGTCCTGTTCCTGAACCCGCTGATGAAGCGATGGGCGTTAAGGGGGCGGGAACTGGCCGTCATTCTCGCGATCACGCTGGCGGCCTGCTGCATCCCCGCCGCCGGCCTGCTGCGGTGCTTCACGTCGTCGCTGATCCTGCCACACAAGTACAACCAGGAAAAGGACGGCTGGCGGGATCAGAAGGTTCTTGAGTTGGCCCCGAAGCAGATGCTCGCCGACATCAGCCAGAACGAGGACGAGGTGCTGACCGGCTTCGTTCAGGGCATGGGGAAGGGCGACGAGCACATGCCGTTCGGCAAGATCCCGTGGTACGGATGGACCCGGACGCTCCTGTTCTGGCTGCCGCTGATCCTCACCATCTGGGCGGCCCTGGTCGCCCTGTCGGTCGTCCTGCACCGGCAGTGGTCGCAACACGAGCACTTGCCCTATCCCATCGCGACGTTCACCAACGCCCTGCTGCCGGAGAAGGGCCGGGCCGGCAGCGGCCTGTTCCACAGCCGGCTCTTCTGGATCGGCATGCTCGGCGTGCTGATTATCCACCTGAACAACTTCGCCCACGAATGGTTCCCCGACTACGTGATTCAGGTAACGCGACAGATCGACCTGACGGCGCTCTCCCCGCTCGTCCCCACCTTCATCAAGGGCGGCGGATGGTCGCTCCTGAAGCCGACCATCTTCTTTTGTGTGATCGGAATCGTCTACTTCGTCCCCACCGACGCCTCCCTGTCATTCGGTCTCGGGCCTTATGTCTGGGCGGTGATTGTGGGCACCTTCGCCGGCTACGGAATGGATCTCAACGGGGCCGTCGAAGGCACCGACGCGTACACCGCCCTCACGCCGAGGGCCTTCGTTCTGTTCGGCGCCAACGTGGGCGTGCTGGTGGCCATACTCTACACGGGCCGCCACTACTACTCGGCGGTGATGCGTCGGTCACTCGGCTTGCGGGTCAAGGGGGGTGCCGATCGGACGGGGGTCTGGGCGTGCCGTGTCTTTCTCGTCCTGATGGTGCTGTTCGTCGTTCAACTCGTCTTGGTGGGGCTGGACTGGCAGCTTGCGGTGCTCTACAGCGCCATCGCGGTCCTGTTCTTCGCGGTGATGGCCCGCATCATTGCCGAGACGGGCCTGTTCTACATGCAGCCCTACTTCTTCCCGTGCCTGGTCCTTTGGGGCCTGTTTGGGGTCGGCGCACTGGGGGCCAAGTCGCTCCTCATCATGCAACTGGTGACCATGGTCCTGCTCATCGATCCGCGCGAGACCCTGATGCCGTTCATGACCAACTCGTTGAAGCTGCTCGAACTCCGAAACGTGAAGCTCGGCAGAACGGCCAGCCTCTGTGTCCTCGCTCTTATCCTCGGGCTGTGCATCGGACTGCCCATCACGCTCTACATCCAGTACGACCAGGGCAGTACCATCTGGGAGGGCTGGGCGGAGCGCAGCGTTCCCCTGATGCCGTTCAACAACGCCGTGGCGGTGAAGCACAAGCTGGTTGCCCAAGGCGCATTGGAATCGGCTGAGGCCAGATCGGGCTGGAACCGCTTCGGCGCGCTGGCGCCGAACCGGACCTGCATGTGGGCGATGGGCGCCGGGCTGGGCCTGGTCTTGCTGTTCGCCGCGGCGCGACTGCGCTTCACTTGGTGGCCGCTGCACCCGCTGATGTTTGTCGTGTGGAGCACCTATCCGATGCGGAACTTCTGCGGGTCGTTCCTGTTGGGCTGGCTGGCCAAGATATTGATCACCAAGTACGGGGGGAGCCGTCTGTACAATCGCCTGAAGCCCCTGATGATCGGGCTGATCGCCGGCGAAGTGTTGGGCGCCATCTTCCCCAGCATCATCGGCGCCGTCTACTACTTCGTCACGGGCGACATGCCCAAGAGGTTCCAGATCCTGCCCGGATGACGACCGTCCGATCGCAGTGAGGCATCGATCGCCCGGTGAGCCTCAGTACCGGCCAAGGGGCTATGGGACGTACTCCTGGACCGCCAGGTCGTCAAATTGAGCCGCGCTGTTGGCCGTCCCGAGTCCGACCTCCCCGTCCGTCAGCGACTCTC
>CAZDHT010000186.1:0-11105 GCA_964505325.1 uncultured Planctomycetota bacterium | reverse complement strand
TGCACCAACTGGTGCCCTCGAGAACCAGCCGCACCTCGCCGGCGTCGAGGTCGAAAACTATTAGCCCGAACGGCGCGCCCTCGGTCTGTCCGTCGCCCAGGAAGCACGAGAGCGCGAGGCGCTTTCCGTCGGATGACATGGTGGAGAGCGGATAGATGCGGCTCGGCCGGTAGTTCGTTCCGGGCAGCGGCGAATCAACGGCCATCAGCGTGTGCCGATCCGCGCCATCCATTCCCACCCGCTTCAGGGTGAGCCGCCCGCCGCCCGGCTCCGTCTCGTTCACGAAGTAGTAGAGGAGCCGGCCGTCGGGCGAGACGGACGGCGCGGTGGCTCCGATCTCGTCGGTGATCGGCCGCAGCGAGCAGCCGGCCTCGATGTCGCAGACCAGGTAGCGGTGCTCCGGATCGTGCTGGTCGCTGCCGTGTGCCGTTGCCGAGCGATGCAGCACGAGCCGCTTCGAGTCCGGCGTGAAGATCTGCGCCTCCATGTACACGTGCGAGGCGGGCGCATCCTCTTCGGTCAACTGAACGATCTCGATCTCGCCGGGCGAGCCCTCATCAACCATGTCCGGCCGCAGTTTCATCAGCGTTGTCTCCTCTCTTGGCGTTCGGCGCGGTAGAGATCCTTCGCTTCGCTCAGGATGACAGGAACAACGCACCCGTTCGAATCATGTCATTCTGAGCGGAGCGAAGAATCTCTCTCTGCCAACACGATGCGTTCCTTACTTCCCGTCCGCGATGTGCTGGCGGCTCTCTCTCGCCGTCAGTGCCCGGTCGTACACATACAGTTCGTCCATGCGCGGCACCACCGCCACCGGCCGCGGCTGGACCTTGAACGTGTCGTTCGGTATCTCGAAGACGCGCAGGTCGTCGAGGATCATCACCGGACTCTTCCCCGCGGCCACGCCGCACGCCGGTCACAGCATGACGGACAGGACAACGACTGCTCTCATCTCGCATCCCCTCTACAGCCGGAGAGGATAGGTCCCGTGTTCGCGGAGCGTCTCGATGAACGCTTCGTAGTTCTCGACCGGCACGTCGGTGCCGATGGAGTGCGCCGAGCCAAACACCACCCCGCCGCCCACGCCGGCCTGCAAGGTGCGCCGTGTCTCGGCGCGGATGGACTCGGGCGTGCCGGTCGGCAGGACTACGGTGTTGCACATCGTGCCGATGAAGGCGACGCGGTCGCCGTACTCTTTCCGAAGTGCCACCACGTCCATCCCGGCGCGCGGCTCCATGTTGCACAGGATGTCGACGCCGGCGTCCAGAATCAAGTCGAGGATGGGGCGCACGTTGCCCTCGGACTCGAACGCGGTCAGCCGCCCGGTCCGGTGGATCATCTCGCACAGGCGCGCCAACTCCGGCTGGATCAGGCGCTCGTAGCTGGCTGGCGACATCAGCGGCCGGGCGCGCGATGCACAGTCGTCGGCGATCCACACCACCGTCTGCGGATGCCCGCCGCGGCGCAGGTTCTCGCGCGTCGTCGCGATCAGGAGGTCGGTCTGGCGGGCGAGCAGTTCGGCGGCGAAGGCGGGGTCCTCCGCGGTGTCCATCAGGAACTGCTCGAGGCCGCGGTAATGCCACGTGCGGGAGAAGGGCCCGCCCGTCTTGGCGAAGCAGCAGAAGCCCTTGTCGTCGAGCTTCCGTACCCAGTCCGCGATGCCGGCGTAGCGTGCGTCGAGCCCGACGGGTTCGAACGGCGGCATCCGGTCGAGGTCCGACTTCTCGCGGAGCGGCGGCTCGAGCAGCTCGGCCACGCTCATCGTGTCGAGTTCGCGGACCAGCTCGCCCCAGCCGGTGCGGCGGATGACGTACCCGTCGCCGCGTTCGACCTCGCCGGCCCGCGAAGGCCACGGCGTCTGGTCGCCGATCACCTTGCAGTAGCTGGGCAGGTCGAGGCCGTAATATTCGTTTATGTCGGCGTCGTCGCTGAGGCCCTTCTCGCGGCGCCACATCTCCACGAACTCCGGCCAGAAGTACTCGTAGACCGGCACGCGGTCCGGCTCCTGGTGCCGCAACGCCGTCATCACCCGTTCGGTTGAGTTCATTGCTGCTTCCTCGGCGGCGATTCCCGCGGCGGAAGTTGGGTCATATGTCCCCCGGTGGGTCATGACGTGCCATCAAGATATCAGGGCCGCGGTCACGCCGCAAGCGGCTTCACCGTTTACCGTTTTTCGCGCTGGTATCGCGAGGAAATCCGGGACTGCCATCCCGTTTTGTTCGGACAAAACGGGTGGCTGTACCGTGATTTCCGGAAATGCCCCCTGTTCAGCCTATCCACTCAGGCCGCCTACAGAAGTTGACGCCCTGGCCCCGCGGACATAGAATGTCCTTTGGCCTTCGCCCGTTTCCGAGTGCACAGCACCGTTCGTCGGCGGGAAAACCTATGAAACCGAGTCCCACCTCCAAAAAGGCGCAGCGAATCGGCCCGCCGCCGATTTCCTGGATGATCAAGTTCGCGCTGGACAACCCGGACCTCATCTCTCTGGCGGCCGGGTTCGTGGACCAGGAGACCCTGCCCACCCGGGCCGTGCTGGCCTGCTGCCGCGCCATCCTCCGGGACGAACCGCGCGGACGCGCGGCGCTTCAGTATGGAACCACGGTGGGCCACCGGGGCCTGCGCGAAAGCATCCTGGGCCTCCTCGCCGAGGATGAAGGGATCACGCCGGAGAAGAACCAAATCACCGCCGACAACGTGGTGGTTGCCACCGGCTCGCAGGCCATCTTGTACCTCGCCACTGAGGCGCTTGTGGACCCCGGCGACGTGGTCATCATTTCCGACCCGTCGTACTTCGTCTATATGGGCATCCTGCAGGGCGTCGACGCCGACGTACGCGGCGTGCCCATCCAAAAGGATGGAATGGACGTCAGAGGCGTCCGGAACGTGGTGGACCAGTTGCGGTCTGAGGGGAAGCTTGACCGGCTCAAGGTCATCTACGTGGTTTCCTATTTCCAGAACCCGAGCGGCGTGACGATGTCGGCCAAGAAGCGGCAGGCGCTGTTCGACCTGGTGCAGGAGATCCGCGACGAGGCGCCGGTGTTCATCCTTGAGGACGGCGCGTACCGCGAGCTGCGCTACTACGGCGGGAAAGTGCCGCCGATCAAGCTGCTCGACACGAACAACGATTCAGTCATCTATGCCGGCACGTTCTGCAAGCCGTTCTCGGCCGGTCTGAAGACGGGCTACGGTATCGTGCCCGACGTGTTGCTCGACGCCGTGCTGTATCAGAAAGGTAACCTCAACTTCGGATCGTCGAACTTCACCCAGTGCATCATCGACGAGGCGATCCGCACCGGGAAGTACCGCCGCCACGTCAGCGTCGTCCGCCGCGGCTACAAGGTCAAGCTGAAGGTGATGCTGGACGCGCTTCAGGAATTCATGCCCGAGGAGGCCCGGTGGCTCACGCCGAAGGGCGGGCTGTTCGTGTGGGCTGCGGCACCCGAATCCATCGACACCGGCCCGCACGGCGATTTCTTCCAACTGGCGGTCGACAAGGGGATGCTGTACGTGCCGGGCGAGTTCTGCTACTACCCCGAGGCCGGGCGCGCGAAGCCGCGCAACTGGATGCGCCTCAGCTTCGGCGTCGAGACGGCCGAGAACGTGCGCGAGGGCATCCGCCGCCTGGCCGAGGCGGTGAAGGAGACACAACGGAGGGGCCGATGATTCGCCGTTGCCTCATATTGTTCCTTCTCTCTTTCGCCCTCCTTGCCGCGCCGGTTTGCGCGGGGATGTCCGGCGAAGAGGAGTTCCTCATTGTCCCCAAGGGCTACACCCCGGCGAAGGCGTGGCCGCTCATCGTCGTCTCGCAGAACCAGATCTCTGAGAAACAGGCAGCGCGCGTGCCGTACTTCGTCTGCTACGGCGGGCTGGACCGCGCCCGCATCCTCGAGGTCGCCAGGAAGTTCCACATCGACCCGTTCCGCGTCTACGCCACCGGCTTCTCGCGCAGCGGCCACGGTCTGCTCGAGCTGACGTGGACCGTGCCGCACCGGTTCGCGGCCATCGCGCCGGTCTGCGAGGACATGCGATGGAAGGAGCAGTACAAGCGCCAGAAGATCGACCTGCTCAAGTACATCCAGGAGACGCCGACGCTGCTGGCTCACGGCGAGCACGACAGCTTCCGCAAATCCGGACAGAAAAACTACGAATTGATGAAGGCCGCCGGCTGCCCCGTCGAGTGGCTCTGGTATCCCGGCGGGCACAGCCCGGACGGCATCTACTTCCGCGACATCACCAAGATCACCGACTTCTTCGGCAAGCACGTGCTGAACCCGTTCCCGAAGAGGATCACGCACGTGGTCTACAAGTACGGAGCGACGCGCGCCTTCTGGGTCGACGCGCGCGTCGGCAAGGGCAGCATCGAGAAGGCGTTCCCCGTCTTCGAGGTCAAGGTCGAAGGCAACCGGATCAATGTCCAGGCGAACGGCGGCGTGAAGAAGCTGGTCTTCCACCTCACCGACAAGATTGTCGACATGGCCAAGCCTGTAACGGTCGCCCTCGGCGGGAAGACCGTCTATCGAGGGAAGGCCGAACCGGCGCTGACGGTCACCCTGCGCCAGGGCGAAGTCGACGAGCACCCCGGCACGCCGCCGCTGTGGGAAGCGCTCGAGGCCATCCGCACGCAGCCCAACGAGACGGGCGCCCACGACTGGGTCTGCCTCGACCTGCACACGGCGTTCCACGACCCGCGGCGCGACAAGACCATCGCACGGCGCATCAGCCTCGACATCGGGCTGCGCCCGGCGGACGCACCGGCCCTGGCGAAGATCGTCCCGACGTCGAAGCAATTCGTGTCGATGAAGCGGACCGACGGCAAGCTCACCGCGGACATGACCGCAATGCGTCACAAGCTGGCGTGCACGATGACCGCGAGAGCGATGCGGCGCGGCCTCGCCGGGACGCTCGACGCCGTCAAGCTGGTCGGTGCCACCCAGGGCAAGGTCGGCGAACTCGCCTTGGTCCAGGTCCGGCTGGTCAACCGGGGGACGAGGACGCTGGTCGGCACGGCCCGCCTCAGCCGGTCACCGTACATGCACTACCCGAAGGGCCTGTGGCCGGCGAACGAGGACGCGTTCGCGCGCGGCCTGTATGAGATCGCCGGGACGCGCAAGCTCATGTGGCAATTCGTCAAGATGCAAAACGAGGTCAGCCAGGTGCTCGGGTTCCTGATGCTCGATCCCGGCGGCGCGTCGAAAGTCGTCGGTGTCAGTCACCCGGGCCGCAAGAGCTGGTGGAGCTTCTTTGGGGCGCAGCGGGCCATCACGCTGAAGCCCGGCGCGGCGGTCGACGTGCCGCTCGTCTTCATCTCCGTACCGTCGCCTGACCCGAAGAGCAAGAAGCCCGCCGTCCCCGACCTGGCGAAGGTGCTCGAGCAGATCAAGCCCGACGTGCTGAAGGCGCTCCGCAATTGAGCCCGCCTGTTGCGTTCCACCGCGCTCCTTCTATAATTTCCTTTCGTGATCTTTGCGCTCTTGGTGATTGATTGGAGACAGCCATGCTGCGTGTAGCGTTCTTGGGTCGGTCGGGGCATGCGTATGTGGCCTTGCGGTCGATGGCGGAAACGGAGGATGCGGAGCTGGTCGCCTATGCGACCATCCCGCCCGAGGAGCCGCCCGACTACTTCGACGCCTGGAAGGACCAGATGGGCGACGCGAAGGGATACGACTCGTGGCAGGAATTGGTCGACCAGGAGAAGCCGGACCTGGTGCAGGTCTCGGGCGCGTACTACCAGAACGGCGTGGTCGCCGCGTACGCCGCCGAGCGCGGCTGCCACGTGCTGGTGGAAAAGCCCATCGCCACCACGCTCGACCAGTTGGCGACGCTCAAGACCGCGGTCGCCCAGAGCGGCGTGCGATTGACCGCGATGCTGGGCACCCGCCTCGCACCGCCCTACCAGGCCGCTAAGAGGGCCATCGACGACGGCGCCATCGGCGAGCCGCTTCTCGTCTACGCGCAGAAGTCGTACAAGTTCGGCACCAACCGGCCGGACTGGTATGGCGTGCGAGAGAAGTACGGCGGTTCCATCCCGTGGATCACCATCCACATGATCGACATGATCAATTTCCTGCTCGCCGATCCCTTCGCCGGCGTCGTCGCCATGCACAAGACGTTCACCGTCGGCGGCACCCATCCCGAGTGCGAGGACGTGATGTCGATGCTGTTCGAGTTGAGGAATGGCGGCGCCGCGGCTGTAAACGGCGACTACCTGCGGCCGCCCGGCGCCGGAAGCCACGGCGACGATCGGATCCGCATCGTCGGTGCCGAAGGCATTGTCGAAGTAATGGCCGGCAGAACCACGCTCATCGACAAGGACGGCGAGCGGGAACTGCCGCTCGAAGAGACCGAGGACAACATCTTCCTCAACTTCGTGAACCACTTGGCGCACGGTACCGAGCACGTGATCGGGCCGAACGACGCGTTCCGCTCCACCGAGGTGGCACTCAAGGCGCGCGACGCCGCCGACACCGGCCAGACGGTGAGCCTGCTCGATTCTCCCTACGGCGCGGCGTGACCATCGGACGAGGGTCTGCGATGACGAAGCGCGAGGTCGTCAAACTGGCGATTGACCACCAGCCGGTCCCGTACGTGCCTTGGTCATTCGGGTTCACGGTCGAGGCGCGCGAGAAGCTGGTGCAGCACTTCGGGACCTCCGACCTGACCGACGTGCTCCAGAACCATCTCGTCGCTCTCGGCGCCGAGGTCGGCTTCTTCACCGATCTGGGCAACGACCGCTTCCGCGATATCTTCGGCGCGATCTGGAACCGGAGCATCGACAAGGACATCGGCAACGTCGAGAACTGCATGCTGCCGGAACCGACCCTCGAGGGCTACGAGTTCCCCGACCCCGTGGCGCCGGAATGCTTCGCCGGCATACTCGAGAAGATCGAGAAGTTCGGTGACCGTTTTCGGGTGTTTCAGGTCGGCTTCTCGCTCTACGAGCGCGCCTGGACGCTCCGCGGGATGACGCAACTGATGATGGACTTCCACGACCACCCAGACTTCGTGGACGAGCTGCTGAACGCGATCGCCGATTACAACATCGCCCAGGTCAGGGAGGCGGCGAAGTACGACATTGACGCGGTTTACTTCGGCGACGATTGGGGCCAGCAGCACGGGCTCCAGATGGGCCCGAAGCTGTGGCACCGGTTCATCAAGCCCGTGCTCAGGCGCATGTACGGGGCGGTCCGCGACGCCGGCAAGTATGTGATGATCCATTCCTGCGGCGACGTGGATGAGGTATTCGACGACCTGATCGAGATGGGGGTCAACTGTTTCAACCCGTTTCAGCCGGAAGTGATGGACGTCGCCGCCCTGATCGAGCAGTACCGCGGTCGGCTGGCGTTTTACGGCGGTCTCTCGACGCAGCGGACGCTGCCCTACGGCTCGGCCGATGACGTCCGGAAGGAAGCCGAGTGGCTGATCGGGCTCGGCAAGGACGGCGGTTACATCTTTTCGCCCGCACACGCTGTCGAAGGCGACGTTCCCCTCGAAAACATGCTGGCCTTCATCGAAACTGTCAAAGCTCAGCCCGGGTTCACGCCCCCATGACGCGGCCCGAATGGTCCGTTGTTAGCGAGCTGGAAGGGGGCTCGCTTGTTGGGGCGGAAGGGGTCAGGCACGTGCTCCCCAGGAGGGGGGAGAGTTTTTCTTCGCCCGTCTGCTTGACTTTTCGGAACATGTGTGTATCCTATGAGGTCTTGCCCGGATGGGCGCAGAGGACAAATCCAGATGGTCGACACGCTACTCGGCAAGAAGATCGGGATGACCGCGGTTTACACGGACTCGGGCGAACTGGTCCCGGTGACGGTGATTCAGGTGGGCCCGTGCGCCGTGGTGCAGGTCAAGACCGCGAAAACGGACGGCTACACCGCCCTGCAGTTGGGTTTCGAGGACCGGAGGCCCAAGAACGTGACTCAGCCGATGCGCGGCCACTACGAGAAGGCGGGTACGGAGCCGAAGAGGTTCCTCCGCGAGGTCGCCTGGGACGGCGAAGACGATATCGAGCCGGGTGCGGTCCTGACGGCTGAGATCTTCGCCGACGAGCAACGGGTCGATGTAATCGGCACCACCAAGGGCCGGGGCTTCCAGGGCGTGGTAAAGCGTCACGGCTTTGCCGGCGGCCCGAAGACCCACGGCCAGGGCGACCGGCACCGCGCCCCGGGCTCGATCGGCCAGTCCGCATACCCGTCCCGCGTCCTGAAGGGAATGCGGATGCCTGGGCGGATGGGCGGCGTCCGCCGGACCGTGCGCAACCTCCCCGTGGTGCGGCTCTATACCGAACGGAACGCGATCCTGGTAAAAGGCGCCGTGCCCGGCCCCAACTCGGGATACGTCATCGTCCGCCGGACGACTCCGCCGCCCCCCAGGAAAGCCGAAGAGACCGAGGAAGCCCAGAAGGCCGACGCAGCCAAGAAGGCGGAGAAGGCCGAGAAAACAGAGGGTAAGAGTACAGGCAAGACGCAGGGCAAGCAGGAAGGTTCCTAGTCTCCGCCTCGAACTCCGCGTTCAGTCTGCGCAACTTCCGTACCCGCCGCGGGCCGACTACTTCGCCGGGTGCGCGGTCAGCTTCGCAGAAACCACCTCGACCTTGTCCCCCCTTTTCGTCTTGATTGTCAGCGTCTTTCCCACGCGGGCCTTCTTCAGGGCCCCCAGGTACGCGCGGACCGAATCCACCTTCTTGCCGTTGAGCTCGAGGATCTCTGTCCCAGCGCTGATGCCGGCCTGTTCTGCGGGCGAGCCCTTGGCCACCTCCTTGGCGTAAACCGCGCCATCCTTCTGCTCGACCGTCAGGCCCAGGTATGGCGCCGCCGGGACCGGACGTGGGATGGAGCCCGGCCGCTTGGCAAGCTTGGCCTTCAGCGTGCGCGGTGCCCCCTGCCGGACGATCTCCACCTCCACCTCATCACCGACCTTCCGGTTGCCCACCGCTTCCATCAGGTCGGACATGGTCTTGATCGCCTGCCCCTCGATCGCCGCGATGGTGTCACCGTTCTTCACCCCCGCCTTGGCCGCGGGAGACCCACCGGATACCTGCGTGACCACCACCCCGCCGGCTCTCTGCTGGGTCTGAACACCCAGATACGGAATCGGGGGCACGCGCTGCTTGAGCACCCACTGCTTCCATTCGCGCTCGACAGACTCGATGGGCTTGCCGAAGACGACTTCGAACGACTCCAGTGCGGACCTGTCGCTCCCGTAGTTCGCCTTGTCGGTGTACTCATCGTAGAACTTCTTCAGCAGGCCTTTCTCGTACATATAGAACAGCATGTAACGCGATTGTGCGTATGCCAGGCGTGCCGATCTCATGAACGTCACCTGGTTCATCTTCATCAGTGTCTTCCACGGGAGCGTGCGCCCGCTTCGCGCCGCAGCCTGCACGATGGCCAGCCGGTAGCTGTGCCGGGGCACGACGCCGCCGTTGCGGTCGGACGCCTCGAACAGGGTCGCCAATCCCTCCAGCAGCCAGATCGGGTGGCGCTGCTGCCGCGCCAGCATGTCGGCGGCGTGGAGCGCGTGGGTGAACTCATGAACCACGACGCTGGTCTTCATCAGCTTGAGGGTGGGGATATCGCCGCAGAGGAGGGTGTTGGAACTGGCGCTGAAGACCCCTCCGGCCCGGCCGCGGAACACCTTGCGCGAGTCCGCCGCCGTGAGCAACACGATGTACAGCGGCCGCGTCGGCTTGTTCTGAAACAGGTGCTGCCACTGGTGCTCCGCGTATTCCTCCAGGCCCTTTCGCACGACAGCGAACTCCTGGTCGGTCTTGGTGTGCAGGTACACGAAGTTCCGCTCGCGGTCGAAGACGACCTTGTAGCGTTTGGCGTCGACCCCGCGCCGCTTGAGGCTCTGGGTGATCCGGGTCACGGCCTTGTCCGTGGACTTGCGGACGTACTCGGCCTTCTTCCGGAAGATCTCCTTGTAGCCCGCTTCGTCCCGGATGTTGTCAATGTCCGTGTCCGTCTCCATGTGCGCGAAGTTGACGTAGCCTGCCTCGACCGACCTCTTGAGGTACTCCACAGCCTTGGCCTTGTCCTTCAACAGCGAGTAGGCGCAAGCGGTGTTGTACAGCGCGATCATATGCTCCGGGTCCGACCCGAGGACCTTTTGATATTCCGCGATGGACTTCTTGTACTCTCTCTTCTTGAAGTATGCCATGGCGCGCAGGTGCAGCGCCTGGACCTGCGTCGGGCTCAGCTTTCGCGGCTTTTTCGGAGGAGGTGGCGCTTTCTTCTCGCTGGTGTGCTTCACCTGCGCGGCCGGCACCGTGCGAACTTCACCCTGGACCTTGAGTGCAAGCTCCTTCGCATTCTCCCCGACGATCTGGCCTTCCAGCTTTGAACCGTCCTTGAGTTCCACCAAGTAGGTCGCGCGGGTGTGGCGCTTGATGTCCGCCCGCGGGACCGTCAGTTCGCCGTAGCGCGTCCTGATCCTCACCTGCTCTTTCGTCTCTTCGAGAATCCGGCCCTTGATCGTCTCGCCGGACTTCGTTTGGATCGTATCGCCGCAGGCGGAGGCGCTCCAAACCAAAGCCAAGAGCACGAACAGGCAAGTCTTCGTCATATCCGAAATCCTCTTCAGGATTGATCCTCCGAGGCCATGTACTTGGATTATACACGAGGATAGCATTTGTGAAAGGAAGATACCTGGGGGCGGGAATTTGCTGCGCTCTGGCGCCGGACCGAGTACGAACGCGCGCCATCGATACCGTAGCGCCCGCATCACTCGGAACACAGCTTTCATCCAAACTGCGGTTTACACTTTTCGTAACACTTCAGCCAAGTGAAAAGACGGTGTGCCCTGAAAGGGCAACATTCGACAGCCCAGGGCAACGCCCTGGGAAACCGTCATGAATCGAACCCAAGCCCTGTAAGGGCGAAACCGAGACGTGACGCCCCTTCAGGGCTCCACGGTAATCTGTCCCTGGTTCCTGGGGCGTTGCCCCCCTTCGGCCGTGAGCTCAGGGCCGAACGGCAGGCTGTCGAATTGCGCCCCTTCGGGGCTCGGCCGGAAGTCAACGGAAAAGCGCCTTTTCACTTGGCTGAAGTGTTACTATTGAACTCCATGTTGGTAATGGAATTACAGGATCGAGCCAAGAGATTCTTCGC
>CAZDHT010000185.1:0-11151 GCA_964505325.1 uncultured Planctomycetota bacterium | reverse complement strand
CCCATGGAGTAGATGTCAACACCGCAGTCGATGTCACGGCCGAGGGCCTGCTCCGGCGCCATGTAGTGTGCGGACCCGTACACCCCGTCGGCCTGGGCGACCGTCGGGCTGTCCCGCAGAGTTTTGGCGATGCCGAGATCGCCGATCTTCACGATCCCCTCAAACCCAATCATCAGGTTTTCCGGCTTGACGTCGCGATGCACGACCCCCTTCTTTTCCGCGTAGATCAGCGCGTGTGCCACGTCGACCATCATCGGCACGACGTTCGCAACGGGCAGCTTCTGGCCGCCGGTGATCTGGTCGCCGATGCTCCCGAACGGCATATATTCCATCGTGTAATAGCACATGGCCTCCCAACTGCCCGTGTCGAACACCTGCACGATGTTCTTGTGATTAAGCTGCCCGGCGGCGCGGGCCTCGGCGACAAACCGGTCCACAAACTCCGGATCCCGGACCAGTTCCGCCGCCAGGAACTTGATGGCCACCGGCCGGTCGAGCGAAAGCTGGATTGCCTTGTGGACGGTCCCCATCCCGCCCCGGCCGATGCGCTCGACGATCCGATGCCCGGCGATCTCGCGGCCGATCAGACCGCCGCTCATCCGCCGCTCGTCGTCCGCCAGCAGGGACAGCAGACAGTCGCCCGCCTGGATCTTGTCGCCAGGCGTGATCCTAGCTTCCTGCACGCGCTCGCCGTTGACATACACGCCGTTGAGGCTGCCGGCGTCGCGGACGTGGATCCCGTCCTCGTGGGCCTCGATGCTCATGTGCTTGCGGGAGACCAGCGTATCGGACAGCAGGATATCGGCGGCGTTGGGATCGCGCCCGACCACGAGCTTGTCGCCACCGGTGACGCGGAACGCGTCGCCGCGCCCGGAGCCCTTTTCGATCAGGATCTTCGGCATGGTGCGTCCCTGCTGGTCTACTTGCCGGCCGCGCCGAGCTCTTTCGACCGGGCGCACGCCGCAAGGATAGCTTGGGCCACGTGGTCGGGAACCGAGTTCTTCTCCATCGAGCGAAGGGCCGCCTCGGTGGTGCCGCCGGGCGAGGTGACGTCTTTGCGCAGCTTGGCGGCCGGCTCGCCGGTCTCGGTGAGCATCCGCGCCGCGCCCAGCAACGTCCTGTTCGTGAGCGCCACCGCATCGCCCTCCGACAGCCCCATGTCGACCCCCGCCTTGGCCATGATCTCGGCCACGTAGAACGCGTAGGCCGGGCCGCTGCCCGACAGGGCGGTGACCGCGTGCATTAGCTCCTCTTTTACTTCGAGGACGAGGGCGCAAGGCTCGAAGAGCCGCCTGGCGCGCGCGATGTCCTCGTCGGTGGCATGAGCGCCTTTGCACAGTGCGGCGGCACCCTCGGCCACCCGCATGGGTGTGTTGGGCATCGCTCGAATGACGCGGATTGGCTCGGGCGCCGCAGCTTCGATCTGCGCGGTCGATATGCCGGCAGCAATGGATACAACCAGCCGGTCGGGTTCCAGCAGCGGGCCGATCTCCTCCAGCACCTCCCGCATTACCTGGGGCTTCACCGCGAGGATCACGGTGCTCGCCCGGCATGCCTCGGGGTTGCTGGGGGTCGTTCGAGCGCCGGTTTCTTCGCTGAACCGCTTTCGCTGGTCGTTGGAGGGATCACTTGCGACGATTTCGGCGGCCTGGAAGAGCGCAGCCCCGACAATGCCGCGACAAAGCGCCGTGGCCATCTTCCCCGCACCGATGAACCCCAACGCGGCTGCCTCGCCCACTTTGAACTCCTTTCGTCCTGTCTTTCGCCGGCATTCTATCCAGGCCGCCTCAAGCTGTCAATTGCTTCAGAACTCGGGGGCATCGGCCTGCGCCCGTCGTCTTCCTGGACGTTGACAGGCAGAGAATGGCAGAGTATCTTCTTTTGCACCCGAGAGGACATTTCGATGATCGACCGACCGAACGCGATCCTGCTCAAGTTCAAAGAGTTGTATGGAACCAGCAAGGGGGTGGGGGTCACCCGGGCACCGGGCCGAGTCAACATCATCGGCGGACACACCGACTACAACGAAGGGTTCGTGCTGCCTATCGCCATCGCCCGGGACACCGTGGTCGCGTTCAAGCCGAACGGTTCGCAGGAGCTGAACGTCCACTCGATGGCATTGGAGGAGTCGGGGACGTTCCCCCTAGACGCGCCGGAGATGCCCGCCGAACCCCAGTGGTTGCGCTACGTGGCCGGAGTGGCGAGGGTCCTCCAGGATGAAGCCGGCCTGGACCTCGCCGGCGTGGATATGGTGGTGCACACCACGCTGCCGATAGGCGGGGGCCTGTCGTCTTCGGCGGCGTTGGAGGTGGCCTCGGCGCTGGCTCTGACGTCGGCCGTGCGTGTCGAGCTGGACAGGCATAAGCTGGCCCGGATGTGCATGAGGGCGGAGAATGAACACGCCGGGATGCGCTGCGGCGTGATGGACCAGTATACCGCGCTGTTCGGAGAGGCCGGGTCGGCGGTGAGACTGGACTGCCGGAGCATGCAACACGAGTTGATCCCGTGCTCGACAGACACGGCGAAGTTCGTCGTGTGCGACACGGGCGTCCGCCGCGAATTGGGCACCTCGGAATACGAGGAACGCCGGAATGAGTGCGAGCGCGGCGTGGCGGAGGCGGCACGCATCCTGACCGCCCAGCCGGTCGAGGCGCTGCGAGACCTGGTGCCCGGCGAACTCTCCGCGCTGCAGCCGGAACTTGACGCGGTCATTTTCAAGCGGGTCCGGCACGTGGTCACGGAGAACGCCCGCGTGCTCGACGCGGCCAAGAACATGCGGCTTCAGAACTACGTGGCGCTGGGGGTGCTGATGGACGCGTCGCACGAAAGCCTGCGGGACGACTACGAGGTGAGCTGCGAGGAACTGGACGCGATGGTCGAGATCGCGTGGTCGCAGACGGGGGTGTACGGCTCGCGGATGACGGGCGGCGGATTCGGCGGCTGCACGATCAACCTGGTCGACGCGGAGCACGTGGACTCGTTCTGCAAGAAGGTGGCGGTGGCCTACGAGGCAAGGACCGGGATCGCCCCCCACGTCTACGTCTGCGCGCCCGAGAACGGCGCCCAGGTGATCCGTGCTGCCTCCTAACGAACCTTCAGCACCAGAAGCGTAAGGTCGTCGAGCTGCCTGGTCTCTCCCACGAACTGGAATATGTTGTCCTTGACCGCTTGAATGACCTGCTTTGCGGTGCCGCCACGGTGGCGAAGCAAGACGGCCCGGAGACGATCGTAGCCGAATTCCTCGTCGCGCCCATTGGTGGCCTCCCAGATCCCGTCGGTGAGGCACACCGCCAGATCGCCCTGACGCAGCATCACGGGTTCGCCCTCGGAATAGGCGAGGCCGGCGCGGATGCCAAGCGGCATGCCTTCCCCGTCGAGCTGCACGAACGTATCGGCTCCGTTCCGGAGCAGGAGCGGTCGCTCGTGACCGGCCACTGCATATCGCAGCCGTTTGGTGCGCAGGTCCAGCACTCCGACGAACATCGTCATGAAGTGGTCTTCGAGCATGTCGGGCACGAGCACGTCGTTCAGGCGCGACAGCACGTCGCCAGAGCGGCCGCTGACCTGGAAGAGCGCGCGGAGCGCGGATCGGGCGCTGGCCATGAGGAGGGCGGACCCGATGCCGTGGCCGGAGACATCGCCGATGGCGATGCCCAACCGGCCGCCTGGCAGGCGGATGAAATCGTAGTAGTCGCCTCCAGTCTCGTAGCACGGCTCGTTCCAGCCGCCGATGTCGAAGCCGTGCAGCCCGGGCGGCGCCTTGGGAAGGAACCCCCGCTGAATGCGGCGGGCGATCTCGAGCTGCTCGCGCATCCGCCCTGTGTCGAGCAGGTCCTCGACCGAGAGCAGTCTGTCATCGCTGTCGGCCATGTGAAGGTCCGATCCGCGCGCAACCGTACATTGCGACAAATGATTATAGGGCGGGGGCAAATCGCGGTCAACTCTTGGGCGTGCGCAACAGAGCGGCTCGTCGCCTTGACGGAAACCGCCGGACCCGGTTATCATAGCTGCAGCCTGCCGTTCTCTCGCGGAGTGAAGTGTGCCGATCATTGCATTGGATCAGTTCACCAAGCGATACGGCCGGATCACGGCGCTCGACAGCGTGTCCCTGGCAATCGAGCCGGGCGTGATCGGCCTGTTGGGTCCGAACGGCGCCGGCAAGAGCACACTCATCAGCCTGCTGCTGGGCCACACCCGGATCACCAGCGGCTCGGGCACGGTGCTGGGGCATGACATCGGCAGGGAGCAGCGCTCGATCCGCCAGCAGACCGGGTATGTTCCCGAGAGCGAGTGTTTTATCCCGGGTATGAGCGGGGCCGGCTACGTGTGCTACGCCGGCCGGCTGGCGGGGATGAGCCACAGTTCGGCGATGCAGCGCGCCCACGAGATGCTCGACCTGGTGGAGTTGGAGAACGAGCGATACCGGCCGGTGGAAACATACTCGGCCGGCATGAAGCAGCGGGTCAAGCTGGCGCAGGCGCTGGTCCACGATCCGCAACTCGTGTTCCTCGATGAGCCGACCAACGGGATGGATCCGCGCGGGCGCCGGCTGATGCTAGACCTGATGAAAGGCCTGGGCCGGCGTGGGGTCTCGCTGTTGCTGTCCAGCCATCTGCTGCCCGACGTCGAGCAGGTGTGTGAGAGCGTGATCGTTCTGGGCCGGGGCCGCGTGCTGGCGGAGGGGCTGATTGAGAAGATGCGGCGGCCCTCGGCGCGGCGGTGCAGCGTCCGCATCCGCGGCGACGCGGAACGGTTCCGCAGCAGCCTGAGCCGCGCAGGCGTGGATGTGTGCGGAGAGGACGGCGGCGGGCTCGACCTGCTGCTGCCCGACGACGGCCGGCACGACCTGGTGGTCCGGGCGGCGGTCGAGGCGGGCGTGCAACTTCGCGAGCTTCGCCCGCACCGCAGCTCGCTCGAACAGGTGTTCCTCCAGGCAATCGAATCGCAGCAGGGGATGAAGCTCGGCCAGTCGGCAGAGCCAGCCAGGACCGGAGCGTAGGATGCCCGTTCGTCGCAGGGGTTACCATCGCTGGAAAGGAAAGCTGAGCAGTGCGCGGTGGACTTGGCCGGCGATCCTGAGCAATGGGCTCCGGCTGGGCATGAAGCAGAAGGGGGCGTCTTTGCTGCTGTGGTCCGGGCTGCCCATCGCGGTAGTGGCCGGGCTGCTGTTCTACTTCATGGCGGTCCTCGAGAAACAGACGGCCCATCCTGTCCAACTGCCGAACGAGCTTCGGTTCATCCTATGGTTCCTGCGGATGGACAGAATACCGTCGCTCGACATCGGCAAGCTGATCGTGCCGATGTGGACGCTGGTCTTCGCCAGGCTGTTCCAATTGGAATTGCTGCTGATCCTGTTGGTGCAATCCAAATTCGGCGCCAACCAGATCGCGGGCGACCTGCGGACGGACGCGCTGCCGATCTATTTCTCCAAGCCGATTACCGTGTGGACGTATCTGCTGGGCAAGTGGCTGATCATGATGGCGTTCGCATCGGCGGTGATGCTGGTGCCGAACCTGGTGGCGTACGTGGCAGGGGTGCTCCTGTCCGACACGGTGACGCAGTTCCGCGCCACGGCCGGATTGCTGGCCCGGATCACCGCGCACTCGCTCCTGTTGGCGGGCCTGTCGAGCTTGATCATCCTGGCACTGTCCTCGCTGACCCGGGACCGTCGGCTGGTGTCGGTGGCCTGGTTCGCCATCGCCTTGCTGCCTATCGCGATACAGGCGGTGCTGGACGATGCGGTGCCCGGCAGGTATGCCACCGGGCTGCTGGGCGCGGTATCGCTGCAGCGGAACTTCGGCCGGCTGACGTACTGGATGCTGGACGTCGACGGGGCAGTAACTTCAAGCGGGCACGCCAAGCTGTTCGGCAGCGCCGCCGGCAGCGGACTGTATGGCGCCGACCTCGGCTATTCGGTTGCCGTGCTGGCCGCGATCACGGCCGTGTGCCTGCTGATCTGTCTCAAGAGGGTCCGCCGCTTCCAGGTGGCGGTCGCCAACGCCTGAAGGAGCCGCGTTGGAACACGTTATCGAGATGACCGAGCTTTCCAAGTGGTACGGCGAGGTGATCGGCCTCAACAACGTGACCGCGTGCATACGGAACGGGATCACCGGGCTGCTGGGCCACAACGGCGCCGGCAAGACCACCCTGCTCTCTCTGGCCACCGGCCAGCTCCGGCCGAGCCGGGGCGAGATCACCGTGCTCGGCGAGCGGCCGTGGAACAACCCCCGGCTCCTGTCGCGCACCGGCTACTGCCCGGAGGCCGACGCGTTCTGGCGCGGACTGACCGGGCGCCAGTTCGTCACGTTCCTGGCCCGGGCGAACGGAATGACCCGGCGCGGCGCACTTCGCGCCGCGGATGCAGCCATCGATCTCGTCCGGATGGGCGAAGACCAGCACCGGCGGATCGCCGAGTACTCGCGCGGCATGCGGCAGCGGATAAAGGTTGCCCAGGCACTCGCCCGCCGCCCCGAGCTCCTGGTTCTGGACGAGCCGCTGGCGGGAATGGACCCGGTCGGGCGTGCGGAGCTCATCGCGCTGTTCAAGCGGTTCGCGGAATCGGGCACCGCGGTCATTGTGTCCAGCCACATCCTTCACGAGGTCGAGGCCATGACCGACAACATCCTGCTGCTCGACCACGGGCAGCTCGTGGCGGAAGGCGAGGTGCACGAGATCCGCGACTCGCTCGAGGAACAGAGCCACCAGGTGCTGCTCCGCGCGCGCGAGAGCCGGCGGCTCGCCACTTTGCTCGCCGGGCAAGATTACGTCGCGGCGCTGGAAGTGCAGGACGGCCAGACACTGATCCTGCACACGCACGACCCGGACAGACTCTACCGGGAACTTCCCGGCATCCTGGCGGACAACAACATCGCTTGTTCCGAGATCAGTTCGCCGGACGATAGCCTGGAAGCGGTGTTCGGATACCTGACAGGACGGCCATAGTGAGCACCGAACAGACGGTACTGCTGCCCGAAGCCGGGCCGATCAGCCCGACGCGAGCCTGGCTCGCGGTGGCGGCCTTTTCCGTCCGGCAGACCATCCGGCGGAAGCGGGCCATTCTGGCGTTCGCGGTGATGGCCGTCCCGGCGCTGCTTGGCGTCATCGTCCGGGTCGCCGGGACCCACCTGAGCCCGGACCACATGCTCGCGTTCTACTGGGGCACGACAGTGTTCGTGATGCCGACGGCGGTCGTGCCTCTGATCGCCATGCTGTTCTGCACTACCCTGATTCTGAACGAGGCTGCTGAGGGAACGCTGGTCTATCTCTTCACGCGCCGGCTGAGCCGGCGGGGCGTTCTGTTGGCCAAGTTTGCAGGTACGCTCTTCACTCTGGTGGGGCTGGCGTGCGTTGCCCAGCTTCTCCTGTTCCTGGTTGCCGCGACTGGGGCGCGTCCCATGCGCGTTACGTCAGGAGCTCCCGAACTGTGGGGAGCGCTGGCCGTGATGGCGCTGGGCGCGGTGGTGTTGTCGGCAATCTTCACCATGCTGGGCATGCTCTTCGCTCGGCCGCTGCGGATCGGCGTGGGATACCTGATCCTGTGCGAATGGGTGTTCGCCAGCATTCCACTGAACGTCCAGCAGTTCTCGGTCAACTACTACCTCCGCTGTATCCTCGTCCGCATTGCAGGGACGCCCAAGACGTGGAAGGGGCTGCGCGATGTTCTCGGAGAGGACGCCGCCACGGTGTCAACCAGCCTGCTCACGCTTGCCGTGGTGGCGCTGGCCGCTCTTCTGGTGTCCGCCTTCTTCGTGGGGTGCAAAGAGTTCACCAAGGCGCGCGAAGAGCAGCGATGAGGGATCGGCGACGCCGGATTCGCTCTTGCCGCGCGCCCCCGATGACGGTAGACTTCGGTAACTCCAGAGGCCACGGGATGGACCTGTTTGAAGCCGCCGCGGCGCGAAAATCGGAAGCGAAGCAGTCGGCGCCCGAGCCGCTGAGCGTGTCTGCGCTCACCGCGCTCATCAAACGATCTCTCGAAGAGGAGTTCCCCAGCGTGTGGGTGGTGGGGCAGGTATCGAACCTGTCACGGGCGGCGTCGGGGCACGTGTATCTCACTCTGAAGGACGAAGGGGCCGAGATCGGAGCGGTCATCTGGCGCGGCACCGCACAGCGCGTCCGGTTCGAGATCGAACACGGCCAGGAGGTCCTGGTTCACGGCAAGGTCGCGGTGTACGAGCGGCGCGGGCGCTACCAGATCATCGTGACCAGCATCCAGCCGAAGGGCATGGGCGCGCTTCAGCTCGCGTTCCTTCAGATGAGGGCGAAGCTCGAGAAGGAAGGTCTGTTCGATCCCGCGCACAAGAAGCCGCTGTCCTTCCTGCCCGAGACGATCGGCATCGTGACGTCGCCGACGGGCGCTGCCATCCACGACATGCTCACCATGATCGAGGGGCGCTTCCCCCAGGTCCACGTCCTCATCTGTCCGGTTCGCGTGCAGGGTGACGGGGCCGCGCCCGAGATCGCCGCGGCGATCCGCGAACTCAACCGGATGGGCGGGATCGATGTGATGATCGTCGGGCGGGGCGGGGGAAGCTTGGAGGACCTGTGGCCGTTTAATGAAGAGACGGTCGCTCGCGCCATCTACGAGTCGCACATCCCGGTGATCTCGGCGGTGGGCCACGAAGTGGACGTGTCCATAGCAGATCTCGTCGCTGACGCCCGGGCGCTGACCCCCACTCAAGCGGGGGAGATGGTCGTTCCTTCCCGGGAACTGCTGGATGAGAAGCTGGGGACGGCGGCGCGCCGACTGGCGCAGTCGCTGGTGACGGCGGTGGCCCGGGCGCGGGCAAAGCTCGAGGCGATCGAGCGGAGCTACGGCATGCGCGCGCCGATCGAGCGCGTTCGACAGTATCAACAGCGGCTGGACGAGATCGCAGAGCGGGTGAGGCTCGCGTCGGCTCGGGCGTTGGCGCGGCTCTGCGACCGCATCGCGCATTGCGCCGCTACGCTGGACACCGTGAATCCGCGCAATGTGCTGGCCCGCGGCTACAGCATCACGACGCTTGCCGGCGCCGACGGGCCGCTTCGCTCACCGGACGAAGTCCAGCCCGGAGCCAAGCTGCGCACCATCCTCCGGGACGGCGAACTCCAGTCCGAAGTGCAGTGACGGCGCCGACCGCATTCGCCCGCTATTTCTGCTGCACCGCGGTTCCCGAGTACACCGTCTTGACCTTGTAGTACGCCGGTGCCAGGATGGCGAAGTACTCCGTGGCGGCGGCCACATCCTTGATGCCGGTCACTTTGTCGCCGTACTTCTTGCGGGCCACTTCCCACAGCAGGCCGTAGCCCTGCTTCCCGGACTCGTAGCCCAGGATGCAGCTCGACGTGCCCTCCGCCGACACCGGGCCCAGAACGGTGTAGTTGCTCGAGGTGTAGAGCGTCTGGGTCCCGGAGTTCAGGGTGGGCATGTCGGTCCGCGAGTAATGGTGCCCCACGCAGCCGGACAGCATCGCCGCACCGATGACCAGAAGGCCGAACAGCACAAACTTGTCTCTTCCCTTCATCTCGCCGTTTCCTCCTCACAAAAAGGCCCTTGTGATGCCCGAAGCAGACAGGCGTCCGTTACCCCCGTCGCGCCGCATGCTATGGAGAGAGGAGGCGAAGTCAAGTGATTTCTCCGTAACACCTGAGCCATTTGAAGCGTTGCAGCAACTCCAGCGCGCCAAGCGCCGCTGGGCAGCGGCTCTGCACGAGTTGACAGGGCGCGGGACCGGTGCTATCATGATAATGAAACGTGGCGGGACAGGAACCGTCAGATGAGGGATATCAGCGACATTCTCAACGAATGGCCGTACGATGCGTCGTCGTTCGTGCGGAAGATCGTCGCGGAGGACGGCCGCGAGTTGATCCAAGTCCGCACGGCAATGGGGATCGAGCAGTACGAACTTGAGGGGCGGCCCGACGGCAACGAACCTGTGCTCGAGCAGGTCGAGGCACAGTTGAACGAACACATCGAGGAGGTGGGCACCCCGGAAGGTTTCGAGATCGACGGCGCCACCGCGGCGGAACTCCAGCAAGAGGGCCTGATCTATTACTACCGGTATCTGGTCTGCTTTCAGATCGGCGAGTACCGCGTCGTGCAGACCGACACCGCTCGCAACCTGAGGATGTTCGACCTGCTCCGAGCCTACTGCAAGGATGAAGAGCTGGCCAACGCGAGCGAGCAGTACCGGCCTTACGTGCTGCGGATGAACGCTGCGGCGCGCGCGCTGACGGCGGTGGGTGTCTCGCGGTACAGCCGGGCCAAGGCGATCATCCACGCCGCGATAGAGACCATCTCACACCTGCCGGACGTTCCCACCGCCACGTTCGAATACGAGAAGAGACGCTCGCTGGCGATCCTGCGCGGCATGCACCGCGCGATCCCGGAAGACCGGCCGCCCACGCAGGAGGATCTGCTGAGACGGCAGATGCACGAGGCGGTGGTCCAAGAGAACTACGAGCAGGCAGCGGAGATCCGGGACCGGCTAAGGAAGCTGGCCCTCAAGCACGACCAGTCGCCAAGCCCGAGCCCGGAGCGAACGTCGAACGACTGATGTTTCATGAGCGGCGTCGAAGTCTCCCCTCCTGAGACGCTCCGACTCTCAGGCACCCCTACTATGGCCTATCCTCCGTTCCAACGCGGAGGTTGCATGCGACGTTTGCAAGTGCTGGATTGTCAGTATGTTACACCTCTCATACGTGCCAGGCACCTTTCAGGGCCGTAACTCTTTGTGCGCCAGCGGGTTGTATCGGCTGGCGTCAATGCCAACCAGCGGCTTGTCTAAGAGCTTGTGCAAGAGGGATTTATGAGTTTCATGGCCCGCTCAGGGGAAACGACGCTCAGGGTTGTTGGATAGGCTCTAAAAGGCTCGTCACTTCTCTTCGTCGGATTCCGCGGCAAATTGTTCGTGGATGGTTCTGTTGACGCGGTTCATCAGCTCGGCGAAGTCGGCCTCGGCGCGCGCCAGCTTCTGCAAAGCGGGGCTGCCCGTGACCTTCTGTTGCAGCTCGCGCAGCTTGTGCTTGTCCTGGGGCTCGACCGGCTTGACCTCCTTTTCCAGCTTGGCAATCCTTTCGCTCAGCTCGTTCAGGGCCTTCATGTCGGCCTGAAGTGCCTCGTCGCTGTCGGCTTCCTTGCGGACGGTCCTGACCGCCTCGAGGCGTTCGGAC
>CAZDHT010000184.1:5959-11153 GCA_964505325.1 uncultured Planctomycetota bacterium | reverse complement strand
GAGTGAAGGTCACAACGTGTCTCCCGTAGAACGCCGAGGCATTATAGGCCCCCGCACCCGTTCGCGCCACCCCTCTGATCTTTTCGGTAATCCTTTTGTTTGACACAGTCAGGCGAGACAGGTAATATAGGGCCGAACCACCAAGAACCTGGAGGCCGAGATTGTCTCTGCGGTCTTTTTGCATGCTTCGTATCGAGGAATTGGGTGAGGAGGCCGAGAAATGAGTAGGAAGCGGATGAATGTGCTGGCGTTGGCAGGGGTCGTGTTGATGACGGCTGCGGTGGTGGTGCTCGCGCCGTCGTGCTCGCCGGGGCCGTCTTCACCCGGGGCGGGAGCGGCCAAGCTGCTCCCGGCGGACTCGAAGCTCTTCCTGACCGTGGCCAATGTGCCCAAGCTTATCGACGACTTCGAGAAGAGCGAAGCGAAGAAGCAGGTCTCGTCGATGGCGGGCCCGGCCGGCACGGCGGAGATGGACAAGTACATCAAGATGGCCCGGAAGATCAGCTCGCTGCATGTCAGCTTTCACGGCGTGGCGATGAGCGACAAGGGCCCAAACGTCGGCTTGGTCCTTATCGTCCGGCTCACCGAGGCCACTCCGCTCAAGGACCTGTTGCCGGCGGAGCTGATGGGCGCGCTCAAGCGGGAAGGCGAATACGCGGGCGCTGAGTTGCACGCGTGCGCGCTGCCCATGCCCGGCGCCTCGGTGCGTGTCGCCAGCCGCGGCAAGTACGTCGTCGTTTCGCCCGACAAGCAGCTTCTCGAGGGTGTGCTCGACGCGCTCGACAAAGGGCGGAAGGATTCGCTGGCGGACGACGAGACCTACCGGAAGCTGACGCGCGGCCTGAAGGGGCGAGACGGCGAACTCTACGTCGCGCTGCCCGGCCTGCTCAAGACCGTGCAAGGTCTCATACCCGGCGGCGGCGGCCGCGAGATGCAGGCGGCGATCAAAGCGCTCGGGCTCGAGCACGTGAAGGGCTTGGTCATCGCCGGGGACAGTGCCGGCTCCAGTTCCGTCAGGGCGCTGATGGACCCCGAGAGTCCGGTCTATCAACTCCTCGCCCAGCCGCAGACGGCCAAGAAAGCTCTGGACTACCTTCCGAACAGCACCGTGATGTTCGTTGCGGCGAGCATCGGCGACGGCAAGGACACCTGGCAGCGGCTCAACAACCAGGTGGCCGAGACCATGGTTGCTCTGGGAGAAACCCGGGCCAAGGACGAATACGTGAAGGGCATGCAGCAGATGCAGCAGGCGCTGGGGATCGACTTCGCCGAGGCGGCGTCGCTGCTGACGGAGGTCGGGGTGTTCATGGACCGGGAACTCGGCCTGAGCGCGCCCTGCCTGTTCGCCGTGGTGAACGACGCCGGGAAGGCCGAGGCGACGATGCAGAAGTTCGTGAAGAGCGACGGATTCAAGGGGATGTTTCGCGCACGAGGGGGCAAGTCGGAGAAGCACTTGGACGTGATGGTTCACCAGAGCGCGTCTGACTTTGTGTGGGCAATTGTCGACAACGCCCTCTTCATTGCTCCCAAACGGAAGATGATCGAGAAGGCGATCACGGCCCAGAAGCAGGGGAACACGCTGGCCAAGCACGCAAGCTACCAGCAGATGGCTAAACGGCTGCCGGACGCGAACACGCTGCTCTGGTACGCGGACCTCCAGGGGGCGCTGAGCGCGGCAGGCCCCATGCCGCCGCAGGCGGTCGAGGTGCTGAAAGGCGCGGCGTTCGGCATGTCGCTTGGGGCGGACGACGGCGTGGTCCGGGTCGAAATGGCGCAGACCACCAAAGATGGCAAGGAAATGAGCGGCATAAACATGCTGTCGGGCATGCTGCTCCCGGCCCTGGGGAAGGCCCGCAAGGAGGCCACTAAGGTCAAGAGCGCCAGCAACCTTAAACAGATCGCAATGGCGGCCAACATGTGGATGATGAAGTTTGGCGACAACTCGCAGTGGCCGCCCTCGCTGAAGTCGCTGTACGACAAGAAGGTCATCGAGGAGCTTAGGGTATTCCGGCACCCGACCAACCCGTCCAAGCCCGTGCCGGGTGGATTCGCCAGCGACTACGAGAGCGTCCTGGACCGCGCCGGCTACAAGCTGACGGAGTCGATGACGCCGGTATCATCGCTCCCGCTGGCGTGGGAGAAGCGGCAGTTCTTTCCTGATGGCCGCAATGTCGCCTTCTTCGACGGCCACGTCGAGTTCCTGACCGAACGCCGGTTCCAGCAGCTTATGAAGCAGGTCGACGCCTTCATCAAAAAGAACAAGCCGAAGTAAGCTGCTGCGGGGCGTTCGGATTGGCTACTTCGAGGTCAATCTGAGATCTGTAACGGAACCCGTGTGGGGCAGGCATTCCTGCCTGCCAGATGGCGGACAAGAATGTCCGCCCCACCGTCCATTGGGAGGCGGAAGGATGAGACCACACTCGATCCTGGCACCGGCCGGAATACTTGGCGCCTTGCTGCTCGGGCCTGTCGTATGTGCCGCGGGTGAGGCCGACGTCGCAGCTATCCTGCCGCCACGCACCATTGCCTACCTCAGGCTGTCGAACTTCCCTCGGCTGTTGGACGGTCTGAGGGATGAGGACAAGAGGGAGCCGCTGCTCGGGTTCACCACTGGGCTCGGCCTTCTGGACGAGCTGACCGTGAAAGCGTCGGAGAAGATGCTGGCGCAGATCCGCGCCGTGCACCTCAGCCTTCACCGCCTGACGGTCCACCGCGACTACGTTGACCTCGACATGGTGCTCATTGCCGACGTTGGCGAGCCAACGGGCCTCAGTGATCTCCTGCCGCCGCTCCTGATGCGGCTGCTTCGCGCCGGCCCGGCATATCGCGGCACCCAGACGTACCTGCTCGACACGAGCGACCGCCGACGGGAACGCATTCCGTTCTACTTCGCCAGCCTGAAGGGGAAGGTGATCGTCGCGTCGGACCGGGCGCGCCTCGAGGGCGTGCTGGACGCGTTGACGAAGGGAAGGAAGAGGTCGCTGGCGGATCAGCCTGCGTTTCGGCGCCTGCGGCGCGAACACAAAGGGAGCGATGCCGAGCTGTACGTGTCCATGCCCGATCTGCTGCATACGATCGAATCGACCATGGACAGCCGTCACGACCGGCGCGAGTTCCGCGCCGGCGTGAAGTTGTTCGGCCTGGACGGCGTCGAAGCGGCCTCTTGCGCGGTCCGTTACTCGACTCCGGCGGGGACCATCCGTCTGCTGATGGACCCGGACAGCCTGGCGTGGAAGCTCCTCGCCCAACCCGCGAAGGCGAGAACGGCCCCGGCTTACATCCCGGGGAGCGCCGTCCTGTGCCTGACCGCGAACGTGGGCAATGGACGCGAAACGCTGGAACGGGTGTACCGACACGCCTCTGGGGTCCTGGTTTCGACACGGGCGGTGCACAGGCGGCAGGAATTCCACGAGGAGCTGGCGGACGCGCAGAAGGAGGTCGGCATCTCGTTCGAAACTGCCGCGTCGCTGCTGGCGGAGCTGGGCTTCTTCTTCGATAAGGACTTCGACGACGACAACGTCTGCCTGTTCGGAAAGGTGACCGACGTCAAGAAGGCCGGCGAAGTGATGCGGCAGCTCGTCAGCGGTGCCGGGTTCAGACGAGAGGCCCGCTCCGAGGGCACGAAGTCGTATCAGCACCTCGGGGTGACCGTCAACGTCAGCGGAAGGGAATTCATCTGGGCGTTCATGGACAATTACCTGTTCATCGCGCCCCGCAAGGAGACCCTCGAGAACGTGATCACCGCGGCGCGGCTGAGCAAGATCGGTGTGGCGGGGCAGGGCAAGTCACTGGCGGCGAGCGACGGATACCGCAAGGTGAACGCCCGCTGGCCGGCACAGAGCAGTGTGTTCTTCTACTTCGACACCGAGCGGTTCGTGAGGCAGGCGCTCCCGCGCGATTTCCGGAACATGCCGCCTGCGCTCCAGGCGATTCTCAAGGGTCTCTCGCACGGCGTCTGCCTGCGAGCGCAGGACGAGGTGGTCGAGCTGCGCTGGGCGCAGAGCAAGGGCTTGAATCCGGTGCAGGTGTTCAAAGGGGGCGTCCTGTCTGCGGTGCAGAAGTCGCGCGACGAGGCGATGAAGGTGAGGAGCGCCAGCAGGCTCAAAGGGATCGCACAGGCGACCAACATATGGCTGCTCAAGTTTGGCGAGACCCACAAGTGGCCGCCGTCGCTGAAGGCCCTGCACGACAACAAAGTCATTGGTGACCTTAAGGCGTTCCTGCATCCGACCAACGAGTCAAAAGTCGTGCTCGGCAAGTTTGCCAGCGACTACGAGTGCATTCTGGACCGCGTGGGCTATCAGTTGACGGAGGCGATGACGCCAGCAGGATCTCTGCCCCTCGCGTGGGAGAAGCGGTCGTTCTACAGGGACGGCGGGCGCAACGTCGTCTTCTTCGACAGCCACGTCGAGTACTGCCCGCCGAAAAGGTTTCAGACGTACATGAAGACGGTGGCGAAGTTCATCAAGGAGAACCAGCCGAAGAAGTAGCCGCGGACGGCGAAGGCGAATAGGAAAGCGCCCGGCGTGGGCTGCGCGGATTGAGACCGATTAAAACTGCCCCCATCCCGTCATCTATGCTAGTCTATATTGATTCGGGATCTGGGAGACCGAACCATGAGTCGAGCAGTCATCTGCGTCGTAGTCGGGACGATTCTGGTCGTGCTGGCGGTGACCGCGGCGGTGCTCTTCCTGCCCGCGCCGCCTTCCTTTTCCGCCACGTTCGACGTGGCCGAGCTCCTGCCCGGCGATACGCAGGTCTACCTCAAGCTGTCCAACGTCTCGAAGCTCTTCGCCAAGCTTGAAGAAGGCGCCCCTGACGAGGGCCGCGCGGGAGGCACAACCCGGCCGGGGAAAGTGGGCCCCGTGCAGACGGGTGAAGACGCGGCTAGAAAGATCCGCTCGCTCCACGTGAGCTTTCACGGTGTCAGGGCACACCAGGACGGCGAGCATATCGGCCTGCTGGCAATCGCTGAACTGGAAGGGCCCACCCCTCTGGACGAGCTCTTGCCGCCCTCCCTGATGACGCAGCTCCAGCCGGGCGGGGAGTACGCCGGCATCCAGGTCCAGAAGCTGGACATTCTGCCACTAAGGGCGGCGCTCGGAGTATCCTTCTCCATCGCGCAGACTGAAGCGAGAGTGATCCTGTCCACCGATCGGACCCTGCTGGAAGGCGTGTTGGACGCGCTGCAGGA
>CAZDHT010000184.1:0-5949 GCA_964505325.1 uncultured Planctomycetota bacterium | reverse complement strand
CGCGACGATTCGCTCGCGGACCAGAAGGATTTCCGGGCGATGCGGACCGGCCAGCTCCCCGGTGACGTGGAACTCTACGTCGCGCTGCCCGTTCTCTTGCGAAGCTTCAAGAACGCCATGCCGAAAGACGCACACGGGCAGCTTCCGCGCGCCCTGCTGCTGGACCTGGCGGGCATCAAGTACCTCTCGTTCACCACCGGCTATGCCTTTGCCAAGGGCGCCGTGAGACTGTTGATGAGTCTCGACAGCCCGGTCTTCCGGTTGCTGGCACAGCCGGACAGAGACAAGAGCATTCCGCGCTACCTGCCCCGCAGCACCGTGGCGTTCCTGACTGCGAGCGTCGGTAACGGGCAGGACACTTGGCGCGGGGCGACCGCGCTGGCGGCCGACGTTCTGATGAAAACGGGTCAGATCCCCAACAAGGCGGCGTACGACCGGAAAATCAGGGAGGCGGAGAAGGCGTTCAACGTGTCGTTCGACCAGGCCGCGTCGCTTGTCAAGGAGGCGGGTGTCTTCCTGGACGGCGAGTTCGGCATGGGCGCGCTGTGCCTGTGTGCCAAGGTGAGAGATCCGATGAAGGCCGAAGAGCTCATGAATCAGGTCATAGCCAGTGACGGGTTCAAGAAAGCGCGGCGCGCCAAGAACAGTACCTCTTATGCCCGTCTCGGCGCGACCATTTATGTGAGTGACGATGATCTGGTCTGGTCCGTGGTCGACGAGTGTCTCTTCATCGCGCGCCGGCGGGAGACGATCGAGAAGGTGATCGCCGCGCGGGGGGAAGTGAAAGCTCTGAGTGACCTTGCCGCGTACCGTCAGACCAACGCGCTGCTGCCCGGACAGAACAGTTGGCTGGGATTCGTTCGCACCGGGCAACTGGTGGAGAGCGCCTTCCCCGCGGCCGGAGAGGAGTTCAGGGATTGGTTTCACAGCGCGTGCGTGACGGCCTATGCCGGGGTCGTCGAAGTGCAATGGCGCCAAAGCAAGGAAGTTGATCTGCGGCAGTTCATCGGCGAGGCGCTCTTTGGGTTCCTGGGGCAGATCCGGCAGACCGGGGACGCGGGGCTGAAGCTCAACCGATGAGCCTCTGCGGACCTGGGGGCATTTCACGAGGAGGGGGAGGGCGCAGATCGGGCGCCCGGGCCAGCATCTTGAGCGCCGTCGCGCGGGCAATTTCGTCGGTCAGGTAGTAGCCGCTCTCGATCCGCCTGCGGACGAGGTCCATCTTCTCACCGTGGGCGTCCTCTGCGTCGCGAAGGAGCTTCAGGTAGGCGCGTAACTCCTTGGGATTCCAGAACTTGGTGTCTGACATCGTCGTTCGCCGCCTGCCCTGCGTACGGTGTCCGGCCTTCTTTCCGCTGGTGTTATCGACACGAGGACGGTCGCCTTTAGTCCTTTGAGCGGCCGGAATCCGTGAGAGGGCACAAGAAATGGACACTGAAGGGAACGCAAGCGGCGCTCATTCGCCGAGGAGTTGCTCCATTTGGAGCTTGAGGAGGATCAGGGCGCGGCCGTGAATCTGGCTGATGCGGGATTCGGACACGCCGTAGAGCTTGCCGATGTCTTTGAGCCGCATGTCTTCGTAATAGTACAGCGTGATGACGATGCGTTCCTGCTCGGGCAGTTCGGTGATTGCCCGGCTGAGGGCTCGGACTTTTTCCTCGAGCTCGATCCGGGCGGACGGCCCGCGGGAGGTGGTGTCCCGCAGCAGGTCTCGCATCCTTACGTCGCCGCCGTCGCCGCTGCCGCCGTTCTTGGGGTCGTCCAGTGAGACGAACGAGACAAAACTGACCTGCTGAAGCGTTTCGTCCATCTCTTCGCGTGAGACGTCCATCGCCTCGGCGAGGTCATCCACCGTCGGCACGGCGCCGTCGCGCGCCTCCAACTCACACGCTACCGCGGCGACTTCTCGAGCCATCTTCCGCTTCGACCGCGGGACCCAGTCGCGCGAGCGGAGTTCGTCGATGACGGCCCCGCGGATCCTCAGGATGGCGTACGTTTCGAACTTGACCTGCTTGGTGGGATCGTACCGTTCGATCGCGTCGATCAGGCCGAATATGCCGCACTGGATCAGCTCTTCGCGCTCACAGTTGCGGGGGGCGGAGGAGGCGACCTTGCCGACGACGTACTTGACGAGCGGCATGCAGTCCACGATGATCTGGTCGCGGATTTCGGGGCTGCCCGTCTCCTTGTACTCCGTCCAGACGTCCTTCAGGTCCAGCATTTCTTCACCCCCTGCTCCGCCACGTGCGGTCCGACGCCGAGGAGCCCGCTGTCGCGGTACCGGGCCAGCTTGTTGCACAGCGTGCTGGCGGTGATGCAGAGCCGTTGGGCGGCCTTGGTCCTGTTGCCGTGCGTTTCGTGCAGGGTCCTCAGAATGAGCTGCCGCTCGGCGTCGTCGAGCGACGGCCCGGTCACCCCACCGATCACACCGGAGACCACCGTGCGCGAGGGCCCGCGCAGGAGATCTTCGGGGAGCAGCACCTGCCGTCGGGCGCCGATCACGGCGGTTCGGATGGTGTCTTTCAACTCCGCCACGTTGCCCGGCCAGTCGTAGTGCTCGAGAAGTCGTGCCGCGCCGGGGCTGATCTCATGGACGTCCTTTGCTGCTTCGAGGGCAAACCGCCGCAGAAAGCGCTGTGCCAGAGGCAGAATGTCCTCGCGACGTTCTGCCAGCGGCGGGATCCTGATCGAGAGCGCGTTCAGGCGGAAGAGGAGATCCTCCCGCAGGCCGCGCGTGCCGTGCATGCCGTCGAGCGCCTGTGAAGAGGCGCAAATGATCCTGACGTCGGCGTCATTTGCGGTGGGGCGGCGTCCCTGCCTCCGCACCGACAGGCCGAATCCGTCGGCGTCGGCGCGCAGGAACTTCCCCTCATCGATGAACCGGAGCAGTTTGGCCTGGCAACCGGGCGACAGCTCGGAGATGTTGTCCATGAACAGCGTGCCGCCGGCGGCGAGTTCAAGGCGCCCGGCGCGACGCCAGATGGCGCCGTTCGAGCCGTCGTACTCCCTTCCGAACAACTCCGCCTCTTCGTTGGTCCCGGTGGCGCGGCCGCACTCGAACCGGATGAGCGGCTTGTCCGCGCGGCGGCTGCACCGGTGGGCGTACAGAGCGAGGATTTCTTTCTCGGTGCCGGGCGCGCCGTAAAGGGCCACCGGCTCGTCGGCATCGGCGGCGGTGGCCGCTTGGCGCAGCACGTCGATCATCAATGGGCTGCGGTAGACGAGGTCCTCGGGCCGCTCGTCTTCTTCCCACTGCTTTCGGAGCATGCGGTTCTCTTCGCGCAGTCCCTTGAGTTCAGCGGCCTGCTCGACGGCCAGCAGTACCTGGCCGGGAGTAACCGGCTTCTGGAGGTAGCTGTAGTGGCAGGCGATAAGCTCCTCGGAAAGGTCGCCAATCTCCGAGCGCTCGCCCATCAGCGTGACGGAAGCGCCGGGGACCACGGCGATCAGCGTGCGGGCGGCTTCGAGCCCGCCTCTGCCGGGGAGCGCGAGATCGATGAGAGCCACGTCGCATCCCCGGGCGGAAACCACGTCTACGAGCTCGTCACCGCTGGATGCAAGAAAGACCTCGTATCCGTGAGCGGCAAGCTGACTGCCCAGTTTGTCCAGCGCGGAGTCGTCGGCATCTGCGATGAGTATCCGTTCGACATTCATGGTCAGGTCCCGTTGGTTGTTCTCACCGTCAGCAGCGCTTGGGAGTTCTCCTTCTCGATCTCGACGATCGCGTGGATGCGCTCGACGAGTTCTTCCAGCAGTCGGTCGAGCGTTCGAGCAAGGGCGCGGACGCGGGTGTCTCTGGCGCCGTCGCGGACCTTCTCCCAGTATTCGCGAAGCGGCGCGATGCCTGCCTCGATCTTGCCGATGTGCTCGGCCAAGTCGCTCTGACGTTCGACCAGCGTCGCCAGGCGTTCCGGGTCTTGGCCGTTCGCCAGCAGATGGCGCTGGTCGGCCGCCGCTTCCTCGAGGCCGGCATACAGCGCCGCCTCTTCCTCGTACGCAGTGATCAATTGCATGACCACTTCCCGCCCGTTGAGCCGCTGCATGGGGCTATTCCTCCTCATCCTCCTCAGATTGATCCACCCCTCGGTCGATGATCGAAAAGCTCCTCACCGCGTTGTCGGCGCTGTCGAACTGCTCGAACAAGTCATCGAGAGCGGTGACCTGAAGCAGTCGCTTGATGGGATCCGATGCGTTGGCCAGCCGGATGTCTCCGTGGTCCCGGCGGAGCCGTCCGCACCGCGACGCCAGCAGTCCGAGCCCGTACCCGGAGATCTCCCGCACGCGGGACAGGTCGATGATGATGTGCTTCTGTCCGTTGGCCGAAAGTTGATCGAGCACCCGTTTCAGCTCGGGCTGATTTCTCCAGGTGATGTCCGAGTCCGGCTTCAGGACCACCGCGCCTGCCCTCTCCTTTTCCCTGATCGCCATAACAATTCCCCTCTGAGTTGCTTTCGTCCCAATCGTGCGACTTGGCCCTTTGGCACCGGTCCTAGAGCAATCGCCGTGCCGGAGCTGGAACTTGGCTGTGCGCGGGCGCGGCGCCGAGGGCATAACACGTTAGAACTCAGGATGTTAGAGAATCACGTTTTTGGGGCGAGGACGATGGGGCTGCCGGGGCGGCCTCGACGGTGGCTGTAGAGAAGCAGCCTCCGCCAGCATGAGATTGGACTTAACCCCCGCTAACAGCGTCGCTTATAGCGACGCTGCACTGGAGCGGACGAGAGCTACAAATTTGGTAGGAAGTGTCAAGCGCAGGGCCTGTCAGGTGGCCATCGGGTGGCCTGGGCTACTTCCCGAGATCGGCCACGCGGTTCAGGATCTCGATGCCCCGGCAGATGGTCTCGTCGTCGGTGGCGTAGGAAACCCTGAAGTGCGTGCCGCGGCGGCTGAAGATGCTGCCGGGGATGATGAGGACGTTGTTACGGATCGCTCCCTCGACGAACTCGACGTCGGTGCCCCAGGGCGTCTTGGGGAACACATAAAACGCCCCGCCGGGGCGAACAAGTTCGTATTTCTCCGCCAGTCCTTCGCAGATCAGGTCGCGTTTGCGGCGGTAGGCGTCGGTGATCGCGGCGGTGTCGAGGTCCAGGTTCTCTAGCATCGCCGCCTGGGCGGGGGCAGGCGCGCACACGAACGTATATTGCTGCAGCTTGGCCATCTCGTCGATGATGCCCGTCGGCCCGAACGCATAGCCGATCCGCCAGCCGGGCGCGGCGTGGGACTTGGAGAAGCCGGAGAGCAGCAGCGTCTTCTCGTAGATTGGCGCCATGCCGGGCGCGGGCCCGTCATAGCTGAACACTCCGTATATCTCGTCGCTCAGGACGAGGAGGTCGTGTTTGCGCGCAAGCTCGGCGATCTCGCGGAGCTCATTCTCCGTCGAGACGACGCCGGTCGGATTGCACGGGCTGGCGACGATGATCATCTTGGCCCGTTCGGTAACCAACGGCTCGATGCGTTCTGCGGTCAGGCGGAAGTCGGGGTAGGTGTCGACCGGGACCGCCACGCCGCCCAGGAACGCGACGACCTGCTGGTAGATGACGAAGTAGGGGTCGCCCATCAGCACCTCGTCGCCCGGGTTGACGAGCGTAGCAAAAGCGAGGAACAACCCGCCGGAGACACCGGACGTGACGAACAGCTTCTTGCCATCGGTCGAGGTGGTCTTGGCGATTCGCTCGGTCAGCGCCGCGACCAGATCGGGATGACCCTCAGTGGGGGTGTAACGGTTCTTTCCCTCGCGAATGGCGCGGATGGCGCTTTCCTTGACGGCGTTGGGCACGTCGTGGTGCGGCTGCCCGATGCTCAGGTCCACCGGGTCTTTCAGGGTGGCGGCCAAGTCGAATACCTTCCGGATGCCCGAGGCATCGATCAGGCGCGACCGGTCCGCCAGAAACTTGCGTGCGCTGTCCTCGATGGCACGCCCCCCGCGGGTTCGTGACGATGTAGCTTATG
>CAZDHT010000183.1:0-11187 GCA_964505325.1 uncultured Planctomycetota bacterium | reverse complement strand
TCGATTTCTCGGTGAAAGAATACCGGCGACAGGTGCAGGTACGGCCGACCGACGCCGGGCTGCGGTCGAAGCTCGGCGACCTGTTGTTCAACGCCAAGATGTTCGAGGAGGCGGCGCCGGAATACCAGAAGGCGGCGACCGATCCGAGGATGCGCCGGCGCTGCCGAAGGCTGCTCGGCGTGTGCCTGTACAACACAAAGAAATACCAGCTTGCCGCCAGCCAGTTCGAGCAGGCCATCGAGGGCGGCACCGCGGCGAGCCGCGAAGTCCGCGAGATCATGTACTTCCTGGCCATCACGGTGGAGAAGCTGGGCGACCTCGGCCGGACCGAGCAGGTGCTGCGCCAGATTTTCGACGCCGACATGTCGTACAAGGATGTCCAGGAGCGTTTGGACAAGGTGATGCAGGCAAAACAGCAGGCCGCCGAGGCCGACAACTCAAAACCAGGAGAAGGCACGTAGTATGCCACATTCGAAATCTGCCCGCAAACGGGCCCGACAGACGGTCGCACGACGCGCCCGCAACCGGTCACAGCGTGGAGCTCTCCGCACTCAACTGAAGAAGGTACTTGCCGCCGTCGACGCGGGCGATGGAGAGGCGGCCGGGGCCGAACTCAGCAAGGCCGTGCGAGCTCTCGACCGGGCGGCGGGCAAGGGCCTCATCCACAAGAACCAGGCGGCGCGGCGGAAGTCGCGCCTGGCGGCCAAGGTCGCCGGCCTCGCCACCACCTAGCCGGGATTTGCCGCTACTTTCTTTGAATCGTGTTGGCATGCCGCCTATAATAGTAGTACCGAGGCGGCTTTGTCTCGAGCGCGGCGTCTGCCGAAGGCGCCCGGTCTGCCGAAGGCACGGGGCGCCGGGTGAGACGCGCGCGTTCGCGCCCCTCCCCGGCAGAAGAGGTGTGCCGACTGAAAAGGAGTCGAACGTTGCCAAACCGAAGCCAACTGGTTGTTCTGGGTAGCCTTCTTCTCGTGATAACGCTCGCCGCCGCCGGCTGCGGGAAACATGAGGATCCTCTGGGCGCCGCACAGATCGACGTGAAACACAAGCGGTACGGGGAGGCGATCGAGCGCCTGGACGCGGCGCCGCCGGAGGTCCGCAACACCTACGAGGCCCAGATTCTGCTGGGCCGGGCTTATTTCGGCAAGCAAGAGTGGGAAAACAGCCTGAAAGCGTACGAGAAGGCGGCAGACCGAGATCCGAACAAGACCGAGCCGCTGCTCGGGATGGCGAGAGTTGAGGAGCAACGGGCGAAGGACCGTGCCCGGAAGGACACCGAGCGGGCCCGCTCCCGCGTGCTGGCCCGCGAGCAGTGCCGCCGGGCACTGGCCATCGACGACAAGTCCCCCAAAGCCGCCGAGGCCTATGCGCTGATCGCGCGGATCCGCGTGGACTCCGAGGAGTACGAGCTGGCGCGCGAGGCGTATCAGAGCGCAATCGATCGCGACCCGGGCACTCCACAGCACAAGCTTGACTTGGCGAGCCTGCTGCTGCGTTACATGGGCAAGGACCAAGAGGCCCTGCAACTGCTCGACGCCGCGCTGAAGCACGATCCCAACCTGGCGGCCGCACGCATCCTGAAGGCGAGCATCGTCGCGCAAGCGAACCCGGAAGAAGCCAAGAAACAGCTTCGCCAGGTGTTGCGATCCAAGATGACGGTGAAGCAGAAGAACCAAGCGCGCTGGATGCTGGCCAGGCTGTGCCTTCGAACGGGGGAGCTGGAAGAGGCCAAGAGGCTGGCGCAGGAGTTGCAGAAGGCCAAGGCCCGCAGCGCGGGAGACGCAGCACTCATCACCGGTCTAATCACCCTGCACGAAGCTCGTACGAAGGAGGACTACGAGAAGGCCTACAACGCGCTGAAGCCACTGGAGAGGTCCAACGACCTTCGTGTCCTGTGGGGACTGGCCAACGCAGAAGAGAGGCTGGGGAAGGAAAACCAAGCCATCGGCCACTACCAGAAGATCGTGAAGCTGGATCCCAAGCACGTCGGAGCGCACCTGCACTTGGCCAGCTTGATGCGCAGGCAGCGGGACCCGGATGAGGCTATGAAGCACTGCCAGGAGGCGCTGAAGGAGCGCCCCGGCAATCGAGACGCCCTCCGCATCAAGGCACTGATCCACCGCGACCGCTCGTCCCGACACTTCAACCTCGAGATGGCCCAGGTGTGCTACCAGCGCCTCCTGAGGCAAGATCCCAAGTCCGCGGACGTGCGTCTCGAGCTGGCTCAACTGCTGCTGGAGATGAACCGGCCGTGGTTGGCGATGGCCCACGCGCAGATGGCCGGTGTAGAGCAAGACAGCGCCCGCTATCGCCTCGTGCTCGGCCGGATATATCTGTACCTGCACCGGGCGCGCATCCCCCCGCCTTCCGGTTCGAAAAAGAGCAATCTCGAAATGGCAGTTGAGCACCTGCAACAGGCGAAAGCCAAGGCTCCCAGCGACGCCCAGGTGGTCTTCGCGCTGGCGAGCGCGCACATGGCGCAGAAGAAGCCCCAGGCCGCCATCGCCACGCTCAAGCCGTTCCTCAGCAGGCAGCCGGAGATGGGGCTGGCGTACATCTGGCTGGCCAACGTGCACGAGAGCGAGAAGCAGCCGAGAGAGGCCATCAAGGTCCTCGAGAGGGCCGCCAACGTCCCGCGCGTACGGCCCTACCGCAGGGTAATGAGCGCGCTGGGCCGCGCCTACTTCCTGGCGGGCGACCTCAAGCGGGCTATCCAAACGTGGCAGGACCTGGCCCTAAAGGATCGCCGGATAGGCGCTGACGTCAAGATCGGCCTGGCGGTGGCGCTGGCGCTGGACGGGCAGCACCAGAAGGCCTTGACCCGGGTCGACGCCGTGGTGTTCGAATCCGGCGAGAAGCTCCGCGGCCCGCTGCTTGCGGCCTGCGTCGCCGTCCAGGCCGGCAAATACGAGAAGGCCCGGGCGTTCGTGGCGGCTCCCAAGTACCCCTCGACCAGGCAGAAGCGCGCGTATCTCGATTTCCCCGAGCACTGTCGGGCGGCCGCCCGCGGCAAGGAGGCGGCGGCGCTGATCAGCGAAGGGATCCTTCACGTGCAGTTCCGCCGAACTGAAACCGCCGTCGAGCGCCTGCAAAAGGCGACGCAACTCCTCCCCAAATCGATTATTCCGTACTACGAGTTGGCGCACGCTCTGCGCCAGGACAACCGCCTCACGGACATGATAAGCGTGTACCGCCAGATGTTCGAGAAGTTCCCGCGCCAGGGATACCCTCGCTACGAACTCGCAGTGCTGACCCGACGTTTTCCGCGCATGGGCGTGAACGAGCGTCAACAGATCGAGCTCGCCCTGGACCTGGACCCGGAACTGGCGGGGGCACACATCCGCCTGGCCCACATCCTGTTGAACCGGGCCAGACAGGCCCCCGGAATCTCGCTGCTCGAATCGGCGCTCGAGCACGCGTCCCAAGCGATGGAACTCGACGGGGGAACGAAGCAGTCGATGAGTGCGGTCGCCCAGGCCTACACCGACATTGCAGGGTACCATCTGGGAGAGCTGCTGAAAGCACGGGAGGATCCCTCCGTCGAGAAGGCAAAGAAGGACCTGGCCGACCGGAGCAAGAAGAAGGCGGAAGAGATGCTCACCAAGCTGCGGGACAAGTTCCCCGCGGCGATCGAGGTGGCGCTTATCAGCCTTCAGTTTCACCTGACGCAGAAGGACTACGAGACGGCGGCGAGCCTCGCCGACCGCTTCCTGCGGAAATGGCCGGAAGATCAGCGGCTGAAGCTGCGGGCGACCGAAGCATTCGCCGCGCGGGGCCAATACGAGCTGGCCACGAAGTATCTGACCGAACTCATCCGGGTCAACCCGGCCAGCGTGACGACCTATCGCCAACTCGCCCGCGTGTACGTCCGCATGGGCCAGCTCGATGGGGCCATTGCCGCGCTTAAGCGCGCGTGGGGGATAGACCGATCCAACTGGCGGGTCGCCTTTGAGTTGGCCGACAGCCTCCTAAGGTACGGAGCGCCGGACGACGCCAAAGCCGTGTGCGAGAGCGTTCTGAAGACCATCCCCGCAGATTCCACGAATCCCAGAGTCAAGGCGATCCGGGCGGTCACCGTGCTGCGCGTCGCGCAGGCGCTGGTGAAGATCCCGGCCGAAGGCGTCGAGCGGACCAACAACCTGAACGAAGCCGCCAATCTGCTGAAAAACCTGGCCGAGCCGCCGGACGGCGCGCCGCCGAACATCGGCGCGCTCTTGCTGCTCGGGCGGATCAGGGAGCAGGAGAAACGGGACATCAAAGCCCTGGAGCTGTACGAGAAATGCCTCAAGCTGGCGCCCAAGTACAGGCCCGCCTATTCGGCCAAGATCCTGCTGCGCTACCGGCGTGGCCAGTACGGCGAAGCCATCAAGGTGTTGCAGGACAAAGTCCTGAGCACGTGGCCATACGACACCGCCGCCCGCGCGAAGCTGGCGCTGCTGTATCTGGCGCGAGGCGATGGACGGGCCGCCGCGGGCGAGTCGGAGAGGGCCATGAAGCTTGTGGAACGGCGCGCGAACTCGATGCTGGCACAATCGGAGGCGGGGGAGGCGTTGTACCGTATGGTGCGCATCATCACCCTCATCGGGGCACAGAAGTACTCTGACGCCCGCGCGGAGGTCAAGAGCATCAGGGGAACGGAAAGCACCATGCTGCGGAGCTACGACGCCCTGATCCAGGAATGCTCGCGCGACCCTAAGCAGACCCAGAATCTGGCCCGCCACCACGGAACCGCCCTGTTCTACCAGATTAACGGGCAGGTGGAGGACGCCATTGATGCCCTTGAGAAAGCGGCGGAGGCATTCCCCCACAGCCTCTTCCTGCTGGACCAACTGGCCACCATGTACGCTCGAAAGAACGACCGGAAGAGCCTGGAGAACCTGGCGGAGACCCGAGAGAAAATGCTGAACGTGGCCGGCCCGCTGCGCGGAGCCATCCCGCTCGGGTATCACCAGAAGCTGTATGTCGGCCTGGCCGACATCTACCTGAGACGGCTCGTCCCCAGGGACAGGAGCTTCCTGGACAAAGCGCTCAGCGTCTGCAAACGGGGCGTGAAGAACTGGCCCAATCATCTGGAATTGCTCAAGCGACTCGCCGACGCGCACTTGGCCAAAGAGCAGAAGAACGAAGCCATCCAGGTGCTCGGCAGAATCACCGGTGCCTGTGCCGCCGGCACCAAACCGTGGGTGGCAGCCAAGAAGCAACTCGGACTCACCTACTACACTCTGGGGAAGATTCAGAGGGCCGCGGACCTGTACTGGGAGATCAACGAGTACATCCAGGACGACGCGGACGCGTTGAACAACAGCGCCTGGTTCCATCTGGCGGCGCCAAAGCCGAACATCACGCGGGCCATCCAACAGGCCGAGAAGGCCAAGCAACTGAAGCCCGACAGCCCAAACATCCGGGACACGCTGGGATGGGCGTACTACTGCCGGCGCTGGTACAGCATGGCCGAGCGCGAATTCGACTACGCCGCGAAGACATGGCCCGGCAATGCCGGCTTCGCCTACCACCTCGGTGCCAGCCAGGTGAAGAACAACAAGCTCGAGCAGGGGCTGAAGAACCTGGAGAGGGCCCTGGGACTACAGCGACGCGGGGCCAAACTCCAGGACGTGAAGGCCTGCAAGAGCCTGATCGCAGAAACGAAGAAGATGCTCGAGAACGCCGGGTGAACCGGCGGCCCCGGGCTCGACCGAATATCAAGACGTGACCGGGCGGGCCGAGGCCCGTTACGACGCACACGGGGCGACTGGGAGGGTCCTCAGATTGGGTCTCCAACGCGGCGGGAACACCACGGCTCCCGAGGGTGACCGGCCAGACGACGAGTTGCCGTGGGTGCCGCCCGAATCCGTCGCCGTGGTGGGCGCCGGAGCCTGGGGCACGGCCATCGCCAACCTGCTGGCGGGCAAGGGCCTGGACGTTCGGCTGTGGGTGTATGAGCCCGAGCTGTGCGAGATGATGGCCCGGATGCGGGAGAACGTGCTTTATCTGCCCGGAATTCCGATTCACCGAGGCGTGGAGCCGTGTTCGGACCTGGCAGCCGTGGTATCGGGAAGGCCGCTGGTCGTGTTTGTGACGCCTTCCCAGGTGCTTCGGACCGTGGCGGAGCAGGCGGCGGCCTCACTCGCCGAAGACGCCATTATCGTGTGCTGTTCCAAGGGCATCGAGAAGAAGAGCCTGATGCTGTTGCCCGACGTGTTGGACGACGTCCTGGGGCGGCGGTTCGCCCAGGACACCGCGTTCATCTCGGGGCCGTCGTTCGCGCGCGAGGTGGCCCAGGGTCAGCCCGCCTCGGTGGCGGTGGGGGCGCGAGACATGCGCGTCGCCCAGCACGTGGCGCGGGTGTTTGAAACGGATTACTTCACCTTGTACGCGAACCCCGACGTGGTGGGGATCGAGATCTGCGGGGCGGTGAAGAACGTAATTGCAATTGCAGTAGGGATTTGCGGCGGCCTCGGCTACGGCTACAACGCCCGGGCGGCCGTCATCACCCGCGGGCTGGGCGAGATGATCAAGCTCGGCACGGCCCTGGGGGCCAATCCTCTGACGTTCTCGGGGCTGGCGGGCTTTGGCGACCTCGTGCTCACGTGCACCAGCAGCCTGAGCCGGAATACGACGCTGGGGGAGCACCTGGGCCATGGCGAGAAGCTTGCGGATATACTCCGGTCGATGCACTCGGTGGCCGAAGGGATTGATACGGCGGAATCCGTGAGAAACCTGGCGCTAAATCACCACCTCGACATGCCGATATGTAATCAGGTCTACAGCGTGTTGCACAAAGCCTCGAGAACAGAAGACTTTGTGTCGGCGGTGATCGCCGGGGACAAACGGCACGACGTGGGACGGGTACAGGTCACGTAGGAGGGACTCATGGAGCCTGCGTTGACACGCCAGAATGGCTGTGGTAGAATTTGGCTTACGTCGCGGAGGGTGCGCTTGTTGTGCGCCCGTGCTCAGCGGGCGCGGTTCGCCCCGTCACGTGGGACGGGGACGTTCCATCTGCGCCCGTCCGATTTGGCGGCGGTTGAACGGCTCTTCGCACGAGGTCGGATCCATGAATCTGAAGGTTGACGGAGTCTCAGCGGCCCGACGGGTCGCATGCTTCGCCGTTCTGGCGGCGCTGTGCTTCGCCGGCTGCTCGGAATGGTACGTGAAGTACACCGACATCAACGATGCCATCCAGGCGTCGGCGAACGTCGAGCGCCGGCTGGAGAAGATCAACGGCAAATATATACTTGGAGCGACGGACTCCGTCCAGCTCATCGTGCGCAACGGGCCCAACCTGTCGGGAGGCCATACCATCCGGCCCGACGGCTACGTCACCCTGGAGCTTATCGGCGACATCTACATCGAAGGCATGACCTCGATGCAGGTGGCCGACGTGCTGACCAAGGCGCTCCAGGTCTATATCCGCGATGTCGACGTAACCGTCCGCATCACGGGCTTCAACAGCAAGAAGTACTACATGTTCGGCGAAACAGGCCCGGGCGAGAAGCCGTTCGATGGCGACGTGACGGTGCTGAAAGCGTTCGGGCGCTCCGGAGGGGTGAGCACCCGGGCCGCGTGGGACCGGATCCGGCTTGTCCGGGCCACTCCCAACACCCGCCAGATCTTCAAGATCAACCTTCGCGAGATCGTGAAGGAAGGCAATTGGGACTGCAATATCCAGGTACAGTCCAACGACGTCATTTATGTCCCGCCGACGGATATGGCGCGGATCGGATACTTCCTCGACAACCTTCTGTTCCCATTCCGCAGCGTGATGGGCGCCATGAACACATTCACATCGTTCGGCGCCCTCGGCGGCGGGGGCGGCGGCTTCTAGAGAGGGCGTAACAATGAGTTCCAGTCAACTTGCCACGGTGGCGGAAAAGCTTGACATCCGCAAGTACTATTTCGTCGTCCGGCGCCGCAAATGGTGGGGTATTGTTCCCTTCGTCCTGCTGGTGGCGGTATTCGGCGTGGCGTGTCTGGCGACGCCTCCCAGGTACAGCTCCAGTTGTATCATCCGGGCCAGCAAGAGCGAAGTGGCCCAGATGGTCAGCGGCGACCGCCGTGACGACAAGCCGCGGAGCAGCGTGGCGTTCGTGAAGGCGGAGATGTTGCAGTACAAGTTTATCATGAACGCGCTGGCCGGCTCCGATATCACGCGGGAGCAAATCGAGAAAAGGTCGGAAGGCGACCTCGTCCGTCGCGGCCAACTGGCAGAAGAGCTGTACCAGCGCATCCGCAAGAACACGTACGTCAACAAGGTGTCCGGCGTCCTGATAGGGATCACGCACTTGGGACATTCCACGGAACGCTCCTTTACTGTGCTCAACCGCCTGGTCACCTACTTCGTGGAAAATGCCCTGGCGAGGGAACGCGAGAACGCCAAGCGCGCCAAGAACCTGTTGTGGGCCGAGTGCAAGCGGTACAAAGACGAGCTGGACAGCCTGGACGCCCGAACCGTCACGTTCCAGCAAGACCATCCCTCGGTCACCCTGCGGGGTCCGGGAGGTGTCCCGGAGATGTATCGAGACACCCGCGGGCAACTGAGGAATCTCATCCGGGAGATCGACGGAAAGGGGCGCCAGCTCCGGACGATCGAAGAGCAGCTTGAGGAGATGCCCAAGCAGAAAATCGAACGGGTGGAATCAAGGGAGAACCCGGCCGTCACCGTCTACAAGACCCGGCTGGCGGAGTTGCGCAGCCAACTGGGCATGGCCCTCAAGCGGTTTACCCCGCTGCACCCCACGGTGAAGACCCTCCGCGACGAGATCGCCGTCACCGAGCAGGAGCTCGCCGCGGCTGAAAGGGAAACCGGGGAAGACAACGTGGTGCTGACCGTCAACAAGGAGCGGGAAGAACGCGAGAAGATGAAGCTCGATCTGGAGGCCGAGGTCGAGTACCTGACGGAGAAGCGGCGCAACCTCCAGATCGAGCAGAACCGCCTGGAAGAACTGGTCCACGCCCTCCCCGCCCTGTATCGGGAACTGGGGCAACTGAAGCGTGAGCGGGAAGCCGTCTCGGACCGGTATGACGGCGCGCTGGAGCGCTACAAGAAGCAGGAACGCGAATACAACATCAAGATGGAAGGGCTGGTCACCTTCTCCGTGCACACGCCGCCGCGTAAGTCGCACGCGAAGAGCAGAAAGCACATCTACAAGCTGGCATTGATGGGACTGTTCGTCGCCCTGGCGGCCGGGGTGGGGGCCATTGCCGGCACCGAGTTCTTCGATCAGAGCTTTACGGATGTCGAAGGGGCTCGGGATTTCCTGAGGCTCCCTTCGCTGGGTGTTATTCCGCTCATCACAACCCCCAGCGACCGGCGCGGCCGGCTCATCAGAACAGCGGTCATCATCTTCGCGGCGCTGGTGTTGGTCAGCGCCGTCGTGCTGGGCGTCCTGTACGTGCCGTTCGTCCGAAACGGGGCCGACAGTTTGTGGGGCTGGATAGAGAGCGCGGCAAAACAGTGGGCGTTCAGGTAACCTGACCCGCTCGCCACAAGAGCGGGCAGGAAGTTAGGGGCTGCCGCGATGTACGAGAGCTTTTACGGACTCTCCGAAAAGCCCTTCAGCCTCACCCCCGATCCCGGCTTCCTGTTCATGAGCGCCAGCCACAACAAGGCGATGACCTATCTCAAGTACGGGATCGAAAGCAAGGAAGGGTTCGTCCAGCTCAGCGGAGAGATCGGCTCGGGCAAGACGACCATCCTTCGCGGGCTGCTGCGCGGCCTCGACCGCGAGATCCGGGCCGCCTACATGGTCAATCCCCGGGGTACGTTTCGTCAGATCCTGAGGACCCTCCTCGACCAACTCAACGTCGTCCCGTTCCGGCTCGACTATTCGAAGGAACGCCTGCTCAGCAAGTTCCACGAGTTTCTCAAGTCACAGGAAGCCCTCAACCATCCCGTGGTGTTGATCTTCGACGAAGCCCAGAATCTCGACGTCAGCACGCTGGAAGAGCTGAGGATGCTTTCCAACTACGAAACCGACAAGGACAAGCTGGTGCAGATCATCATGGTGGGCCAGCCGGAGCTCCGCGAAAAGCTCGACCGGCCCGAGCTGATCCAACTCCGGCAGCGGATCGCGGTGCGCTGCCACCTGGGTCCGCTCAGCCGCGAGGAGACCGAGGCATACATCAACCATCGCCTCAGAATCGCCGGGTCCAACGGAACCATCGAGTTTACCCACGATGCGTGCGACGTCATCCAACGGTTCTCGCGCGGCATCCCCCGGCTGATCAACGTTGCGTGCAACAACCTGATGCTGGCCGGATACGTCGAGGAGAAGAAAGCATTCTCCGGCGAGATGGCGGAGCGGGTGATTCACGAGATGCAGGCCGACGACGGCCGAGCCGAGCCCCCGAAGCCGGAGCCCGCCGCCGGGCCCGCGCCGCCGGTCGAGACCGCCGGGTTGCCGCCCGCTGCCGCCGCCGCGAGGAAACGGCCACGCCGCTCGAGGCGCCGCCGCCGCCTGATCTGGGCCGCTGTCATTGCCGGCGCGATCATCCTCGCGGGCGTGGTTACGGCGATCTTCTGGAAGGACTTGAAAGGACTATACTAGATATGTCCAGAATCGAAGAAGCCATGCAGAAGAAGGCGGACTCGGACGCCCGGGGCCGGTCCCACACCGTCGTCCAGGTCCCCAGTTCCGGCGGCGCGGTCCCGGTGACGCAGATCGCCCGGCCTGCGCCCGCCGGAGTGGTGGACGAACACATCATCTCGTTTCACCACCCGCGCTCCGGCCTGACCGAAAACTTCAAGCAGATCCGGCTGGTGATTCAGAACATGCTGCCGGAGGGCGACAACAAGCTCATCATGTTCACCAGCTCCTTCCGCGGCGAGGGCAAGACAACGGCGAGCCTCAATTTCGCGGCCGCCCTCGCTCAGGACACAAGCAAGCGCGTGCTGATGGTGGATGCGGACCTGCGCCAGCCGATGGTGCACAAGCTGCTCGGGATGAAGGCCCACCAGGGATTCGGTGACCTCCTCATCTCGGATGCTCCGATCGAGAGTGTGGTGGTCAACACCCCGGTGCCCGGCCTGTCGGCCGTCCTCTGCGGCGAAATCCCCCCGAACCCAGCGGAGGTCTTTGGGGGCGAGCGCGCCCGCCAGGTCTTCGCCGAGTTCAAGGCGAAGTTCGATTCCGTGGTGGTGGATACCCCGCCGGTGCTCCCGGTCGTCGACACCATCCACATGGCCGG
>CAZDHT010000182.1:8546-11221 GCA_964505325.1 uncultured Planctomycetota bacterium | reverse complement strand
CCCGCGCTCAAGCCGGGCGAGAACAAGATGACGTTCAAGCTCGGCGACCAGACCGAGACGGAGTTCATCCACGTCGACCTGAGCAGCAAGAGCGGCTTTCTCCGCGACGTGCATTCGTACAAGGGCATCTGGTTCCAGAAAGGGCAGATTCGGGGCAAGTACCGCAAGATCGGCGAGATCGTCTACGAGCTGAAGCCGCCGAAGCCGGGCACGGTCGTGCACATTGGCGCCGGCGCCGGGTGCCGCCGCGAGCCGTTCGGGCTCCACTACAAGGACGACATCAAGATCTACGTCGCCGAGGGCGAGCCGAAGAACTGGAAGCTCGTCTACGACGACGACGTGCCGACGTACATGCAGCACTGGTCGTACCGCGCCAACGGTCGCGCCGACTGCTCGCCGGGCACGAAGAAGGCGTACGTCAAGTTCGCCATCAAGACGGAATCGACCGCGTCGATCCAGCACCTCTGGCTGCGGATGAACTGGCGGCCGGCGGGCGAAGCCGGCCTCCCGCAGCGCGGGGTGAAGGTGACGCACAAGTGGAAAGAGCCCGTCCTCTCGATGGTAGTGCACAAAGCCGTCACCGTGACACGGATGATCTCTCGGGCGCCCACAACCTACACGGTCAAGACGGGCCGGACGGTCATCAACTGGAGTATCATCATCGAGCCGATACGCAATGGGAAATGCCAGTGGCGGGCGAACGACCCGCCCATCGTGCGGCCGAACGTCGACCCGCCCAAGCTGCTGGATCCGAAACTGCGGGACGAGTGGCGGATGCTGCTGCGGAACATCGACAAGGACCCGAAGAAGTGGCTGCCGGTCGCGGCGAAGCGAAAGAGTGGCTGGCTGGCGGGCGGGGCGAAGCAGGCGCTGGCCATGTACCGGATGCGCTTCCCGCTGCGGTCTCCGGCGCGGAAGCCGCTGCCGAAGCTCGACACCGCACACACCGCGGCGCTGGTTCAGGCGGTTAAGACCCTGCCGCCGAAGATGGTCCTCGACCAGACGATCACCCTGGTCGCCGCCGGGGATGCGGCGGGACGTGAAGCCGCGGCCGCGATGATGAGGGGCCCCGACACATACTTCAAGCTGAAGCTGCTTGGCGGGTTGGACGCCTACGCGATCAGACCGGTCCCCGACGAGCTGCTGATCGGCCTCAAAGACGAGAGCCGCTGGGTGCGGCTGGCGGTGTTGCAGATGATCCGGCGGGCGCCGTCGCCGGCCGCGCGGAAGGCGGTCGAGGCGATGGCGAAGAACGACCCGCTCGAATGGCTCCGCGAGGAAGCCAGGAGTGTCTTGACGGCGAGTCGGCAATAGCGTCGGTGGGGCAGACATTCCTGTCTGCCAACACCAGGTTCACGCCAAGCGTTGGACAGGGAAGGACGGATGGACGCGCGAGCGACAGAACTGACCATCCGAAGAAGACGCCTGCCGCACTGGACCATCGCTGGCAGCATCTACTTCGTGACCTTCCGACTGGCGACGAAACCCCTGTCTGCCGATGAGAGGCGCTTGGTCCTGGATCACATCCGGTCCGGCCACCCCGAGTTCTACCATCTGCTGGCCGCCGTGGTCATGCCGGACCACGTGCATGCGTTGCTGCGCCCCAACAAGGACGTGAGCCTGTCGCGCATCATGAAGGGCATGAAAGGAGCGTCCGCTCGCAAGCTCAACCAGGCGCGCGGCACGCGAGGCAGCATCTGGCTCGACGAATCCTGGGACAGGATCGTTCGTGACCAGGAGGAGCTGCTCGAGAAGGTGAACTACATGCTGGACAATCCGCGCAAGCGGGGTCTTACGGACGATCCGTGGAGTTATGAGGGTTGGCAGTGGAGCGGGGAGACCGATCTGGAAGATGACGCCTAGAAAACGGATTGGCAGACAAGAATGTCTGCCCCACCAGAATCATGGAGGTCTGAGACAATGAAGATGCTGAAGGTCGTGCTGATAGTCGCGACAACAATGGCAGGCGTTGGCTCCGCGTCGGCACAGTCCGCGCCGCCGACGAAGGTCGACGTGCCGATCACGTTGATGGAGACGGCGGGGGTGGCGCGGAAGGGCGAGCCGGTGTCGGTCGGCGTGCCGATGCCGCGGAACCTGCTGAACGACCTCAGCCGCCTGTACGTCATCGGCCCGGGGCACAAGGGGGTTCCGGCACAGTTCGAGGTGCTGATGAAGTGGTTCCCGACGCCAAAGTACCCGAAGGCGAGCGCTGTTCGCTGGGTGCTGGTCGACTTCCAGGCCGACGTCCCCGCCAACGGCAAGGCAACGTACCGGCTGAGGATGACCTCCCCGGTCGCGGACACGCCCGGCAGCATGCCGAAGAGCCCCGTCTCGGTGAAGGACACGGGCGACGTGATCAATGTCTCGACCGGGCCGCTGAAGTTCGCGATCAACAAGAAGACGTTCCGTCTGTTCGACAGGGTTGAGCTGGGCGGCAAGACGGTGGTCGATGCGGGCGCGACTGACGGCATGTGCATCGAGGGGATGGGCGGCGGGCGCTACTACGCGAGCAAGGACCTGCGCGAGCCGCCGAAGCTGACGGACGCCGATTACCGCGGCGGGTTCGACGGCTGGCTGCGGCACGGCCAACACAACCCGCCTGAGAAGCTGCGCGTCACCATCGAGAAGGCCGGCCCCCTCCGCTCGGTGATCATGATCGACGGCGTGATGACCGC
>CAZDHT010000182.1:7341-8446 GCA_964505325.1 uncultured Planctomycetota bacterium | reverse complement strand
GCCGACGCCATCAAGACCCCCGGCACGTTCCTGGTCGAGGCGCTCGAACTGGGCACCACGCTCAAGGTCAACGGCCCGCTCACCGTCCGGCTCGGCGGCGACACCGTCCACACCGCCCAACTCGCCAGGGGCAAGACGGCGAAGCTGTACCAGGACAGCTCCGCCGGCTGGGTCTGGCAGGTCGGCGAGGAGAAGGTCTACGACCCGATTCTCAAAGCGAACGTCGAGTGGTTCAAGAGGCATCCCGGCCTGGAGAAGCCGTACTACGAGTACGGTGACATCCACTACAAGATCCTCACCGGGCAGGACGGCGGCACGTTCATGGGCTACAAGGTCTACGAGAGCGGCAAAGAGCAGTTCCAGGGCAACCGCGCCGCCGGCTGGGCCGACGTGTCCGACGGCAACGTCGGTATGACGACCGCCGTCCGCTGGTTCTGGAAGATGTTCCCCAAGTCGATTGTCGTCGACGGCTCGGGCAAGGTCGCGCTCGGCATCTTGCCGCGCGAGTGGTGCCGCGGGCACTTCATGGACGGCAAGATCCATCGCACCCACGAGCTGTTCTATCGCTTCCACGGCGCCGAGAAGCCCGAGGTCGCCGAGGCATCGGCGAAAGCCTTCGAGGAGCCGCTCGTCGCGCACTGCGGGTTCGACTGGTACTTGGGCAGCGACGCGTGCAACCTGTTCGCCAAGCCGGACCGGGAGAACTGGCCGCTCTACGAGCAGCAGCAGGCGACGGCCGTACACGTGGGGCTGAACAAGAACATCAACACGGCGCTCGACTCGTCCATCGCCACCGAGCGCGAGAAGAATGACGCGTTCGGCTGGCAGCACTTCGGCGACACGCCCAAGCGCGGGTTCCGCGGCCACAGCCAGTTCGAGGAGTTCGACACCACGCGCTGCCTGTTGATGCACTTCTTCCGCACCGGCGACCCCGCCTTCTTCCAAACCGCCGAGGAGCTCGACCGGTTCCTGGCCAACATCCCCTGCTTCGGCGGCGGATACGGACACCAGCACCCCGAGTCCAGCCACAACTGGATCCAGGGGCTGATCGACTTCTGGTGCCTCACCGGCCTGCCCGAAGCGAAGGAAGGCATCGACGCGATGA
>CAZDHT010000182.1:0-7241 GCA_964505325.1 uncultured Planctomycetota bacterium | reverse complement strand
GACCTGGTGCTCGGCCTCAGCGGGCACTTCAAGCCGTTCAGCAAAGCCGGGCAGGGCACCGGCCTGGCCTGCGCCGACTGCTACGCTTACTGCTCCCTGCTGACCGGCGACCCGCACTACCTGAAGGTCGCGGTCCGGAACAACAGCGATGCCAAGTCCTCGTCCGTCCACAAGCACGGCCCCGCCTGGCGGACCGGGAGCTGTTCGACCAAGACCTGGTCCGGCAGCGTCGGCGGATACGGACAGGTCTTCTTCTATGCGGTGAAGAACTGGAAACCGACCGACACCACCCCGCCCGCTCCCGTCACCGACCTGAAGGCCGGGCCGGGCCCCGAGCCGGGCAGCGTCAAGCTCACCTGGACCAACACCGGCGACGACGGCGGGAAGGGCGCCGCCGCGAAGGTGCAGGTCAAGTACGCGCCCGGCGAGATCGTCGAGTACATCCACTGGGGCCGCAAGGCTCGCATTGACGGCGCTCCGGCCGACCCCAAGGACGTCGGCAAGGTCAACTTCTGGTACGCGACCAACGCCAAGGGCGAGCCGGCGCCGACGGCGCCCGGCACGACCCAGAGCGTCGTGCTCAAGGGCCTGCCGCGGGTGGACCGGCGGAGGCAGCCGGTGACCCTCTGGTTCGCGCTCAAGGTCCACGACGAACAGGGCAACCGCAGCAAGCTGTCGAACTGCGTGAAGGTTACGATGAAGTAATTGGTCATTGGTCACTGGTCATTGGTCATTGGGTCAGGAGCCAGTCATGCGCGCCGTCATCGTTCTATCCGTCCTATGCGTCTTATCCGTCCTATGCGCTCCCGGCATCGGCGCGGGGCTGCCCGTCAAGCTGACCGTCAAAGAAGACGCCGGTGTCGCGCGGCACGGCGAGCCGGTCACCTGTGGGGTACCGTTCCCCAAGGGGATGCTCAAGGATGTCGACGGACTCGCCCTGAAAGGCCCGGACGGCAAGCCGATCCCCGCCGCATTCACCGTTGCCAACCGCTGGCCGGGCGACAAGTCTGTCCGCTGGGCGCTGGTGGACACCCGCCTCTCGATGGCCGCGCGCAGCGCAATTCGTCTCACGGTAGCGGAGGGGGCGTCCCCGGCCCCGGCCTTGCCTTTGCGTGTGATGCAGGACAACTACAGCGTCGGGGTCAGCACCGGGCTGATGGGGCTGGTGGCGCGGAAGAAGGGGCTCGCGTTGTCCGGCGGATCCGCCGGTGGCAAGTTGTCCCTCGCAAGTGTAGAGGGCTTGTCGATGACCATTGGCGGCGTCCGGTACACCAGTGCGAACGACAAGAACGGCGAGGTGGTCGTCGAAGAGAAGAACCCGCTCCGGGTGACGCTGCGCGCCAGCGGGAAGCTCACTGCGACGAACGGGCGGACCGCATACGACTACGTGGTCCGGATGCACTTCTATGCCGAGTCGAATCGGGTCAAGATCATCACGACCGTCATCAAGAAGTACGGCAAGCGGCGCGACATCTCGCACCGGTTTGAGGACCTTTCGCTCTCGCTCAAGCTGGCGAACCCGAAGGAGTTGACCTGCGCACTCGGCGGGAACGCGGTGCCGACCATCCGGAAGCTCGGGGCGAACGACTCGGCGAACGTGCTGGTGAAGGACTCGGAGCACTGGGCGTTCGGCGGCGTCGCCAAGGGCGGCGGCAACCCGAAGAAGGGCAAGCCGCTCACCCTCGGCTGGGCGGACCTGTCTGGCGCGGGTGGCGGGGTGGCCGCCGGCGTCTACGCCTTCTGGCAGACCCATCCGAAAGCCATCGAGGTGAAGGGCGACGGGACGATCAACATCGAGCTCTATCCGAAGAGCGTCGGCAAGCCGCTCCAGTTCTTCACCGGCATGGCCCGTACACATGAGATCCTCATGGTGTTCCACCGGGACGAGAAGCCGGAAAAGCTTCAGGATATCTTCGTCGGCTTTCAGCGCCCGCTCTTCGTGCAATGCGAGCCACAGTGGTACTGCCAGAGCGGTGCGTTCGGGTCGATTGCGCCCGCGGGCGCAGAGCTGTCCGGGGACGGAACTGCGCAGTTCAAGAAGTTCGACGCGCGCGTTTCCGGCTGGTTCGACGCGCTGATGGGCCCGCGGCGGGACGTCTGGACGAAGCGCGGCGTGACCATGGACGCCTACGGCTGGCTCGCCTACGGCGACACGCTCCACTGGGTCTGGCTGAAGGAGCCGAAGGGCTCGCCGTGGGACATCGCCTGGGACGCCAACTACTACGACCTGCCGCACATCGCCTGCCTCTACTTTGCGCGGACCGGCCAGCGGAAGTACTTCGACTTCTTCGTCCACCACACCTGGCACCTGATGGACATCGACACCATCCACTGGGACCCAGAGTTCCCCAAGGGCGGCGCCTCGCGGCGCTGCCCGGCAACCAACCACGTCGGCTTCGACCCGCCGCACCACAAGGAGCCGATCGTCAACGTCGCGTTCGACCACCACAAGAGCGAGTCGCTGTGGGAACGCTACTACCTGACCGGCGACCGCCGGGCGCTCCAGGTGGCGATGGACCTGCTCGGCCACGCCTACCGGCACAACTTCGGCGGGCTGTCCGGCCGTCGCGTCGGCCACCGGCTCACGACACTGGTCGCCGGGTACTATCATACCGGCGACGCGAAGTACCTGAAGAAGGCTCGGGAAATCGTCGACCTCGAGATGGGGCGGCAGAAGCAGAACAACGGCTGGCACGCGAACCGCGTCAACTTCACCTGCGGCATCGCCATGGAAGGCTGGGCCAAGTACTACCAGGCGAGCGGCGACAAAGACGTGCTCGCCGCAATGGAGACCGCCGCCGACTGGCTGCTCGCGAACCCGGGCCAGCAGCGCTACTCGAACCTGGCCTTCTTTGTCGCACTCGTCTACCAGAAGACCGGCGAGGCGAAGTACCGCGACCTGGCGCTCAAGCTGATGTGGAAGAGCCGGCCCGGCCACCTCAGCAAGGACATGGGCCACATGTTCCGCAACCTGCCGAACGTGACGGGGTGCCTGCTGGAGCAGTGAAAGACTTCCAACGCTCAACATCCAACATCCAACGCCCGACAAAGGCCGCGCTGGCAGCGGCGCTGCTGCTGTCGGCCGGCTGTCAAATGCTGGAGGAACGTCCCGTGCGCGTCGTGAGTCCGAAGATCGTCAGCATTCATACGCCCGATCCGTCAACGCCCGAGACGGTGGTGCAGTCGATCATCAAGCCGGGCATGAGCCAAGAAGAGAAGGCGCTCGCTGTCTGGCGCTACTGCTGGAAGCACACCTACCACTGGCCGGCCCCGAAGGAACACCGCCGGGTGATGCACGAGACCGATGTCGTCTTCGACGCGGTCAAGCAGCTCAACGTGTACGGATATACGTACTGCTTCGCCGTCCGGGCGCTCGGCGAGGCGCTGTGGGAGGTAGCCGGTCTCGAGGCGCGCTCCTGCGGTATCGGCGGACACGTGCTGGGTGAGGCGTACTTCGACGGCAAGTACCATCTGCTCGACCACGAGCAGCGCGGCTTCTCGCGGATGCCCGACGGCACCGTCGCCTCGCTCGAAGACTACCGCGGCAACGCACGAAGCCTGGTTCTCAAACCTACCGGGCCGAGCAAGCCGTTCTTCCCCTCCGGCAAGCGGCCGCTCGTGCCGTACGAACAGAAGCACGTCATCACCGGCTACCTGCTCAACCACGACAAGCACTACTACCAGCACAACAAGTTCCGGACCACCCACTCTATGAACGTGGGCCTGCGGCCCGGCGAGCGGTTCATCCGCAATTGGGACAATGTCGGCAAATGGCACTGGTATCCGGGCTACACGTCGGAGTACAAGGGCAACGGCTACGGCGACCCGTGGGCGGGGCCGAAAGACAAGTACGCCAACCTGTACGAAGAAGCGCCGCGTGACGAGGACGGCAACCCGCTCACGTTCGCGAACGGGCTGATGGTCTACCGGCCCGACCTGCGCAAGGGCGCGAAGGACTACGCCGACGGCGTGCTTGCCGAGCAGAACATCGACCGTTCCGGTACCGGGTTCCGCCCGGCGAAGGTGGGCGCAGTGGCGACCGCGGAATTCCGCGTCCGGCTGCCCTACGTCATCGTCGGCTGGCCCGGCGACATCGCCGCCGAGAAGCCGGAGATCACCGGCGCCGCGGTCGTCTCAGGCACGTGCTTCCGCCGCACGCAGAACGACAAGGTGCGGATTCTCCTCTCGATCGACGACGGCGCGACCTGGAAGGAAGTCTGGCGGACACGCGGCTACGGCGGCGCGGCCCGGCTCAAGCCGCACTGGTCACAGCCGCATAGCGGCGAAATCGACTTCGCGGTTGACGTCTCGAAGTGGGTCGAGGGCCGCTACGCCTACGTCGTCCGCTTCGAGCTGTATGCGTCGCGCGAGGCGTCGGACGCGGAGATCCGGGACTTCGGCATCGACACCGCCTGCCAGATGAACGCGGCCGTCCTGCCCGCGGTGCGGCCCGGCAAGAACGAGATGACAGTCAGCCTCGAGCCTGGCCCGGACGTCTTCGACGAGACGATCCAGTATGGCGGGGGGAAGGAGAAGGCGGCGCACGAGCGGCTCGTTCACGAAATGAGGAACATGAAGATCCAGCCGGGCACGTATGCGCTGCTCTCGCCGACGAAGGTCGGCCAGACGGGCCACGTGGTCTACGAGATGGCCGCCCCGAAGGGCCGCAAGATCGCCTGGGCGAAGGTCGGCGGCGCGTTCCGCGCCTCCTGGCGCATCTCCGACGAGGAGGAGTACCGCATCTACTATGCCGTCGGGAAGCCGAAGAACTGGACGCTGCTGTGGGAGGCGGACCAGGCGCCCTACCTCGGCCACTGGTGCTTCGAGACGAACCACGTCATCAAGCTCGGCAAGCCGGCCGACCGCGTCTTCGTCAAGTACGAGATGAAGCGGTCGCGTTACGGCAGCGGCAAGATGCTCATCGCGCGGCTGGTGTGGGGCTGCCAGGGCGGATCGCTCCGCGCCCCCAAGGGCGGCGTCAAGGTCACGCACGTGTACCGGGTCGATGACAAGGAACACCGTCGGAGCGAGGTCGTCACCACGAAGGCGCAGAGCTACGCGTTCAACGTCCGCGGCAGGAAGGTGCGCAACGTGTCGGTGACGGCGGAGTGGGCGGAGCGGCCACCCGCGTCCGACGGCCCGCACCCGCTGATGCTCGAGCGGCCCAAGGTAAAGCGCCGCGAGATCCGCGACCTCAAGAAAATCAAGGCGATGTGGGCGGCGCTCAAGCGGATGGACAAGCAGCCGACGATCGAGACTGCCATCGACGTGATGTGGAACTGCGAGCACGAGTGGATGCGTAACTACGTGGTCGGCGCGCTGGCGGCGTTCGGCGGCGACAAAGCGCGGGCGGAGCTAAAGAAGGCCATCGGGAAGCGGGACTGGGCGCTGGGCTTGTACCTCGAACTGTTGGCGCACGAGGGCCCGGCGGTGGAGCTGGTGGCCGCCTTCAAGAAGGCCGATTGGCGCGGCCGCGCGAAGATCGCTGAGTTGCTGGCGGTCCGGAACGATCCGTCGGCGCTGCCCGCGCTGCGGGCGGCCATCGGCAAAGAGGACACCAAGGACACGCTCGCCGAGGAGGTTGCCGCGCTCGTCCGCATCGGTGGCGCCCAAGCAGCAGACGAGGGGATTGCCCAACTGAAAAACTGCCGCCCGCGCGGGAAGGTCAAGGTTGCCGCGGCGCTGGCGAAGGCCGGCGTACCAAGGGGCTTCGCGGCGCTCAACGCCGCGCTGAAGAGCAAAGACCGCTACACGCGCTACTTCGCGGCGAAGGGCCTCGCCGAGAGCGGACGCCCCGAGGCCGAGCCCGGGCTTTTGATCGCACTCAAGGACAAATCGCGCTGGGTCCGCCAGGCGGCGACCGCCGGCCTCGGCCGCGCCGGCACGAAGAAGGCGCTCCCCGCACTCCGCAAGATGGCCAAGTCCGACCCCCTGCCCTACCTCCGCGCCGAGGCCGACTGGGCCATCTCGCGGGTCGCCAGCCGGTGAACGAGCCGGCGGCCGAAGAGGCCCTGTTCCCTGGCGCGGCGAATCAGGAGGTGTGAACCTTCTGCAGGATCCACTCGCGGATCAACTCAGGAGGTGCCACGCCCTTAGCCTTGGCGATTCTCTCGATGGCCTCGGCATCCTGGGGCGGCAGGTGAATCCTGACGGAAGTCTCAGGCTCAAAGACCGGCTTGGACACTTCGGTTAACTCAGCTTCGAAGTCTGTTAGGTCGTGTGTGTCCCAGAACCGAGCTAGCTCCTCGATCGAATCAGTTCGAGGGATCCTCTGCGTTTTCACTTTCTTCTCCATCGACTGTATCGTCGCCTCTCCTTGTCCGTCATAGGACGCGCGGTGACAGGGTACGCCTTGCCGTTCCGAAACTCGATCACGACGCAGAGCAGGTGGCGACCCGCCGCGGTCTGGCCGAGCACGTAGTGCACAGGGTTCTTGCCGTCTGACCTGCCACGCAGAACCAGCGGGCGTCCGAAGCAGACCTCCTCCACCTCATCCGGAGTTACCCCGGGACGGGCGATGTGCTCGATCCGGTCTTAGGGCCAGATGATCTCGTGCATCGCCACCTCGTTATTCTACCCCAAAGCGGGCACGTTGCCAAGCCTTCCCCTTTCCCCGTGCATACGCTGAACGCGGGGAAACCCGCCCGCCCCTGTTCAAGCCCGTCACCGCCCACAAATCGTGGCACGGCCATCTTGGCCGTGTCGGAAACACGGAACACGGGCAGGATGCCCGTGCCACCTCAAGAGCTGCCCGAACAAGCGCTTCGACAGCCCGGACTGGAAATATCCACTCCCTTTCCCCTTCGCGTTCGCATCGAGAGATAGACGACACTTTCCGTCTATGCGGGGCTACTTTGCCGCCGTTGGTTTCGCGCCGTAGGCGTTGTCCTTGACCGTGGTTTTCGCTTCGGCGCGGACGGCCGCTCTCGCTGTGCCGTGTCCCAGGAACCAGTTGTGGTGGACCTCGCACTTCTCCTGCGGCACACCGCGAATGACCACCGGCGTCTGCGGGGCTCGGAACGTGTTGTTGGATATCTCGATGGTCGTCCCCGCGATGTTCGTGCCGTCCTTGCGATCGCGTCCGCCGTGCATATCGAAGCAATGACTCAGCGATACGCCCAACTCGATGTTGTGCCGGGCGACGTACCCGCAACCCGGCCGTCCGGTGCCGGCGATGGAGTGGCGGTTCCAATTGAACAGGTTGAACTCGATCACCGAGGACGCCGTGTTGTGGCAGACGC
>CAZDHT010000181.1:6891-11282 GCA_964505325.1 uncultured Planctomycetota bacterium | reverse complement strand
GCGCAGGCGGGTCCCCGTTTTTCGCGCGGGTACACCGAGGAAATCCGGGACTGCCAGCAATGGCACTAAGATAAGGTCTATCATATTGCGCTCCAATGAGTTGCAGCGATCGGACAGCTCTTGCGTGCTTGGGGTCCGCCCACGTCGTAGAAGGCTGTTGGCCGTTTCCTGCCATTCTGAGGCGGTTCTCACGCATCGCCGTTTCGACAAGTACTCCGGCCCGCCCAGATGGCGTGGCGTAAGCCGTGATGGCAGAACCCGTTACGCTTATCTTAGTGCCATTGGTGGCTGTACCGTGATTTCCCGTCCAAGGGACTTGTGGGCAAAGATAAGCACGCGCCCGGTCACGCGGCGGCGCGGCGTTTTCTGACCGCCAGCCACGAAAGCAGGATGCTGAACTCGTACAGCGCCATCATCGGAACGGCCATCGCAATCTGGGTGAACGGGTCCGGCGGAGTGATGAACGCCGCCACGATGAACATCACCAGGATGGCGTACCGCCGCGAGCGAATGAGGGTCCGGGGCTCGACCAGGCCGATCTTGCTGAGGAACAAGACGACCAGCGGCATCTCAAATATCAGGCCGAACCCGAAGAGAAGCCACATCACGAAAGGGGCGTACTCCTTGAACATGAGCACCGCCCGGAGATCGAATTCGTCCCCCTGTTGCAGCAGGAAGACGACCCCGATGGGCAGCACCACGAAGTAGGCCAGCGCCGCGCCCAGCAGAAACAGACAGAACGATGCGGGGGCGTAGATGCGGACGTACTTCCGCTCGTGCTCGTGAAGGCCGGCGGAGACAAACGCCCAGATCTCATACACGAGCACGGGCAGGGCCAGGATGATCCCGACCACCAGCGAGATCCTCAGCCGCATGATGAACGGCTCGGTCAGCGAGCGGAAGTGAAGCTGGTTCTCCCTGTCGCGGTTGCGGTCGGAGGACGCCCCGGGCCGGTCCCGGTAACGCTTGACCAGCGCCTCGAGAAGCGGGGTCTTGAGCACGTACGGGTTCTTGGCCTCATAGCCCTGAATCGCGTCGAGCGGAGCGCGAATGATCGGATAGAACACCGTCGGGCAGAAGACATACGCTGCGACCATCCCGGCCAGCACCGCGACAAGGCAGACGATGAGCCGGTAGCGCAGCTCCTTGAGATGCTCCGAGATCGGCATCCGCTTCTCGTCCATCACGTCGCCCGCCGAATCGCTGGATAGTTCCGGCAGGCTGCAATCTAGCACAAGACCGCACTGTCCGCAACAACGCGGAGCCCGCTTGGGCCCAGGCGCCTGCTGCTTCCTGGCATTGGGTGACATGCCAAGAGATGTCAGCCCGGATTTCCCGGATGAGAGCCCGCCTCCATCGAGCCGAGAAGGCGCAAAGAACTGCTTGCTGATTGGCAGGTGCGTGATACAATCATTGAAAAGGCCCACGATGGTCGTGGGTATCGGGGAGGTGCCCGTGAACAGACCAAAGACCGCGTGGGTCGTCGTCCTGATCCTGCTGGGCGCGTGCGCCGACGCCGCAGCGCAGCAGGCCCCTCCACTGAGCCTGGCCCTCTCCCTCCGCAAAGCGCCGGCTGGCGACAAGAAGGACCCGTGGCGATTCTACTTCGAGGATGAGCCGACCGGCGTCGAGGCCAAGTACCTGTGGAAGGTGCTGAAAGCGACCAAGGCCGACGACGACTGGCCGCGCTTCATAGTCTACGCAGCGAAGGACGCCCCTGCCGATCACATCGCCATCGCCGTCCAGGCGCTGACGGCGCTCGGTGTGAAGCATGTTACGACGAAGGCGGGGACGTACCCGCCGCTGGACCGGGCGCTGGCGAAGCTGCCGGCGAAGCACACGGCGGCAGGGCTCGCCGGCCGCGTCACCATGCCCCCGCCGCCCGACCCTGAGGAAGTCGTCAAGAAAGCTCTGACCGACGCGCTGACCCGCGACGTCGCCAGAGCTGCCCATGGCCTGTTCGAGGCGCAGGTACAGCAGCGACTAGGCCGCCGCGTGCTGGAGGGCCTGAAAGACGAACTGGCCACGGCAGCCAAGAGCATCGCCGCGGGCAAGCTCTCCGCAGACCAGATCAAGAAGCTCCATGAGAAGTTGAGACGGAAGGCCTTCGACCTCGTGGTCGCCGACGTGCGCCGGCGCCGCGGCAAGACCGGGGACGACCAAGCGGCGATCGACCCCGCCGACATGATCCAAGAGAGACTTGACGCATGGAAGCTGGCCCGGGTGGGACGCGGCCAGGACTTGTCCACCCTCACCGGTGACGGCGTGCCGGATACGTCCGTGCCGCTCGTTGCGTTGTGGCTCGGTGCGGCCAAAGGCGCCGCGCCGCTCGGACCCGTGGTAACGAGAATGCAGCCGGGACATTTCAACGACGGGAGCGTCGTCCCCGCACCGGACCCGCGCAAGCCGGTCTTTCCGCCAAGACCGGCGAAGTGGGGCTTCGATACCCAGGCCAAGGTTAAGCCGGCGTTCAAGACCCCGCGCTTCGAAGCCATCCCGTTCCTCGCCCGGTTCCCCCGACTCGACGGCGACCTGAGCGACTGGGGGACGATCCGGCCCCTGACGTTCGCGTCCCGCGGCGGGAAGAGGCCGCCGGTGTCCCTCTACGCCGGATGGAGCTACCAGGGCTTCTTCCTCGGCTACCACGTGAAGCAGCCCGCCGACCGATTCGTGCGGCCCGTCCCGCCGAAAGCCAGTCCCGCTGGTGACCAGCGCCAGGCGGACCCGACGAGTTGGGCATTCCGCGGCGACCACCTCCATCTGATGTTTGACACCCTCGACGCCCGGAACAAGAACCGCGGCGAGCCCCACACCCAGGAGTTCGTGATCTTCCCTCAGGGCACCGACGCCGCCCCTCGCGCACCGGGGATCGAGCGGGTGATCGCCTCGCAGCGGGACGGCATCACCAAAGAGTACCGCGGGGTCAAGTCGAGCTGCAAGCAGTTCCCGCTTCAACCGCCGGCGAAGGACGGCCCCGACGGCTCCGGGCCGTACCGCGTCACCAAAGTGACCCCGGACGGCTACACGGTGGAGGCGTTCATCCCGCGGTCCCTGTTCCAGGTGCCGGTCTTCGCGCCCGGATGGCATATTGGCTTCCAGTGCGCCGTTGCCGCGGGCGAACGGCCGAAGGCCGGATACGGCGGGCGCCAACTCAGGGGCTGGACCTGGGCCGCCCGCGCCACGCCGGACAGCCCCACGGGCTGGGGCGACCTGCTCCTGCTCGGAACCGATCCGTATTTCCTGGTCCAGAACGCCGACCCGAAGGGCGCGCTGACCACGGCCGTCATCCCCGGCCATTCATATCTCGTCACCGTCCTCGACCCCGACCGCAACGCGTACCTTGCCGCGAAGGACACCGTGGTCGTCTCGGCCGAAGTGTACGACCCCAGGCAGCCGCCGAAGAAGCGGAAGGCCAGCGACATCGAGGCGTTCGTCATCCAGGAGACGAAGGAGAACAGTGGGATCTTCCGCGGTTATGTCAACACCCAGCCCGGTGTCGGGGGACAGGCTCACGGCGTCCTCGAGATGCTCGCCGGGCAGACCCTGCGGCTCGGCTACGTCGACCTCGCCGACTCCAAAGGCCGCTGCAACAGGATCTTCACCATCACGCTGCCCGTCGTCCGCGGGGTCCACGTCACGGCGAGGCCGGAACCGTAGCGAGACACCTGCGGGAACTGACGTCAGGACTCCTTTTCGGGCGACGCCGTGCAATTGGATCGCGAGCTGTGCGCCGAGGAAGAGGCCCGACGCCTTTTGCACCCACGGACGACTGGGTTGGTTGAGGCTGATTACTTTTCGGAGAGTTCGCCGAAGTAGCGGTCGACGAGGCGGCGGTATTCGGGGCTGACGGGGACCTTGCCGGACTCGATGAGTTCGCGGATTTTGTCGGGGGAGAGGTCGCCGGCTCGGAGCTCCGGCGAATCGACGACCTCGGCCTTTACGTCCGTTTTGTGGATCTTCTCGCCGCCGTCACGCTCGGGGTCCTGGTCGCCCTTCTCGCCCTCGGGATCGCGGGAGAGCACGCCGATTTCCTTGCCCTCGGTCTTGTCTTTCTCGAACGGCCGGCCTGCGGCGCGCCGCAACGCCTCCCCGGAGATGTTCAGGCGGCCGAGCAGCTCGGGGTCGACCTCGCCCTTCCGTACGCCGGCGGATATTTCGTTCAAGGACTTGACCAGCTTGGCGACTTCCTTGATCTGCTGTTTCAGGGCCTCGACCGTTTCGTCCGTGTCAACTCGTTCGGCGGCCTCGCCCGCCCCGCCGCGCCCGCCGCCCCCGCCGGGGCTGGCGCCCGCGCCCTGTGACGGGGCGCCCTGCTGCATTTGGCCTTGGCCTTGACCCTGTCCTTGACCCTGACCCTGTCCTTGTCCTTGGCCCTGGCCCTGTCCTTGGCC
>CAZDHT010000181.1:0-6791 GCA_964505325.1 uncultured Planctomycetota bacterium | reverse complement strand
TGTCCTTGGCCCTGGCCCTGTCCTTGGCCTTGACCCTGGCCTTGACCCTGACCCTGCCCTTGACCCTGACCCTGTCCTTGGCCTTGGCCCTGACCCTGCCCTTGACCCTGGCCCTGCCCCTGGCCTTGACCTTGGCCCTGCCCTTGGCCTTGACCCTGCCCCTGGCCTTGTCCTTGACCCTGGCCCTGCCCCTGGCCCTGGCCTTGACCTTGGCCCTGGCCCTCCCCTTGACCCTCCCCTTGACCTTCGCCTTGGCCCTGGCCTTCACCCTGGCCTTCGCCTTGACCCTCGCCTTGGCCTTCACCCTGGCCTTCGCCCTGACCCTCGCCCTGGCCTTCACCTTGGCCTTCGCCCTGACCCTCGCCGTTGCCCGGCTGGTCTCCCGGTGGCCCGGGCGGCTGTTCGCCAGGTTGGGCGGGTTGCTGCTCACCGGGCTGACCGGGTTGCTGCTCGCCGGGTTGGGCGGGCTGCTGCTCGCCAGGCTGACCGGGCTGCTGCTCGCCGGGCTGACCGGGTTGCTGCTCACCGGGCTGACCGGGCGGCTGCTCGCCAGGTTGGGCGGGCTGCTGCTCGCCGGGCTGCGCCGGCTGCTGCTCGGCAGGTTGGGCGGGTTGCTGCTCGCCGGGCTGACCGGGCTGCTGCTCGGCAGGTTGGGCGGGCTTCTGCTCTCCCGGCTGACCCGGTTGCTGTTCGGCGGGCGGCTGTTGGTGTGCCAGTTCTCGCTCCGCCTCCTGCGCCGCCTGTTCGAGCTCCTTTGCCAGTTGATCGGCCTTGTTCGCGAGTTCGCCGCGCTCCTTCTCATTGAGCTGATCGGCCTTCTCGGCTTCCTTGGCCATCTTGTCGAGCTCTTCGGCAATATCCTTGACCAGCTTTTCGAGGCGCCGCGCCGCATCGTCAGCGGGGTCCGCCACGTCATGCGGCTCTTCCCCGGCCGGCTCTTCGACCACGGGCGGATTCTTGAGCCGCTGCTTGAGCCCCTCGAAGAGATCCGCCGCGTTGGTGATGTCGTGGATCTCCTTCGGATCAAGCTTCGCGATCTGAGCCTCGCCGTTCTGCTCGGGCATCTTGATGGCCACGTAATACTCGGGCGTGCTGGCCCGGTTGCTTCCGCCGGGCTTGTTGTCCCACGCCTCGGCGCGATACGTCACCCGGTCACCCGGCTGCGCCCCGATGTTGCTCATCGACAGCACCAAGCGCTCCCTGGCAGCGGCCTGCTTCGGCCCGATCGCGAAGTCCTTCGTGGTGGGCACGCCTCGCAGGACGTAGGTCAACTTCATGGCGGTCAGCCCGAAGTCATCCTTCGCCTCGATCTCCAGCGGGAGCACGTCGTCGGCGGCCAGCTCGACGTTCCGGCCCGGCTCGACAAACCGGATGACCGGGGCCTGGTCCTGGCTGGCGATGATCGAGTACTTGACCGGCTCCGGATTAGTGAAGCCGTCCGCGTCCTTGTATGAGAGATGATACGAGCCGTTCCCTCGAACGACGAAAGAGGCCGAGAAGCCCATCCGGTTCGCGGCGACGCGGGCCCGGCTGGTGAACGGCTTGAGCGCGGCCTCGACCGCCGGCTTGTTGGTCCTGGCGGTGACCGTAACGCGGGATCCCTCCAAGGCCTCCACGTGTCCGCCCATTGCGGTGAACGGTTCCAGGCCGGTGTAGGCGGGATACTCGTAGGCAACCTTGACGTCTCGAATGACCGGGACCCCGACGACCGTGATGCGGTACGACCGGCTTCTGTCGTCGCCGGCCTCGACGTGATAGGCGAAGTCTTCCTGCACGGCGGACACCGTCCAGGTCCACGGCTCGGCGCCGTTCGGGCGGCCGGCGGACTGCCTTTTCTCGGTGCCGCGGTCCGAGTACACCAGGTATGCCTCGTCGGGCAGGGTGCCGCGGATGGTCGCCTTGAACGCGACCTCACTGTGCCGCAACACCTTCGTGTCTCCCGGATGGACGTCCGGGTCAATGTACGTGTTGGTGGCAGGGCGCCGGGCGCTGGAAGGCCAGATGATCCGCTCGAGCGAGACCGAGAACGTGTTCCAACTGAGCAACGCGGAGATGAACGCCACGGCGCAGCAGCCCATGGCGACCGCGGCGACGCGCGTGAGCAGCGGGGTGTTCGCCACTTCGCTGGCATGCACGGCGGTCAGCCGCGCTCCCGCACGCTTCCCCACGGCCTTTGCGACGGCCAGCTCGGTCTGCGTGCGCACGCCGCGCCGCCGGATCTCCATGTACGTGACGAGGCCGTGGCGGAAGTCGGGGTACTGCAGTTCGATGCGGCGGGCCATCGCCAGGGCGCGGCTTCGCTTGAAGAAGAAGATGAGGAACAGCACGACCCCGAGTGCGAGCGAAGAGAGCAACGTCCCCATAACGGCGACACGGGCGGCTCGGCTCAGCCCGCTGCCGTCTCCGGCCCACGCCACCAACCGGTCGGTGTGAGCCCCGAGGGTGACGTACGCGACGGCGAACCCGGCCATGCCGATGAGGCCCGTCGCCAGCATGATGCCGCGGTCGTACGAAGTCAGCCGGGAGACCGTGTTGTCGATCAGGTCGCGCCGCAGCTTCTTGGGGCGTTTCGAGGCCATGTCAACCCACCGCCGGCGTTCGACGTACTCTAGAATAGTATACCTTATGGGGGCGTAAAACCAAGCCGAAGGTTGGCCGCTTTTACATAATGATACACCGGCTGGGAAAGCGGGGGAAAGCGGCCCCGCCGTCGCCCGGCCCGCCGAGCGCCGCTCACTCCTTGAGCTTGGGGACGAAGGAGACGTCCTCGATGCCGGCCTTCCTGCACGCGTCGAGCACCTCGATCACCGTCCGGTACCGCGCCGCCGCGTCCGCGCCGACCACGACGGCGACCTTCGGGTTCTTCTTCACCGCCTCCACGAGCTGCTTGCCAAGGCCGTCAATCGTCACCGCCCGTCCGCCCACGTGGAGGGTCCCGTCCGCCCGGATTCTGACGGTGATGCGGCCGGGCGCCTTCTCCGCTTTCTCGCCGGGTGCGGAGAACGAGATCCCCTGCTTCTCGACCGATACGCCACGGCCGGTGAGCAGCCCGACATACTCGAGCGCCAGCCCCGCCGGGACCGTGTTGAGGCGGAGATTGATGATTTCGTCCTTCTTCAGGTCGCCCGGCACAACGATGTTGACGTCGAGGATGCCGGTCAGGAACCCGACGACGTCCTTGAGCGACGTGTCCACAAAATCGAACGAGAGCGGCCGCTTGAGCGCGGGGCCGATCTTGGCGTCGTCGGATGCCAGCGGCGAAATCGCCCGGAACTTCGCGATGAAATCGGCGGATCCCACGCCGACGGTCTCGTTCGCATGGGCATGTTCGGCGTTGGCAATCTTGCAGATCCACCGGAGGCAGTCCCCGAGCTTCATGTTGACGACCTTCAACGTGACCTCCGGGTTCTTCTTCGCCACCGCGGGGTCAACCACGAAATTGATCGAGCTGAGCGCCCGGAGGAAAGCGAGAACGTCGTTGAACGGCGTGTCGACAAAATCGAAGCTGATCTCCTTCAACAGTTTCGCCTTGATGGAGCCTCGGCGTTCCGCGTCCTTCTTCGGCCCCAGGCCCATCGCTTGCTTCATCCGTTCGGCCGTCTTGGCATCGATAAGACCCTTCTTCAGTATCTCGTCCAACTGTTTTTGGAACCCCTGGTTGCCTTGGAACGTCATGGTGATTGACTTGCCGTTTGGGCCGCGGATCGTGATGTTGCCGATCGCGCCCCCGGGCCCGCCTTGTTTGCGGCGCATGAGGAACATCCTGTCGAGCCCGGGCACATCCTTGAGCAAAGGAACGCCGTGCGTTATGACCGGCCCCGCCGGCGCGGTGTCGGTGCCGCCAAGCGTGGCCTTGAGGGCCAGGCGCTCGGCCTTGCGGACGAGTTCGATCTTCACCTCGACGCCCGGCGCCGTGTAGCCGATCAGCTTGCGAAGCTGCTCCTCGGCGAGAATGATCTGCTGATCCACCTTCGTGATCACGTCGTTCTTCTGAACGCCCGCCTTGTGCGCCGGCGATCCCTCCTCGACCTGCATGACCAGGATGCCCTCGCCCTTCTCCAGGCCGAGCTGGTCGGCCAGCGCCTCCGGCACCGCGCCCAACCCGATGCCGAGATAGCCGTACTTCTTGGCCGGCTCGGCAGCGTTCGAGACCGCGCAGACACACACCAATCCCACCGCGAAGAACCCCGCGAGCTTCCTCATCGTATGACCTCCTTCCTGTCACTCATGGAACCCGACGAGCCGGTAGCGGCTGTCGGTCGTCCGCCATTCGATCCGGGAGCCGTCCGGGGCTCCAATCTGGTAGACCCGGTCCCGGTCGATCCGCGAAGCCGTCCGCATGCGGCCCTCGCCATCGAGAAGGATCTCATGAACCGCCTCGCCCTCGGTCTCGGCCATCATCACCCGGGGCTCTTCGCGCTCGGCCCGCCGCGTTGCGGCTCCGGCCACCTTGCCCCTGTCCGGCGCCGGAAGGGGCTCCGCCCGCCTCGGGATGTGGTATCCTGCGAGCGCCGAGCCCGCAACCAGGGCGAGCAAAGCCGCGACCCGGGCGAGCCGCTTCCAGAGCCTCGGCTTCGGCGCCCGCGCCCGCGGCCGCAATGCCTCGGAGAAATCGCCCAGGCCCTTCTGGAGCGCTTCGTGCAGCTTCGCCTGTCGCGCCCGGTATCCGCGGCAGCCCTCGCACGATGCGCAGTGCTCGTCGAGCCCCCGCAGCTCCTCGGCCGACGCTTCGCCGTCCAACGACCTTGAAATCACCCGTTCCGCAAGCTCACAATCCATCGGACCGTGCTCCAAGAATGCCGCCCAGCTTTTCTCGGGCGCGATGCAGCCGCGTTTCGACCGTGGACACCGGCACGCCCAACGTCTCCGCAATCTCACGATAGGAACTGGAATGGAGGTACCGCAGCAGGATCACCTCGCGATAGTCCGGCGGCAGCTCCATCACCGCGTTCAACACCGCCCGCTGCCCTTCGTCCCGGACCAGCCCGTCGAGCGGGCCGGCGGTCGCAGTCGGACGCGGCGCCGGATGCCGGCGCCGTTCGGCCCGCAACAGGTCGATGGCGGTGTTCTTTGCCACCGTGCCGAGCCACGGGCCCAGCCCGCGGGCGCTCCGGATCTCGCCGACGGAGAGAAGCAGCTTCAGGAACACCTCCTGCACCGCGTCCGCCAGCAGATGCGACCGGCCCAGCACCCCGGCGCACACCCCCACCACCATCCCGCGATAGCACTCGAACAGCTCGCCGAGTGAAGACACATCCCCCTCGCGGGCGGCGTCGAGGAGCCTGTCCCTGTGCTGTGCGGAACCGGCGCGGGGCCTGCCCATGTCACCTCCGTGCCCGAGCACGCCTCCTGCCTCGCAGGAGCAGACGTCTACATAATAGACGCCGAGCGGGCGGAAAACTTGCGCAATCCAGTGGCGTTTTCTGAACCGGCCGCGAGCCGCCCCGGCCGTCTACTCCGCGGAGAATACGTGCTCGGCATAGTCCACCACCTGGTCCGGCGTGCGAACGCTCCCCGGCAGGAGCAGGTGGGCGGTCTTGGCGCTCAAGATGCGGTGCGGGGCCTCGGTTCTCTGGAGCGGCCGGGTCGCCAGTCCCTGATCCTCGAACTTCAGCAGAACGTGGTCCCCGCGCAGGCCGAAATAGGTGAACTTCCTTGGCTCCAGACGCACGCGCAGCCGGTGCTTCGCGATCAGATTCACCACCGGCACCGGCGGCGGGCCGAACCGGTCTTCCAGCTCGGCTTCCGCGTCCCGGACATCCTCCACCGTTCGCGACCGGGCCAGCCCTCGATATGCTTCCATCTTCAGCACGTCGCTGCGGATGTACCCCGAGGGGATATACGTGTCGAGCTGCAGGTCGATGTCGATCTCCGTGTGCTCCTCGATCTCCTCGTCCTTCATCTCGCGGACGGCCTGTTCGAGCAGGCGGCAATAGAGGTCGTACCCGACCGCGGCGATGTGGCCGCTCTGCTCGGCGCCGAGGATGTTGCCGGCGCCGCGAATCTCCAGGTCGCGCATCGCCAGCTTGAAGCCCGACCCCAGCTCGGTGTACTCCTCGATCGCCTTGAGACGCTTGATCGACTTCTTCGTAATCGGCCTCGACTCGGGCAGGAGAATGTAGGCGTAGGCCCGGTGCTTGTAACGCCCGACCCGCCCCCGAAGCTGGTGCAGATCGGCCAGGCCGAACATGTCGGCCTCGTGGATGAACATCGTGTTGGCGTTGGGGATGTCGAGGCCCGACTCGATGATGGAGGTGGACACCAGCACGTCGGCCCTGCCGTCGATGAAGTCGGCCATCCGCCGTTCGAGCTGGTGCTCGCCCATCTGGCCGTGGGCGACAATCAGCCGGGCCTCGGGGACGATCTGCGAGACGCGATTGGCGACCGAGTTGATGTCATATACTCTGTTATGTACAAAGAACACCTGCCCGTCGCGGTTCAGTTCGCGCAGGATCGCTTCGCGCACCATCCGCCGATCAAACCGGCGCACCTCGGTGTGGATGGACATGCGGTCCTGCGGCGGCGTCGCCAGCGCCGAAATGTCCTTGATCCCCAGTAACGACATGTGCAGCGTCCGCGGAATGGGCGTGGCGGTCATGGTCAGCACGTCGACCGTGTACCGCAGCCGCTTCAGCCGCTCCTTGTGGGCCACGCCAAACCGCTGCTCCTCGTCGATGATGACCAGGCCCAGGTCCTTGAAGGCGATGTCCGCACTCAACAGGCGGTGGGTCCCGATGAGAATGTCGATCCGGCCCTCGGCGACCGCCTCGACCGTCTTGCGCTGCTGGGCC
>CAZDHT010000180.1:0-11340 GCA_964505325.1 uncultured Planctomycetota bacterium | reverse complement strand
GTCTGCAGCGTAGCACTGTTCCGGCGGGTGGGCGACCTTTCGCTTGCTCATCGCAAAGATGACGGCCAGGCCGACCGCCTCCTGGGTCCTCTGGTTCTGGTAGCTCCTCATGATGATGTCTTCGGTTTTGAGGACCTTCTTCGTGCCCTCGCTGACTTCGTGGGATGTGCCGCGCCACTCGCCGATGCGGAGCGGGATCTTCTCGGCGAAGTCTCCCATCTGGGGGGCCTCGGGCTTGTACGAATACGCGCCGGTGAGCAAGGCGGCGATGGTGAGCGCGCCGGCCATGCCCCAGTAGTGCGTGTCGCCCGGCTTGCCGAACTTGATCATCGCAGCGCCCATCGCAAGCGATACGGCCACCATGATGAAGCCCAACGCCCGGCCCGACCAGGCCCCCGGGTCGTCGTCGCGGCTCGCCGACACGATCAAGCCCACGGCAACCACCACTGCCAGCGCGATGATGACGCACGCGAGGATGATGCGGCTCCGTCCGGTGCGAACGTCAGGCATCCGACACCTCCGGCTCTTCGGCGCCGGCGGCGCCGCGTCGCTGGCGCTTCTCGATGTAGGTCAACAGCCGTTCCAGCGCAAACAGGCCGATGAATGCGACGACGAATATCATGATGCCGGTGAAGTCGTGCACGGGCTCGCTGGAGATCTTCCGAAGGTGCGGTACCATCGACGAGAGCGGGCCCTGCTCCATCCGGTCCCACAGCTTGGCGCCCGTCGCCGTCGGGACGTCCCAGTAGTGCGTCACCAGCGCCAGCGTCAGGATGCGGACGAGGTTGGCGATGAACGAGGCGGGTATGGCCGCAGCGAACAAGATGCACTTCTTGGTCAGCGAAATCGGCGTGATGTAGGCGAACAGCAGCCCGAACGAGATCAGCGCAATCAGCGAGCGCAGGCCGCTGCACACCGCGCCAACCGTGAGGACCTTCGGCTCATCCCCGTCGCCGGGGAACTCGATGCTCGCACCTTGCCGTTCGCAATACACCCCGAGCAGCCTCGTGTTCAGTATCCACACCGAGTTGGCTGTCGCGAACTTCTTGAGCGGCATCGTCAGTTCCTGGACCTTGTACTCGGGCAGCGGCACGGTGCTGAACAGGAAGATGAGCGGGAACGCGATAATCAGAGCGATCCGTTTCCCCAGGTAGTACAGCACCAGGCCGATGACGACGATCAGGGAGAAGAACCATCCGACCGAGACGATCTCGTGGACGCCTGCGATGGTGCACAGGACCAGCGCCGGGATGAGCACCAGGAGGCCCGGCTTCCAGGGCTCGGCCTTCAGATTGCGGAGGCAGTGCACCATGTACGCGGCGCTCGCGGTCGACAGGATGGCGAACAGCCAGCGCTTGTCCCAGTCGAAGTCCGAAAAGACGAAGTACAGGATGGCGGCTCCGATGCCGCCCGCATACAGCACCCCGGCCTCCGGCGGGTCCTCACCGGTCAATTCCTTGCGCTTTCGGAGGACGAGGTACGCGGAGATAAACGGGATCAGCGGGCCGTGGCTGTAGTAGTCCTCCGGGTCCGCCCACCGGAACCACACGAAGTAGAACGGGCTGGCGATGAGCACCCCGAGCAGCAGAAACGGCGCCGCCGCCTTGAGGGCCCACTGCCAGCCGCCGGGCTGGGAAGCCCCAAGTTCGGATTCGGTCAGTTCTTCCGTTCCGGCGCCCATCACATCCCACTGGAGAAAGCTGCTCTCAGGCCAGAGAGCCCCCCGGGGGCCTCGGCCCATATTATACCCGCACCCGCGCGGGCCGCCAATACAGTTTCGGCAGAACATCCGACCGATGCAGGGCATCGGGCAAGCCAGGAAATCACGGCCGAATGGCTGGAGGAGGCGCCCCATTTATAAAAGTCACACCTGTGACTTTTATAAATGCGCTCTCCGAGCGCGGCGAGAACTCGCACCGCCAGGCAAGGCCCAGAATCGAATTGCCCTGTCCGAAGCCCTCGCACTTGCCCGGCGCGAACAGCCCCGCTATAATGCTCGGTGGCTGGGTACCCCAAACTCGAGTCTTTTCGTTGGAGGCTATGATGACGACGATCGTTGCGGTAGTGGCACGCGAAATCCTGGACTCGCGCGGGAACCCCACGGTGGAGGTGGACGTCATGCTTGAGAGCGGCGCGACGGGCCGGGCCGCGGTGCCGTCGGGCGCCTCGACCGGGGAGCACGAGGCCGTCGAGCTGCGCGACGGCGATGAGTCCCGATACCTCGGCAAGGGGGTCCTCAACGCCGTGCGAAACGTCAACGAGGTCATCGCGCCGGAGGTGCTGGGCTTCGACGCGGCCGACCAGGTCGGCCTGGACAAGCTGATGATCGACCTCGACGGCTCGCCCAACAAGGCCAAGCTGGGTGCGAACGCAATACTCGGCGTCTCGCTCGCCGCGGCGAAGGCAGCGGCCGAGTACTTCGGCATGCCGCTGTACCGTTACATCGGCGGCACCAACGCCCACGTCCTGCCCGTCCCGATGATGAACATCCTCAACGGCGGCAAGCACGCCGACAACAACGTGGACTTGCAGGAGTTCATGGTGTCGCCCGATGGGGCGCCGAACTTCCGCGAGGGACTCCGTATGGGCGCCGAGGTCTTCCACGCGCTCAAGGCCGTGCTCAAGGGCCGTGGCCTCAACGTCTCGGTCGGCGACGAAGGCGGCTTTGCACCCAACCTCGAGTCCAACGAGGACGCGATCAAGGTGATCGTCGAGGCCATCGAGAAGGCGAACTACATCCCCGGCAAGGACGTGTTCATCTGTCTCGACCCGGCCTCGAGCGAGTTCTTCGGCCAAGACTCAAAGGGCCGCGGCATCACCGCCGAGGGCAAGTACGTCCTTGCCTCCGAGGACGTGCAACTCACCCCGGCCGAGCTGGCCGACTACTATGCCGACCTGTGCGAGAAGTACCCGATCAAGTCCATCGAGGACGGCCACGCCGAGGACGACTGGGACGGCTGGAAGGTGATGACCGAGAAGCTGGGCGACAAGATCCAACTCGTCGGCGATGACCTCTTCGTCACCAACACCGAGCGGCTGAAACGGGGCATCGACTCCGGCGTCGCCAACTCGATCCTCATCAAGCTCAACCAGATCGGCACGCTGACCGAGACACTGAACGCCATCGAGATGGCGCACAAGGCCAAGTACACGGCCGTCGTCAGCCACCGCTCGGGCGAGACGGAGGACGTAACCATCTCGGATGTCGTGGTCGCCACGAACGCCGGCCAGATCAAGACCGGCTCCGCCTGCCGCACCGACCGCATCTGCAAATACAACCAACTGCTCCGCATCGAAGAGGAGCTCGGCCCAGCAGCGGTCTACGGCTGCTGACAGCGCCGGTTCTCGGTGTTGGGTTCTCGGGGCCTCGGCTCTACGCCCGGCCTCGTGCAGACGGAGCGCCTTCCCCCATAGAATCTGTTGGCCCCATTCGCTGTGTCCGACCCCAGCCGAACAGACCGAACCATCCCGCCGGCAATCCGTTCATCAAATCGAGCCGCGCCCGAGGAGGTCACCCACATGTCCCGACCTCACTACCGCCTTCCAGCCGCCATCGCTCTGCTGGGAGCGCTTCTCTGTGGCTGCCGCGCGCCGGAAGCGCGGATGATCAGCTCCATGGACCTCAACCGCCACTCCCGAACGGTCACCGAAGGGCTCCGCTGGCTCAAGCGCACCCAGCATCCCGGCGGCGCTTGGCGCTCCCACAGACCGGCAGAGAATCCCGGCCTCACCGCGCTCGTCCTTCTCGCCTTCCTCGGCCAAGGCAGCACCGACCGTCGCCCGGAGGAGTTCGCCAGCACCGTCGCCAAAGCCGTCGATTCCCTTGTGGCCCGGTGCGCTCGTGACGGGTCTATTGGCGAAGGCATGGCGGACCGGGCCATGTGTTCCTGGGCGCTCAGCGAGTTCACTATGATGGGCAGCGGCCCCCGCCGCGACGCCGCCCGCACCGCCGCTCAGCGCACCATCGACTCCATCGTCCGACGGCAAGGCAACAACGGGTTGTTCGACAACGGCGACGTCTACGTTACCCTGTGGCAACCGTTCGCCATCAAGAGCGCCCTGGCTGCGCGTCTCAACGTGCCCGGACCTGCCGTCGCGAAGATGAACCGGGCCCTCGACTTGACCGTCGCCAGCGGCTACGGCACCCGGCCACGCATCGACGACGCTGGGCGCCGCCACGGCGAGCCCACCATCCGCCTCACGGCAATGTCGCTGGCCGCGCGCTTCGTCTCCGGCCGGGACCGGCGCGACCCCCACTGCGTGGGACAGCTCGCCTGGCTCACGCGGGACAACGCCCACCTCAAGACTGTCCGCGCCGCCAAGGACCTCGAGACCGTTCAGTTCATCGTCAACGCTCTGTTCCACGCGGGGGGCGCTTGCTGGCGGGACATGTGGGCCGCGGCCCGCCCGGCGCTGGCCGCCCACCAGGTCAAGCACGGCCCGCTCCGCGGGAGTTGGCCCGCCGAGACGCACGCCGACCGCGTCCGCGCTACTGCCTTCGCCTGCCTCAGCCTTGAAGTCTACTTCACCGGGATCTCTGCCCCCGCCCCGTAGCCACCAGTCCCCCGCGCTCCCATGCCCCCGTGCCCCGGCGCCGGGCGGGACAGATAGACGACGCCCGCGACCAAGACAAGAAATGCGAGGACGTCCAAAACGAAGAGGAACGTGTTGTGCTTTGGGTCAATTATGAATCCGCGTTGGCCGAGGCGTCGCATTCCGCCATCCGCTTGTCGACCTCACGCAGCAGCTTCTGGCGGATGTGGATGTCGGCGATCCCTTTGCTCCGAAGCAGCGCAACTGTACTGCCGCCCGCCGCCTTCGTGTCGATGATCTCCTCGATCAGGTCGTCCCACTGCTCCACGACGAGACAGGCCTGGGCCTCGAGCTTGCGCCGGCGTCGCCGCGCGGCGACCCCGCTGCATACCAGCAGGGGCCCCATCACGGCCGCCGCGATCGGAACGCCCCAGATGACCCCGCCGCCCCACAGCACGACACACCCAACCACGCCCGCGACCAACAGCGCCACACCCGCAACGATCTGCGTGGTGGGCGTTCGATTGATTACGGACAGAAACGAATCTCGCCCAGCCCTGCGAACGTCAGCCGGCAGCATGTTGTGCAAGTTGTGGTCTCCCGAACGCGACCCCGCGGTCGCTCAGATATGCTCGCGCAGCTCGGGGCCGGCCTGTGTGTGCTCCCCAGGCGGCTCTGCCTCTACTGTCTCGAGCAGCGCCTCGACAACGGTCTTGCCGAACAGGTGGGCGCTGTCCGGGCCGTCAGCCGTGATGAGGTCGCCGTCGCGGACCACCGGCTCGTCGACCAGCTTCGCGCCCTTGGCCTTCAGGTTCTTGCGCTCCGACGAGTAGCACGTGGCTTTCTTGCCCTTCAACAGGCCGGCGTTGGCGAGGGTGGACGGCGCGATGCAAATGGCGCCGAGGAGCTTGCCCTGCGCCACCGTGTCCCGCGCGATCCGGTGCGCGGTGGGATTATCGAAGTACTCGCCGGCCCCGCTCCCGCCGACGAAAATGACCGCCGAGTAATTCGACACGTCCACGTCGGACAACAGCAGGTCGGGGGTGACCGTGTGCCCCAGCATGCCCTGGCACACGTCGCGTGAGGATGATGCCACGACGACCCCGGCCTTCGCGTGGGCCAGGGCCTCGGCCGGCTCCCGGTACTCCTCGTCGCGGAAGTTCCCGCTCGCGACCACCATCAACACGTCTATCCCTGTCAGGTCTTCCATTTTTACCTCCTGCTGCCGTCCGCGGCCCGAGAGTCAGGCCCGTCATGGGATTGACATCAAGGCAAGACCGGAAACGCGTGCCCCTCAAGTCCGCCCACAGGCGGCTCTACCGGATATTGGACTGTCAACGATGATGGACGAATCCCGCGGTCATGCGATCACACTGTAAGCTATCATACACCACGTTCTTCCGCAAGGCAAATCGGCCCGCCTGCCCGGTTTGGCGGCGGCGTGGGCCGGGAGTCCCTGAGTCATCCCCAGTTTTCGCCGGTTCTTGCCCAAGCAGCGTTTACGCTGCTTTCCGAGTCCGCCGCAGGCGGGCGAGAATAGGCCCCCGCTTCAGCGGGGGGCGAGCAGCGGCCGCCCCTCCTTCTACGCTCAGCCCCGTTTACGGGGCTTGTCCGTCTCGGCTAAAGCCCTCTAACAAGCCCCGTGAACGGGGCTTAGGGGTAAACATGAGGCCCGGCCCGCTCGACCCCGCCTGAAGGCGGGGCCTATTCTCGGAGCTGTCGCTCCTCGCGAAGGCCCGCAAACGGGCCTTTCCCATCTCGAAAACTGGGGATGACTCAGCGGGAGTCCGGCTTGAACCGCCGCCGGGGCGGCTGTAGAATGCTCCTGTCCATTCTGGCGTTTCCAATGGCAGGCGAGGGAAAAGACGTGGCGACATATCTGGTAACCGGCACCGCGGGCTTCATCGGGTTTCACGTGGCGAAGAGGCTGCTCGAAGACGGGCACAGAGTCGTCGGCTATGACAACCTGAACGACTACTACCCCGTCGTGCTCAAACAGGCGCGGCACGCGGAGTTGAAGAAGCTCGAGGGCTTCACGGCGGTCGAGGCCGACCTGTGCGAACTGGGCACGCTCGAAGAGGTGATGGACACCCATCGCCCCGAGGTGGTCTGCCACCTGGCCGCCCAGGCGGGGGTGCGGTACTCGCTCACCCACCCGTTCGTGTACGAGAAGTCGAACCTTCACGCCTTCCTCAACATCCTCGAAGTGTGCCGACACCGGAAGCTCGGCCGCCTCGTCTACGCCTCCAGCTCCAGCGTGTACGGCGGGAACACGGAGCTGCCCTTCAGCGAGGATCAGTCGGTCGATCATCCCATCAGCCTCTACGCCGCGACCAAGAAGGCCAACGAGCTGATGGCCCACGTCTACACCCACCTCTTCGGTCTCCAGACCATCGGCCTCCGGTTCTTCACCGTCTATGGCCCGTGGGGCCGCCCGGACATGGCGATGTGGCTGTTCACCGAGGCGATGACCCAGGGCGTGCCGATCAAGGTCTTCAACTACGGCAAGATGCGGCGCGACTTCACCTACATCGACGACATCGTCCAGGGCGTCGTCGCTTCGATGCAGGTGGACGGCCTTGAGCCGTACGAGATCTTCAACCTGGGCAACCACCGCTGCGAGGAGCTGATGCACCTCATCGAGCTGATGGAGCAGGAGCTGGGCGTCGAGGCGGAGAAGGAGATGCTCCCGATGCAGCCGGGCGACGTGCCGGCGACCTATGCCGACGTCGACCGCGCCCGCGAGAAGCTCGGCTACGAGCCCACCACCCCCATCGACGTCGGCGTCCCCAGGTTCATCGCCTGGTACAAGGAGCACGCCGGCCTGATCGAGCAAATCCGCGCCGCGCAGAAGCGGAGTTGAACGATGTGGTTTCTGTGGTTGGTTATTGCCCTCCTATCGATCTGGGTCGCCCTCATGCTGTTCGTTATGATCTTCCTCCCGGCGACGGCCATCAAGCTGGCGGTCGCTTGGTACGGTCTCTTCGGCATGAAGATCGACAGAAATCACTGGTGGTGGCGCGAGAGCACAGTGAGGATTATGGGGGTCGTCTTGACCGCGCTGTTCGTGTCGGCTCTGCTTTGCGTGGCTGCACGAGGTTGAGCAAGCAGAGGATGCGAGCCATTTGCGATGTTTGTGACGCGGGCATCCTGCCCGCGTGTCTCGCGGCCATCTTGGCCGCGACGTGCGTGTTTTCGAGGCCGAGACGGCCTCGAGACACGAAGGCGAGACGCCTTCGACACGCTGCGGGGCCGCATCGCAAATGCCTGGATGCAGTCCCATCTTGCCATTGATGCCCCCTGTCTCTAGAATGGCCATGGGAGAACAAGGATTTGGGGGTTGCGCAAATGTCGTGCCAGGTCGAGATTCCGATGGATCAGATCAAGGCGTTTTGCCGACGGTGGAAGATCGTCGAGTTCTCGCTGTTCGGCTCCGTGTTGCGGGAAGACTTCGGCCCGGACAGCGACGTGGACGTGCTGGTCACCTTCGCCGAGGACGCGCACCACAGCCTGTTTGATCTCGTCCACATGAAGGAAGAACTGGAGAAGATATTCGGTCGCCAGGTAGATCTCGTACAGGAGCCACTCCTGGAGAACCCGTTCCGGCGGCGGGAGATCCTCCGAACCAAGGAGCCGATCTATGCCGCAGAGCGGTCGTGATCTCGCCTGCGTTTGGGACATCCTCAAGGCGGCCCTTCTCGTCCGAGACCTGACTGCCGGCATGGATCGGGCGGCTTTTGAATCCGACGTCAGAACACACTTCGCCGTCATCGCGCAGCTTCAGATCATCGGGGAAGCAGCGAAACGGCTGACGGAGAGCTTCCGTCGCGCCCATCCTTCTTTCCCTTGGGCGGACATGGCGAAGACACGGGATTTCCTCATCCATCACTACGACCGTGTCGATCTGGAGGCGGTGTGGCGAATCGCCACCGAGTCCGTCCCCGCTCTCGTTGGGCAACTGGAGGCAATTCTCCCGTCCGAAGACGCATGAAGGTCCTGGCGCTGGAACCCCACCACGGCGGCAGCCACAAGGCGTTTCTCGATGGCTGGACCGCACACAGCCACCACGATTGGACGGCGCTCGGCCTGCCGCCGTTCAAGTGGAAGTGGCGGATGCGGCACGCGCCCATCACGTTCGCGGACCTCGTCGCCGGGCGCGTCGCCGCCGGCGAGGGATGGGACGCGCTCTTCTGCTCCGACATGCTGAACCTGCCCGAGTTCCTCGGCCTCGCACCGGAGCCGGTTCGAAGGCTCCCGGCCGTCGTCTACTTCCACGAGAATCAGCTCACCTACCCCTTCCGGCACGAAGACGAGCGCGACTATCAGTACTGCTTCTCCAACATGGCGACGGCGCTCGCCGCCACGGAGGTGTGGTTCAACTCGGCCTTTCACCGGGACGAATTCCTCGGAGCGATCCCCGATTTCCTGCGCCGCATGCCCGACCACCAGCCGTGGGACATCGCCGACCGCATCCGCCACAAGTCGGCGATCCACCCGCCCGGGATTGCCAGGCCCGCTCCGCGTGGACCGCGGCAATCTGGCCCCATGCGGATCCTGTGGGCGGCGCGCTGGGAGTTCGATAAGGACCCCGATACCTTCTTCGAAGCGCTCGGCATTGCCAAAGAGCGAGGTCTCGAATTCCGCATCAGCGTGGTCGGCCAGCAGTTCCGCGATGTGCCGCCGTGCTTCGCCCGCGCGAAGAAAGCGTTGGCCCATCACGTCGGCCGGTGGGGCTACCAGGAGAACCGCGCCGACTACGAAGCCGCGCTCGCCGACGCGGACGTGATCGTGTCGACCGCGCGGCACGAGTTCTTCGGCATCAGCATCGTCGAGGCCGTCGCCGCCGGATGCTACCCGCTTGTGCCCCGCCGCCTCGCATACCCCGAGGTGCTGGCCGGAATCCAGGAGCAGGGGCGCGGGCCGCACTTCTACGACGGCGGCGCGGAGGAACTGGCCGACATGCTGGTTCTCCTTGCCGCCCGCCTGGAGCAGGACGAGCTCTGGCAGGGCGACCCCGGCCGCGGCGTCCGCGCCGCCTCGCGCTACTTCTGGCCGGCCCTCGCTCCCCAGCTCGATGACGCGCTCGAGCGAGTCTGCGGCGACCGGGCCTGACCACCAAGGTACAAAAGGCACAAAGACACAAAGGAAGACAGGCGAGTGCGGCCCCCGGCCGCACCCGCTCTCCGTGGTTCTTCGGGCCCTTCGGGTCTTTGTGGTCGGGCCTCTAGCAGTTCGGCAGAAACGCGCCCATCTCTTTCAGGCGCCCCTGCAACTCTGAGACCTCGAAGCCGCGAGTATCAGTGTCCTTGTCGACGGCGAGCGCGGCGGCCACGCCTGCCGCCTGGCCGGTGATGTAGCAGCCGGGCATCGTGCGGACCGTCCCCTGCATCGAGCGGTCGGTGCTCACGCACCGCCCCGCCACCAGGACGTTCGACAGCCCCGTCGGCGTGAGTACCCGGTACGGGATGCCGTAGCTCTCGCCCTTCTTGTATCGAAGGTTGGTCCATTCCTCCATGAACCTGTCGTAGCTCTCGTCATCCGGGCGGGTCGGATGGATATCGACCGGATACGAGTATCTCCCGATCTCGTCCTCGAACACGGCGCGGCTCTTGAAGTCGTCGAGGTCGAGGACGTAGTCGCCCATGACGCGCCGCGTCTCGCGGATGCCCAAGAGCGAGCCGGTTGCCATCAGCTTCATCTCCTCGAAGCCCTTCAGGTATTCCTTGTAGTACCGCTCGTATTCGAGCACGAGCTTGCGGCCCCAGATGAGCGCCTCGGTGATCGAGCGCTCATCGGTGTTGTCGACGCCGAACGTGTGGCCGATGTTGCCGCCGCCCACGTTCTCGCCCACGCGCCACATCCCCGGCAGGTGCTTGTCCTGGTACGTGAAGACGCCGTCCTTGAACGCGTCTTCGAGGCGGGCGTTGCCGGTCCCGAGCGCTTCGCGGTTGATCGTTGCCCAATCGACGTCCGCCCACAGGCTGCACAGCGTGCCGGGCATCATGTCGCCGTTCTCGTCGCCCTTCTCGAACGGCGCCCCGGCCCAGACGGCGAGGTCGCCGTCGCCGGTGCCGTCGACGAACATCTTCGCGGCGACGGCGAAAACGCCGCTCTTCGCGGCGCAGATCGCGTGCGAGACGTGATCGTCCGCGTCCTTCTCGACCCCGATGAGCGTCGTCTGGAACGTGAAGTCGACGCCGGCATCGGTGAGCAGGTCGTCGTACACGCGCTTGAGCACCTCCGCGTCGATGCCCACCGAGCCGATCGACGCGATCTTGGGATCGGTGCGGCCGGGCTCGGCCCCGCCGGCGGCGATGAGGCGGCAGAGGATCTCCTCGCCGACCCCCGCCGCGCACAGGTTCTCGCCGTCGCCGAACCGCATGAACGCGGGGACCAGGCCGGCCGTGCCCATGCCGCCCAGGCAGGTGTGCCCTTCGGCCAGGTACACCCTGCGCCCTTGGCGTGCCGCGGCTACCGCGGCGACTGCGCCTGCCGGGCCCCCGCCGGCAACGAACACGTCCACCTCGTGGCGGACCGGCATCTCGCGTCTTACTTCAATCGTGCCCTTGGCCATTTGGATTCATCTCCTTTCATTGGGACACATTCGCCGGCTTGCTCCTGCAGGCCCGCCGGACATTTTTCAGCAAGAAAAACGGCCCATCTGCCAACACCGGCCAATCGGCCCTCCGGTAAATTTTTTGTCGCACGTGCGACAAAACACTCACCACGCGATGACCTCGGCCGGGCGCGCTATCGGCCGTTTCGTCCGACCAGGCGCAGCCCCTCGCCGTCCCAGAGCGCCGCCAG
>CAZDHT010000179.1:0-11370 GCA_964505325.1 uncultured Planctomycetota bacterium | reverse complement strand
GCCATACTTGATCAAGATCCTCGACAGGAAAAAGGTCGCCGAGGAAAAGATCAAGAACATCAAGAACTGGCAGGAGCGTCTTCGGAAGGTGCTCGACCAGGAGATCGACATCCGCAAGACTGCGACGGCGATGGCAAAGCTTGACGACGTTGCACAGTTTGCGGCCCTGACCCGGACGGTGCTCCAGGACCAGTCGAACGCGCGGCTCGAAGTCCTGCGGATCGCCGGCGACATCAAGCCGACCGACCACAACGTGCGCCGCATCAAGGAGGTGCTGTACGCTCTGGCCGCCAACGAGATGGCCGCCGCCGTCAAGCAGGCGGAGATCATACAGAAGGTGGCGGCGCCGGCCCACAAGAAGAAGGCGCTGCCGGAGTTCGAACAGGACGTCGACAAGATCATTGCCTCCCTCAGCAGGATCCTCAGCGTGCTGCCGAAGCTGGAGGAACAGGCCAAGAAGGAAGCGGACGAGGACGAGGGGGTGGACCTGTCCGACGATACGAAGGAAAAGCTCAAGGAGCTCGAACGCGGCCTGAAGGACTTCATCGACGAGCAGAAGAAGGTCATCGACGCCACGCAGGAGCTTGCCCAGAAGAACGTGGACGACTTCACCAAGGAGGACGACAAGAAGCTGAAGGAACTGGCGGCGATCGAGGACAAGTGGTCGCAGTTCCTCATCGAAAAGCACCACGACCTGAGCAAGCTGCCCGAGCAGGACCTGGCGAACTCGACGCTGCTGAAGGAGCTGCTCGAGGTCCAGAGCGAAGTGCAGATGGCCAAGGACGCGCTGGCGAAGAAAGCGAAAGAGATCGCCACCGCCATCGAGGACAACGGCCTGGAGCTGGCCAAGACGCTCGAGACGCACATCGAGAAGTGGCTGCCCGACGAGCCCGACCGTGACAAGTGGAAGATGGAGGAGACGCTGGGCGACGCCGAGGCGCCGATGGCCGAGCTGCCCAAGGAACTCGAGGACCTCGTCGGCGAGCTGATGGAGGACGAAGAAGACCTGATGCAGGAGGTGGAGGACGCCACCGCGGGCTATGCGGACAGCCTGGACAAGGGCGCCGGCTGGGACGCCATGGACGGCCCCATCAGCAACATGAGCGCCCAGGGCGTCACCGGCAACCGGCTCCCCAACAAGAGCGAGATCGGCGGGCGATCCGGCGAGGGCCGGTCCGGCAAGTCAGCCGGCGAGTTCGTCGAAGAGAACGCAACCGGCAAGGGCGGACGCAAGACCCCCACCCGCCTGACCCCGGACCCGTACGAAAAGGGACAGATCAACGACACCAGCAAGGACCCGGCCGGCGGATCGACCGGCGGCGGCAAGGCCAGCGGCGCGGGCGCCGGCGGCCTCGAGGGCCCGGTCCCGCCGCAGGTCAAGGCCAAGCTCAAGAACGCGGCGATCAAACAGGCCGAGCTGCGCAACAAGGCGGAGAAGATCAACGCCCAGTTCAAAGTGATGCGCTGGCCGACCACGTTCGAGGAAACGGTCAAGGAGATGAAGCTGGCAGAGGCGGACCTGGAAGACGGCCGCTACCAGAGCGTGCTTCGGCGACGCCCCATCATCCTCAAAAACCTCAAGGGGACGCGGACGTTCCTCAACGAGCAGGTCCGAATCAACAAGGACTACTCCAGCTCGCTGCCCAAGTACCTGCAGGACGAGATCCTGGACGCGACGCAGGGCGGCACCCCTCGCGGCTACGAGCAACTCCTCAAGGACTACTTCAAGTCCATCTCGCAGCACAAACAGTAATACCAATTGCGGAATCCGGATTTCGGATGACGGAATGACGCAAGGCGGCGTCTGCTGCTTTCGACGCAGCCGCCACCCGCCCCGTTGGGGCTGTGCCCCGCTTTTCTCTATTGAGTGTCGGGTAATTGAAGGAAAAGTCGTTCGGTGCGCAAAGTGCGAAAGCACGAAATCCGAAACCTGAAACGTAACACTTCAGCTATCTGGGATGTCCGGTGTACGCCTTTCCGGGTACGCCGGTTTCGCCGAAAGCGGCGCGCTTTTGCCTGTACGCGCGCCGGGGCGGGCCGCCCCGGCTTAGTGCGCCTGCGAGCGTGCATGGCCGGAAAGGTGAGAGTCCTCTCCAGGTATGCGCTCTCCGGCCTGTAACCGACTGCAACTGCGTCGCCGCGAGGCGGGGTGGCCTGCCTGGCGGCAGCCAGGGAAGCAGCAGGAGGTGAATGACCGGTCCGCCTGTCTGCCCGCCAGGCAGGCAGGATGACGAACTCGATTCGGCCGGGCGGTGTCGGCGAGCCCGCTAGGGAATGGCGAAGCCCAGACCGGTCGGCGGGCAGTCCGCCGGTGGGAAGCCCGTCGCGCTGAGGGGTAGCGTGTGAAAGCGACGGCGGGGGGACCGCACGGTGGTTGGAGGCGGAATGGCCTGCCTGACGGTAGGCAGGTCGGAAGGCCGTGCACGTGAAGCGGGAGACCCGTCCGGCGATGGAGAGCCGGGCAGGAGTCAGAGGCCGCCCACAGTAGCGATGAAGTGCCGTAACGGGTACGGAGCGAAGGGACGCAGGAAGGCGGATGCGTGACGGACGGACAGTCGGAACGCGAACCGATGCGAGTGCCCGCAGGGGCTGTGCCAGTCGGAGAGGTCCGCGCCCGCTGGGAGTGGGCCGAACCGGCGGTCTGGACAGAGCGTATGCTGGCGGCTCTGGAAGACGGAGTGAAAGGCGCCTGCTTTGCCGAGCATGGGTTGTTCTCCCTTGTCGCAGCCTGTGCGGCGGCCAGTCAGTCCTCACGGAGGTGAACCACCGGCCGGAGAGCCGTGTGCGGGAGACCCGCCCTTCGGCAAGCTCAGGGCCGTGAGCAACGTCGAACGGCACGCACGGTTCGGAGGGGGGAGGGGCCGGGAACTCAGCCGGCTCTTCCTGCCCCTATCCCGGAAGGGCGTACACCGGACATCCCAGATGGCTGACGCGTTACGTTTCGGATTCGTCACGAGGCATCCAATGCGTCCAGCACCGCGGACGGGGTTACCGAAGCGGTCGACGCGCGCGATCCGGCGAGGACTCGCACCGACTTCCCGCGCGGCGCCCAGATACGCGGATCGGTCGGGCCGAAGACGGCAACGGTCCGTACGCCGAGGGCGGCGGCGAGATGGGTCACGCCCGAGTCGCAGCCGACGTAGGCTCTCGCCCCGGCAAGGACGCCGGCAACAGTCGTCGCCGGCTGGTTCTTCAGCACACGGCCGCGGGAGCGATGCGTCATGTGTGCCAAGAGATCGTCCACGACCTCTGCATCGGCAGGCCCGCACGTCAGCACGAACGTGAGCGGGTGGAGCGCCTCGATCACGGCCGCCCAACTCGCCGCCGGCCAGAGCTTGTGGCGCCCGCCGCTCCCGGGATGAATCACCGCGTAATCGACGCCATCCTGCAACGGCGGGCAGACGGCGCGGGCGGCGTCTGACCACTCGTGCCTGCACGGGAGACGGGGACAGTCCCTCACAGCGGGGACATCGAGCCGGCCGAGCGGGGCCAGGAGGTGATCAACGATGTGAGTCGTCTTGCCCTCGTCCGGCCTCGGATCAGATACGACGGCTTTTCCGGCGTGCGCATTGAGTCTGGCGCTCAAAGCCCCGTCCGGGTCGGGCAGATAGGCGAGAACGAGGTCGGACCTCGGAAGCTCCAGGCGGCCGGGCCCGAACAGCGACGTGAACGCCGCCGAGTCGGTGGACACGCAGGCATCGGCCAGGCCCGGACCGACCAGCAGCGGCAGGTAATCCGTCCGGCCGGCGAGTTCGATGTGCGCCCGCGGGTGGCGGGCGCGGATTGCCGCCACCGCCGGCTCGGTGACCACGGTGTCGCCCAGAGCGCCGGGCCGGATGATCAAGATGCGGGTGCGGTCGGAGTTCATCGGGGCCCGTTCCCGGTACGGCAAGGGCGCCGGCTACTTGTGGTTGGGGCTGGTGCGGGCGGCTCCCTCGAGGTGCACCTTCAGGGCGATGTCTCTGCTCACCTCGGGCAGCTTGACCACCATCTGGCCGCCGACGCAACGAGCCGTGGTCTCGCTCGCCTTGACGCCCTTATACGTGTCCCAGAACTCGATCCGGTAGGCCCCTTCCTTCAGGCCGGCGAACCCGAGCGTGGCGCCGCGGACGGGGAGTATCCACCGGAGCGACGTGGGCACCTGTTGGTGGTAAACCCATACATTGGCAGAGGACGCGTTCTGCAAACCGACCGCCTTCAGCACGTCGCCGGGCGACGTCACGAGGAAGTTGCCCTGAACGAGCGCCTTGCCGCGCCGGTCTTCGCCTTTCATGTAGTTCGCCAGGGCCCGGTAGTGCGAGTACCGGTCGGCGAAGTGCACGTGCAACCACCACCAGAACCCGGTGTTGCCGGCATAGGGCATCATCGCGGTGGCCCACAGGCCGGAGTGCAGCTCTGCGTCAAGCGCCGACCGCGAGTTTTTCATCCAGTGCCCGCCATACTCGGCAATGATCACCGGACGGCCGAACTGCTTGAGCTTGTCGTGATAAATCTTGGAGAGGGTGGCGACGACGTCGACTTGGCCCAGCTCGGGGTACTTGCTGTACGCGTTGCTTTGGACGAGGTCGAGTTCCGGGCGCGCCCAGATGTCGTGCCCGCGCCACGGGTGGCTGACGTGGGTCGATACCACGTGGCCGAACGGATCCGTCGACCTCACGAACGTCGCCATCTTGCCGTGCCACGGAGCGACGTGCGGGCTGAAGTCGTTCGCGTCATGCTTGCTGTATTGCCAGTACTCCTCGACGAACTCGACTTCCGAGAAGAGCGTCCACGCCATGATGTTCGGGCTGTAGCCCCATCGGGCGATGGTGTAGCGCAGGCGGTCCTTGTACTTCTGCTGCGCTCTCTTGTTGGTGAAGAACTCTCTCGCGCGCTGGAGGAAGCCGCCGTTGGCCGCGTTGTACGGGTTGTTCTCCCACTCGTGGTCGATCTCGATGCTGTACTGCCCGTGGTTGGTCGTATCGAGGGCGATATAGAGCCCGTGCTTGGCGGCCTGCTCGACCAGGTAGTCGAGGCGCCAGGCGTTCTCCACGTTGTATCGGCCGATCCCGCCGAATCCGTGCCACTTCTTGTTCCACTCCAGCCCGCACCACCACGAGCACATCCAGATGCGGGCCATGTTCTCTCCCGCCGCGGCCATCTTCTTGAAGTAGTCGTCGTAGATGTATGTGCCTTTCCCTTCCGGGGTGGCGAACCGGTACGCGTAGGGGCGGCGCCCGTCCGAGGGCGAGCGAAGGTTGTGGCCGATCGGATAGAAGAACTTGCCCGAGGTGAACTCCAGGTACTGCGGGTCGCGTCTCGACCGGCGGATGTAGCCCGGGTTGTCCGACCGGACCACCTCGAACTGAAACGGCCGGTCCTTCATCAAAACGGTCTGGTTGACCTTGACGTAGCCGCGCCATTTGCCCATCTCGCCCGTGGCGAACCGGACCTTCCACACGGACCCGCGCTCCGCGGTCAGGCGCTCCACGCCGCCCGCCAACTGGCGGCTGTATTCCTGATAGAAGAAGCCGGGCGCCTCGACGTGCTTGCCGCTGGGCGAGATGAAATGACCCCGGATGTCGGCCTGGCGAGGGTCGAACGGATTCTCGAACACGCGCGGCAGCCCAAAGGTGACCTCGAACTTCTCATACTGGCCCACCTTGGCCGCGTTGGCTCTCAGGTCGATGAGCTGGATCGGCCGGGGATGATGCGGGTCCGGCCACAGCTCGATGTTGTCGACGTACACCGGCCCGTCGTACTTGCGGTGACCGAAGATGCGGATGCCCATCTCGCGGATGTTCTGCGCCACGTAGCCGTCCCAGCCGTGCCGGTGCCCCCGCGGCTTCCATATCGAACTCTCGGGGGAGACGTCGACGATCAGCTTCGTCCAGTCGCCCGGCCTCAGCAACGGGGCCAGCAGCGTCTCGTACCACCACCAGTCGCGCTCGCGGACATACACCATCGCCCGCATGTCGTTGGGCGCGCCCTTGGGGACGTACACGTCGAAGGTCAGCCGGGCATATCCGTGCCAGCTCTTATCCACCTCGGAATAAATCGCCGCTTCGCCGGGGAACCCCGCCACCGCCTTCAGCGACTGCGATCCCTCGCTGGCCACCGACGGCGCCGGCCCGACCCGGGTGCTCGGGCTGATCCGGTTCGCCGCTCGCCAGCGCGACCCGGGGCGCTCGAAGCTCGTGATTCGACGCCGCTCGCCCAGGACCGCGCCCTGCGGGTGCCGGCTGACCACCTTCTTGCCGGAGAGCGGCGCGCTGCTGAGGAACGCGCCCGCTCGCCCATGCCACGCCTCTGCGTAGTTCGCCGGCACCGACATCCACAGCTCGAACTGCGACACCGCGGGCGAGTTACCCCACCGCGAGGCGATGTAGTCAACCTGTTGCCGGAAGAGCTTCTCGACCGTCTCGTCGGTGAAGTACCTGCTCGGAGCTTCGAGCGGCCCGCCCATGTGCGACGCCAACGGATTGCTGAACCAGTTATACGTGCCTTGCCCCTGGAACGGCTCGTCCGCGTTCAGCGCCATTGGCAGGCGGAGCCCCGCCGCCTCGGCCTGCTCGATCAGTTGGTCGAACTCCCACGCGTTCTCCAGGTTGTATCGGCCCAGCCCCTGGTATTTGCCCCACTTGCCCGTCCATTCCAGCGGGACGCGCCAGGCGCGGACGACAGGCTCCTGGTGCTCCTCGTAGGCCAGCTTCCACCTCGCGGCCGACAGCTCAAACACCGGCGCCCTGCGAGGCACGCGCCGAGGCAGAACAAACCGCATCATCTCGGCTTGCGCGGGGCGCTCCGCCGCGGGAGCCGCCTTTCGCGAGGCCGGCCCGACCGTCAGGTCGCCGCCCGCCAGCGTGGCGAAGCCGTCCCCGTTCTTCGCCGTCACGATCCAGCGGTACCGGCCCGCGCGCGGGGCGGTCAGCCTGGCGCGCCACGACGACGCGCCCACCGGCTTCAGCGTGTCCCACTTCGTCCGCCGGTAGTCCTGGTAGAAGAAGGCGGGCATTCCCATGATCTCTCGGTCGCCCTGCGCCAGCGAGACCCGGACCAGCCCGCGCTCAAAAGGATTGTCATATACCTTCGACAACCGGAAGCTCACCACGGCCGTCGTTCCCGCGCGGGGCGCGTCGGTCACCACCTCGGTGTCGTACAGGAACATCGCCGACTGTTCGCCGGGCTCGGCCCGCTTCGGCGTCACGTCGCTGATGTGAATGGTCCCCGCATACGGGGTCGGCGAGAATATCGACACGGACAGCGCGTTGACCTTTTGCCTGGCATAGCCGTCCCACGGCCGCAGATGTCCGCGCGGCGACCAGTCGTTCGACAGGTGGCCAAGATCGAGTTCGACGTGGCGTCGCTCGGCGCTCACGATGGACGCCAACTCGGCCGACTGATACCACCAGCCGTCCCAGACGACCAGGCTCACCATCAGTCGAAGCGGCCTCGTCGGCGCCGGCTCGGCGCGGACGGTGAACGACAGCTTCTCGACGTCCGACCAGTTCTCGTTGAGGGACAAGTGCCGGGCCGCGCGCCCCAGGAGCGATACCCGCCACCCTTCGGCCGGCGTGGCCAGCGACTCGAGCCCGGCGGCGCATACCGCGGCCGGCGCCGTCAACACAACGGCCCACAACAGAACAAACCGGAATGACCTCGGACGGTTCATCACTTGGCCATCACCGTGTTGACAAGGCGCGCGATTTCGTCGGCCAGCGCTTTCCTTGCGTCGGGGCCGGGCGCCGCCGTGCTCCCCCACCCGGCGCGCGTGACCGCCGGCTGCGGGTCAAACACATCCACCTCCGCCGTGTGAGCGACCGACCGGATCGCCCGCCGGTATCGCTCGGTGCGGCCGGCCAACTTGGGCGGCGCCACCGGCGCAACAAACGCCACGTACCGGGCGCCCCGCGACTTCGCCACCCCGCACATCAGGTCCATCGCCCGGCGGAACTCGGCAACGTCCGTGCCGAACGTGGCCTCCTCGCTTCCCGCGAAGATCAGCACCAGGTCGTAACGGCGCTTGAGCGCCGACTTGCTGAACTCGCAGAGGGTCTGAAGAATAGCACGTCCGGCGCGTTTGGACCGGCGCGAATGCTTCACCGCAACAAAGGCGAACCGGGACAAATCCTCGTTCGATTTCAGGAGCGACACATAGGACCCGGCCTCATCCCTGGCCAGCAGGTCGCCGACGAACAGCGCGGACGCCGCCTCGACCTTGCTGCCGGAGAAGGCGCGCTCCACCAAGCGGACCACCGGCCACCGGCTTTGCCGCGCGCGGACCTGGCGCCGCACAACCAGCACCACCCGGTCACCGTTACTGTCGTCCACCAGAAAATCATCTCCCAGCCTCAGCTCGGGAAGCTGGAGCGACGCGGGGTGCACCGCCACCGTTTGCCTGCCGATCTCCTTCTTGTCGACGGTCAGGGCCACCGTCAACGTGGCGGTCTCTTTCAGGTCGGACACTCTCCACCCCGCCCTGAAGAAAGCGTCTCTGCCCGGCGGCGCCGCGACGTCCCGGTTGATCGTGTTCCCCACCGCGCGCCCGCCGGCCACGAACGAACAAGACACCCGCCCGCGCACGGCCTCCCGGGTCCGGTTCAGCACGGACGCGCAGAGCGTCAGGCGTTCGCCGTCGTAAACCAGGTCCGGCAGGTAGTCGATCCGCATTGCGATCGACCCGGTCACGGTCGGCTTCGCGGCGCCCAGCCCGGCGCCGGGGCACAAGACGGCGGCCAGGGCGACGCCCAGTCCGACGAGGACACGAAAGCCGTGTATGCGCTTCGGTGATTGCATTTGGCGGATGCTGCGACGGATGTCGAAAAGGACCCGTTCGGGTGCGGCCGGGACTCGTGACATCTATCTATTCTACCGTAGAATCGCGCTTCTTCAAGCAAACGTTCAACGAATCAATGAATCAGGGTCATTCAATTCTCGCTTGCCGCTGTAGGGGCGGTTCGCGAACCGCCCCTACTACAGCCCCCGATCCAGCCTTCGCAGCCGAGGCTGCTTCGGCGGAGTAGGCAGCGGCGGAATCCAGGTCATCTGTGGCCGAGGGCATCCTGTCCGCCGAAGTCCGCCGAGGTCCGCCTGAGGCGGACGAAGGCGGATGACCTCGGCCGTTTCCAGACGAGGATTGAATGACCCTGTAACACACGACCCGGCGTTTGACTTCTCCCGCCCGCCCGACTATCATAAGGCCCACTTCACCCGCCTTGGGAGCTCTAACATAGCGGTGGGGCCGACATTCTTGTCGGCCAGATGGCAGGCACAAATGCCTGCCCCACCAAGGCTTGTTCGAGGCCCTTACTCAATGGAGGGGAGCATGGCAATGGCGGAAAACCTCCTCTGCTGCGGGGACAATGCGAACTTCCTGCGCGACAAAGACCTCTTCCCCGACGAGTCCGTCTCCGCCGGGCACTACCACTCCGACCATTCGGGCAAGGACTACCCCCGCATCCAGATCCTGACCATCGAGCAATTGCTCGCCGACCCCGACCGCCCGCATCCGCGTTGCTTGCGCACCCCGCCCCGCGTCCTTGGCGAAACCTTCAAACAAGCCCCGAAGCATAGGAAGAAAGGGCATAAGCAGTTGGAGTTGAGCAGCTAGCGGCCAAAGCAACGAAAGGAGCCAGTTATGTCCCAAATAAACCCGTGCAGCAGCAAGATTCATCTCAAGTGGACAATTGGCGTCTTGCTCGGCGTTCTCGTCGTTGTGATCGCGGCAGCGTGCGTGTTCAAGGATGCCACAACCCTTGGCACGTTTATCGCTTTGGCGGCCACACTTAGTTCGCTTACGCTTAGCGTTGTCGTTCTTCTTCACGCTTTTCTCTCAGAGAAATCCTACCACTCGATGATGGCTGATCTTCGAGCCAGCACAACGGGCGTCAAAGAACTAACTGAAATGTCGGAGACTATAGGCCAGAGAATGGGGCCGGCACAGCCTCAAGCTGACGGAATTGAAGGTGCCGAGGAAGACCGCATGCTTGCGGAGGAAGCGACGAGCCCGGCCGCCCCGCCGGAACCGCGATTGGAAGGAGTCGTAGCGGAGAAAGGCAAGTACATCAACTTCTGCAACGAGCAGGTTGAGGAATTCTATCGACTAGCTTCCGTTGACGGGCTGCTCGCCCTATACGCTTTTTGGGTTGCTTGGCAAGTGAAACAAGAAGCTCCGCCTGAGAAGAAGGAAGATGCCGGACGTTTCAGACTTCGTCTTCTCTTCCGTCGTCTCGGCCGTGGAGAGCAATATGCGCACGCGTATGGCTTCGTTGTTGCCTGTCGGGCTCTTCACATCTTGTACTTCACGGCGAGCCGGGGCAAATGGACTCCGGTAGCATTCAATGACGAGTTTGCTGCAAAGCTTCGCGCTGCGCTCGACCAGGCCGTTGCGAGGGAAGAAGAACGGACGGACTTGGCGCTGAGCCGTCTGCCGAAGCTGATCGAAGGTTACTTCAGCTACACCCCTTCGGTTTGAAATCGGATACCGGGGGACATCAGAGTAATGCCTCGCGAACGGGTGTAGATCTGGTCTACTCCTGCAACATACGCCAGAGATAATCAGGACAGGCGCCTTTTTTCGGCGAGGGACAGGGGCGTGTTGTGTGTTGACACGGTCGGGGCGAGAGGTATCGGGGCGGCATGATGTGCGAGGCTCAGAATGGCACTTCGCAGAAAACGGTGGCTGTCCCGAATATCCCGAATATCCCGAATATCCGCGGGTCCGCGGGTCAGGGGGACAGTCACCGGGTTTTCTCCGCCTCTTTTGGGGCGGCCGACGGACAACGGTCTGACGCAGCGGCGGAGGAGCGTCTCGACCTTGCTGAGGACGCGGTCACTGCCCAACGGACGCCCCGCCCCGCCTGCGAGCGGAGGCGTTCGACGAATCCCGCGTCGTCGCGGCGGGTCAGTTTCGCCGCCCGCTGTTCGCCCGTCCATAGTCTACCCCATCCGGCCACGTGAAGCAAGCTAGCCGGCCGGTGTCTTCCGTCCGCGGAAAGCTGGAAGAGAAATCGGTGACTGTCCTGCTCCGTTGAAAACCTATTGGCGCGCGAACGTCCGTGCTGTAGCCGGCCTCGATGAGGCCGGAATTCCGGGGCCAGCGGCCCCGGCTACAGATCGCACAGGGTGTCTTTCGATGCCCAGCGCGAGGTTTTCAGCAGAGCATGACAGTCCTGAATATCCCGCCTGCCGCTGATGTCAGCACAAAACCCGGTAACTGTCCCCCGCCTTCCGCGTCCCGCAGGGCGATGTCTTCTGTTGCCGCGTCCCACGACGAAACCAGCGCAGTGGAGCAACCGCCGCCCACACAGACAGACGCTGAATTATTGACGGCCATGTGTCAAAAGGAATTCCGAGGGACACGACAGAGATGCTTCGCTTCGCTCAGCATGA
>CAZDHT010000178.1:1765-11501 GCA_964505325.1 uncultured Planctomycetota bacterium | reverse complement strand
CGACCGGCGCGCCAAAAGAAGTACCATCGCCGCCAGCGCTCTGCAACACAGAATGTGGGGGCGGAGGGCAGTTGCCCCCGGTTCAAGTAGAAATCTGCGGTGGACCTCCCAGACACATGCAGGGAGACAGGGTTGTCCGATTCCTTCTCATCGCTCACGGTTTTTCCCTTCCGTTTTCCCTGGTATTGTGAAACAGAACGCACTTCCGTGGCCCGCGCCCTCAGATTCGACCCAGACGCGCCCGCCGTGCACCTCGACTATCCGCTTGACCCGGGTTGTCCTCGACGAACAAGATGTGCAGGACAGACCCGTACGGTCAGCTTCGCGGACGATATCTGCGGGCAGGCTGGCTATGTGTGGATCTGACGCGAAAGCCGTCCAAGGGCCGGCAGCGCAGATAGGATTTGCCATTCCGGCATCTCCTGACCTGCTCGCAGCCTGTGTCGGCTCCCTCTCCCGGAACCACATCCATTATCGGTTTTTTCGAGCGGCGAATTAACAACGAGAGCCGCATTTTGTCGTTCTTGCAGGCCTTGTCCGTTCGCCTCACGGCCGCACACCGATGGTGAGAGGGCCTCGCAGCGACTGGCACGCGCAGAGAGACAACCGGCTGTCCCTCCCGCAAATGCCGTTGCCTTTGGTATACTTGGGCTTACGACACTCCTGGAGGCCTGACCTTCGGCCAATGGTATTGGCTCGATGACCAGCATTCGGGAGCGGAAATGGGCATGCTGAGAGCAATCCTTGTCTTCTTCCGAGGCATCCTGACCTGCCGCGCGGCTTTGGCCGCTGAGAACCTGGCTTTGCGGCAGCAGCTGGCCGCACTGCGGCAGTCCGTGAAGCGACCGCGCCTCCGGCCAAGGGATCGTGTATTCTGGGTCTGGCTCTCAAGGCTTTGGCGGGGTTGGCGAAGCGGCCTTGTCCGCGGGCACGCCTGGCTTAGCGCGGACCACAGGCGCCATCATCTCGTCCGCCGTCGGACGATCCAGAGCCTCTTGAATCACTGGCCGTTTCGCCGGCGGATACGGTTTTCGCGAGGCACACCGGTGGGACCCGCCCCGGCACGACGCGCGGGAAGGAGCAACAAGAAATCATGCTCTTCTGCTGAATTGCCTGCCGCGAATGACGATACTGCCACTGGTTCCTGGGAGAGGGGCCAGCACAGGCTGTGAGCAGAGCATCGGCCGAGAGGCCGAGGAGATGCCAGCAATGGCACTCGGTTCGCTCTGTCACACGGCCGGCCCAGGGTTGCCGGCGTCGACATCACGCGCATCTAATGCGACGGTGGTTGGCCCCGACGGCCCTGGGCGCGCCAGCGACGCTTTTCCTTGCACACCTATCTGCACTGGCGCCTGGGCGCCGGAGGAGGGGAGCACATGACCCAACGCACTAACCCGCCACCCTCTGAGCAGAACGGCAACCTTGCGCGGCTCCTGATCGTCGATGACGAGCCGCCCGTGCGCGAGCTCCTCGCACGGTGGCTGTCGGCTGAGGGATACGCCTGCGAAACCACGGAAGACGTCGAGCACGCGGAGGAGCTGCTTGAACGCGACGCCGTCTCCCTGGTAATCGCCGACATCCGGCTGCCCGGCAAGTCGGGCATGGACCTGTTGCGCTTGGTCGGCGAGCGCTTCCCGGACGTGGCCGTCGTGATGGCGACGGCTGTCGACGACCGCGAAGCGGCGATCCGCGCCTTGGAAACGGGCGCCTACGGGTACGTGGTCAAGCCGTTCAAACGCAACGAGGTCGTCATCAATGTCGTCAACGCACTGGAGCGGCGGAAGATGCTGCTGGAGAAACAGGACTACGAACGCGGCCTGGAAGAGACCATCCGCGAGCAGACGGAGGACATCCGGCTCTCCCGCCGGGAGATCGCCCTGCGGCTGATCGCGGCACAGGAATACCGGCACGACGAAAGCGGCTCCCACATCCGGCGCATCGGCCGGTACGCCGGTGCGCTCGGCCGGCGGTTGGGGTATTCGGAAGAACAGGCGGAGTTCCTCAGCCTCGCCGCCGCCGTGCACGACGTGGGCAAAATCGGGGTCCCCGATTCCGTCTTGCTGAAGCCAGGGAAGCTCACGCCGGAAGAACGGAAGGCGATGGAGAAGCACACGACCATCGGCGGGCGGATTCTCGAGGGGACACATATCCCGCTGCTGAACCTGGCGCGAGATGTGGCGCTCTGCCACCACGAGAAGTGGGACGGTTCGGGCTACCCGTTCGGACTGTCTGGCGACGACATCCCCGAGGCGGCGCGCATCGTCGGCGTGCTCGATGTCTATGACGCCCTCGTGCACAAGCGCGTCTACCGTCCCGCGATGCGCGAAGAGGAAGCGCTTCAAGTGATGAAGGAGCAGTGCGAGTCGCACTTTGACTCGAACGTGTTCGACGTCTTCCTGGCCGAGGTGCCCGCGCTCCGCCGCATTCAGCAGGGAGTTCGGGAGCCGCGAGTTCTTCCGCTGAGGGCGCCATCCGACTTCCCAGGCCCCGGGCAAGAGGGCGGCGGCCAAGCGGGAACGCAGGTGAATGGCGCGACGATTGGAGCTGCGAAGGGGGCGCCAAAATGAAGATAGGTACAAAGCTGGCTCTTGGATTCTCGACCATTGTCGCGTTGGCGGCGACAGCTTCGGTTGTTTCATTCGCCACATACGCGAGGATGCATGGCCGGCTCGAAGAACTGAGGGAAGACATCATTCCCGGCGCGATTGCCATGGCCGAGATGAGGGGCGACGCTACTGAAGCGGCCCATGAGGTCATGGACTACATGGTTTCCGGTGATGCGGAGAGCAAGGAACATGTCCAGTCAGCGGTCAGGCGGCTCAAAGCGGCCGGACAGAGGCATTTGGAGCACGAAGCCGGGCAGCTCGTGTCGAAGATAGAAAAGCTTCGTTCTGAGCTTCGTGAACTTACCCGCCTGAAGGATCAGGGAGAAGGTGTTGATGAGCTGCTCAAGAAAGAAGATGAAGCCATGCATCCGGCTTTGGCCGCTTTGGTCGGACAGCTTGAGGAGCACAAGGCGACTCATGTGAAAGAACTGGCCGAGGCCGAACACGCCGTCCACGCAGCGTATCAGTTCGGCGTCTGGGCGGGGCTGGCGGTCACGGCCGTAATTGTGCTCTTGGCCGCTGTTGTCGCGTTCGTCACGACGAGGTCAATCCTGCGACCGATCCATGAGCTCCATCACGGCTCGGAACGGATCGGCGCGGGCGAGCTGGACTACCGCCTCGACATCAAGGCCGGCGGCGCAATCGAGCAGTTGGCCGAGGAGTTCAACCGGATGGCCGCGAAGCTTTCCGAATCTTACGCGGCGCTCGACCAGAAGGTCACCGAGCGGACCGCGGAGCTTTCAGCCAGCAAGGCGGAACTGGAAGAGCGCGTCAAGGAGCTCACTTGCCTGTACGAGCTGAGTGGAATCGCCGGTAGAGCGGAGATGAGCATCAAGGATATCCTGCGGGAAACGGCCGCGCTGCTGCCGCCCGCGTGGCAATACCCCGAGATCGCGGGTGGGCGCATTCGCTATGGCGACCAGGTCTTCCAAACGCACGACTGCCCGGCGGGACCGTGGTGTCAGTCGGCGGACATGCTGGTCCGCGGCGAGAAGGTCGGCTCGGTCGAGGTGTGCTACCGCGAGGCCCGGCCGCAGGGGGATGAAGGGCCGTTCTTCAAGGAGGAGCGCCACCTGATCAATGCAGTGGCGGAGCGCTTGGGCCGAATCATCGAGCGTAGGAAGGTGGAACAAGAGGCCCGACAACTCAAGGCCCAGACCGAGTTCATTCTCGGCGCCACGAACACCGGGATCGACATCATCGACTCAGAATTCAACGTCCGCTACATCAATCCCGAGTGGCAGAAGGTCTACGGCGATCCAAGCGGCAGGAAGTGCTATGAGTACTTCATGGACAGAGATGAAGTGTGCCCCGGCTGCGGGGCTGTGAAGGCGCTGGAAACGAAAGAGACAACGGTCACCGAGGGAATCCTGGTTAAGGAGAACAACCGGCCCGTCCAGGTGGCGACCATTCCCTTCCAGGGCCAGAACGGGGAGTGGCTGGTCGCCGAGGTCAATGCGGACATCACCGACCGCAAGCGCATGGAGCATGAGTTGCAGCGTCTGGCCCTGATTGCCGAACAGGCCGCGGAAGGGATCGCGGCGGCGGACCTGGACGGCAACCTCCAGTTCGTCAACCATGCCTGGGCCAGGATGCACGGGTACGAGTCGGGCGCGGAACTCGTGGGGAAACACCTGAGAGTCAGCCACACGGACGAGCAGATGAGGACGGAGGTGGTGCCGTTCAACGCAACGGTCGAGCGGCAAGGTCATAACTGGGCCGAGGTGGGACACGTGCGAAGGGACGGAGCGACATTTCCGACGCAAATGTCGGTCTTCGTCCTGAAAGACAAGGAAGGCGAGCCGTACGGTCTGGCGGCTTTTGCGAAAGACATCACCGAACAGAAGCGGGCCGAGACTGCGCTGCGGGAATCCGAAGAGAGGTACAGAGTTCTGTTCGCGGGCGCTCCCGAGGGCATACTCGTCGCCGATATCGAGACGAAGAAGTTCAAATATGCCAATCCTGCCATCGGCGAAATGCTGGATTACACCGAAGAGGAGTTCAGGCGAATGGGTGTCACCGACATTCATCCGACGGACGCCCTGAAGTACGCGCTCGAGCAGTTCGAAGCGCAGGCCACAGGGGCGATGATACTCGCGCCCGAGGTTCCGTGCCGCAGAAAAGACGGCTCAGTGCTCTACGCCGACATCAACACAACCCTCGCGACGATCGACGGAAGGCCGTGCAACATCGGCTTCTTCAGGGACGTGACCGAGCGCAAGGCCGCTGAGGAAACGATCAAGAAGACGAAGAGGGACTTGGAGGAAGCGAACTCTGGCTTGGAGGCGGCCATCAAACGCGCCAGTCAACTGGCCGAGAAGGCCGCGGCCGCCACCGTCGCCAAGAGCGAGTTCCTCGCCAACATGAGCCACGAGATCCGCACGCCGCTCACCGCCATCCTCGGATACACCGATCTGATGGCCGACCCCGACCAGCCTGAGGCCGAGAGACACGAGTGCCTGGCGACCGTCCGGCGTAACGGCGAGCACCTGCTGAGTTTGATCAACGACATCCTTGACCTGTCGAAGATCGAAGCCGGCAAACTGGAGCTGCTCCTCGAACGCTGCAGCCTGCCCACTGTGGTCGCCGACGTGGTGAGCCTGATGCGGATCCGCGCCGAGCAGGGCGGAATCTCGCTGTCCGCCGAATACGCCGGCACCCTGCCGGAGACGATCCTGGCCGATGAAGCGCGGCTCCGACAGATCCTGGTCAACCTGGTCGGGAACGCCGTCAAGTTCACCAAGCGGGGCGGCGTCCGAATCGTTGCCGCGTTCCTGCCTGACGGGCTCGGCGGCGCACCGGCGGTCAGGGTCGAGGTGATCGACACCGGAGTCGGGATCGCACCGAACGACCTCAAGCGCCTGGGCCGGCCGTTCACCCAAGCCGACGCGACGGCCTCGCGCCAGCACAGCGGCACCGGGCTCGGACTGGCCATCTCGGGCCGTCTCGCCGACCTGATGGGCGGCACGTTCGCCATGGAGAGCCAGCTCGGCAAGGGCAGCACGTTTGGCTTCACCATCCCCACCGGTCCGCTGGACGGGGTGGACATGCTGGAGGACCCGAGCGAGGTGCTCATGGATCGGACCGAGACCGACCGATCCGGGATGCCGGCGGCCGACGCCCTGTCGGGCGTGCGCGTCCTGCTCGCCGAAGACGGCCCCGACAACCAGCGGCTGATCGCAGCAGTTCTCCGCAAGGCCGGCGCGGAGGTGACCGTTGTGGGCAACGGCCAGCTCGCCGTGGCTGCGGCCCTTGCCGAGCCGTTCGACGTCATTCTGATGGACATGCAGATGCCCGAGATGGACGGTTACGACGCCTCGACGCTCCTTCGCGACAAGGGTTGCTCGCTCCCCATCATCGCCCTGACCGCCCACGCCATGACCGAAGATCGCGAACGGTGCCTGTCGGCCGGGTGCACCGATTACCAGAGCAAGCCCATCGACCGCTCGGCGCTCATCGCAGCCGTGGCCAGACACGCCGGCGTCCGGGGCTCAGAACCGGACGACAATGCCGTGAAACGGGCCAAGCAAGAAGGCGAAGGGGGCGAAGTCATCGTGTCGGAATACGGCGACGACCCTGACCTCGCCGAGGTCATCGACAGCTTCGTGGGTGGACTGGCCGGACACGTCGAGTCAATGCGCCAGGCGCTCAGGGACGAGCGCTACGCGGACCTCCGGCGCGAAGCACACCAACTGAAGGGTGCTGGCGGCAGCTACGGATACCCCACGCTCACCGACGCCGCCCGCGTGCTGGAGATGATAGCCCGAGCCGGCGACGCCGTGAGCGGGCGCATCGCCATCGAACGGCTCGAGGCCCTGTACGAGGCCGTCGTCCGCGGCCGTCGGACGTGCACCGCATCGCAGGAGGCGGAGGAATGAAGGTCTTGATTATTGATGACAGCCCCGACGCCAGGGCCGTCGCCAAGGCACGCCTCAAGAAAGAGGGCCTGAGCATCGTCTGCTCGAACGGTGGCGAAACCGGACTCCGGTCCGCCCGGGCCGATAAGCCTGACCTGATCCTCCTCGACGTCGACATGCCCGACATGTCCGGCTTCGACGTCTGCCGCACGCTGAAGGCAGACTCGGAACTGTGCATGATCCCGGTCATCTTCCTTACGGGATCCTGCTCCGACGAAGACAAGGTTCAGGGCCTCGACCTGGGCGCCATAGACTACATCACCAAACCATTCGACGAATTCGAGCTTCGGGCGCGCGTACGCGCCGCCCTGCGGACGAAGCACCTACAGGACCTGCTGGTCGAGCACGCCCAGCGCGACCCTCTGACCGAGCTCCACAACCGTCGTGCCCTGAAGGAGCGGATGCAGCGCGAATGGGCGCGGAGCCGGCGGGCGCGGAGCTGCCTGGCGGTCATCATGGCCGACGTCGACCACTTCAAGAGGATCAACGACATCCACGGCCACCCGGCGGGCGACCTGCTCCTCCGCGAGATCGCCCGAGCCATCGCCGGCCAGTGCCGCAGGTCGGACACCGCGTTCCGATACGGCGGCGACGAATTCGCCATCCTGTGCCCCGACGTGGCCGCGCCGGGCGCCGCGGTCCTCGCCGAGCGCTGCCGCGCAGCCGTCGCCGCCCTGCGGGTCAGCGTGGCCTCTGGAGACGTTCAGGTTACCGCCAGTTTCGGAGTGGCTGATTCGTTGGACGTGCCCTCCCCGCAAGGGCTGGTCGAGCGGGCCGATCAAGCGCTGTACCGGGCGAAGCAGGCGGGGCGCAACCGGGTCGCCGTCGCCGGCTCGCCGGCGGAAGTCGCCAGAGCGACCGACACCCCCTGACTGCGCCCGCCTTCGCCGGCCCACGCGGCGCCGGCCCCCGCCGGCTCCTCACGGAAGAGCCGGAAAAAACGCGCTTGACACAGAGAATGCATATACTATCCTCTATTAACCTCTACTAAACTCAGCAGCACGTCAGCAGCAGCGGAAGCTGCTGTGGCTCGGGGAGCGCCCTGGAGGCCGGCCCGGGCCCGGAAACAGAAGAGCCGCTGAATGCCGCACGAGGACACACCCCTGAACGCCCGGGAGGCCGCCGAGTTCCTCGGCGCCCACGTCGAGAGTATCCGGCGCCTGGCGAGGAAGGCGGAAATCCCCGCCTACAAGATCGGAAAGGACTGGCGCTTCAGGAAGGATGCCCTGCGGCGCTGGGCCGAGACCCATCATCTCCGCGCCGCAAAGCGTACGATCCTGGTGGTGGACGACGACGCGGCCGTCCGGTCCGTCCTCCGCCGCGTGCTGGAACACCACGGTTACGCGGTCACCACCGCGGCCAGCGGCGCGGAGGCGCTGGACATTGCGCGCCGCCAGCCGCCCGACGCGGTGATCCTGGACCTGCTGATGCCCGGGATGGACGGCCCAACCACCCTGGAGCGGCTTCGCGGACAGACGGACGGCGTGCCCGTGATCGTTCTCACCGGATACCCGGACAGTGATCTGATGGCGCGGGCGCTCCGGTTTTCGCCGGTCACCGTCCTCGCGAGGCCCGCGCAACCAGACCGGATCGTTGAAGCGGTCGGGTCGGTGTTGGGAGGGCAACCGAGAGGATAGACAATCCGAAGGCAGGCCGGCCGCGTGCAGGCCCGGCCGGGGCGAGCGAACACCAAGCCAGACGCCGAGCCTCGGCGGCAACGCACGGGCGCTCGACCTGCGTGTGGAGGTGCGCCGATGAAATGCCCACGCTGCGGAGGCCGTGAGGTCCGCACGTCCCGCTTAAGACATGCGGGCGAGGTGTTGCTGCTTCTGGTGAGCGGGTCGATGCTCCGGCCGTTTCGATGCCACATGTGCTCCCGCCGCTTCTGGCGGCCGTGGGCCTGCGCGCTCTTCTGACCCGACGGAGGTGGCTGACGAGATGACGATGGGTATAGAAACACAGGTCCGTTGTGTGTTGGAGGAACTGCGCGGCATGCCGGTGCGCGAGGTCTGCCGGCGTTACGATCTGTCACGGCCACAGTACTTCCGGATCCGTGACCGGTTTCGGGACGGTGCCAGGGCGGCTCTGGCGCAGTCGCGCCCTCCTTCAACTCAGACCCCGGGAGTGGGCGCTTCTGGCAGGGAGTCGAAGGGTCATGAACGATCAGAACAAGGCCAAGGCAAGGCGTGGCAATGGCATGAACGACGAGGTGAGCGTCAGCTCGGGCGAGGTCAAGGCGTGCAAGGGGGACGGAATCCTCCGGGCCAGTGCAATCGGCTCTTGCGTGCTGGTCGCGGCGGTTGACCCGGGAGCCGGCGTCGGAGGGATGGCTCACGTGATGCTTCCGGGGGCTTCATGCGGCCGACACCCGTCAAGGGGAACAAGGTACGCCGAGGACGCAGTACGGGAGATGATGCGACAGATGGCGGCTCTCGGGGCGGACGAAACCCGGGTCCGCGCCTGCCTGATCGGCGGCGCCAACGTTCTGGGCCACGGCCACGGCAGCCCCGGCCCGGAGATCATTCGATCCCTCACTGAGATTCTCGGCAGAACGGGGATCACGACGGTTGCGGAGGACGTCGGCGGAACGCTCAGACGGAGCGGTGTCCTGGACGTGGCGCGCCGGCGCGTGACCTACACGGTTGGTAATTCGAAGCCGCGGACGCTTTGGCAAGCGGAGGAGCGCTCCCCCGGTCCGAATGGCAATGGTCGCCGAGAGGCGCCCGAAGGCTGAAGAGAGGTGACGGCATGGAACACAAGGTCATAGCGGATCTCGCTGAGAACGCCCCAGTCATCATCGCTTTTCACGGTCTGGATCACAATATTCTCTGGGCGAATGCTGCCTACCAGAAAGCTACCGGGCTGTCCCTGCAGGAAATGGAAGGGCAACAATGCTATTCCGTGTGGAGGCTTGCGAAGCTTTGCCGTAACTGCCCGGTGACGACGGCAATTGAAACCGGAGAGCCGGCCGAAGCCGAGCTGACACCCCGCAATCAGGATCACTGGCCTGATACTCAAGGCTCGTGGCTCTCAAAGGCCGCGCCGATCAGAGATGACGACGGCGCTCTCATCGGCGCAGTTGAGGTCGCCTACGACATCACTAAGCGCACGGAGTCCGAGGAGGCCCTGGCTGCCGCGAATGAGCAACTCGTGGTAGGCAACCAGCAGCTCCGGGCCACCGAACAGCAGCTCCGCGCCGCCAACCAGCAACTC
>CAZDHT010000178.1:0-1665 GCA_964505325.1 uncultured Planctomycetota bacterium | reverse complement strand
CAGCAGCTCCGCGCCGCCAACCAGCAACTCGAGGCGGCCAATCGGCAGTTGACGGCGACGGGAGAGAAGCTGCGGGAGCGCGTCAAGGAACTCACTTGCCTGTATAACATCGCCAAGCTGTTCGCCCGGCCAGGGGTCCCGCTGGACGAAGTCCTTCAGGGCGCGGCGGACCTGATCCCACCGAGCTGGCAGTACCCCGACGCGACCTGCGCGCGAATCACGCTCGACCGCCGCGAATTCAGCACGCCGAACTTCCGCGAGACCGACTGGGGGCAAACCGCGGCCATCCTCGTCGGCGGCGAGCCGGCCGGCTCCGTCGAGGTCTGCCATCTTCGGGAAAAACCGGAAGAGGCCGAAGGGCCATTCCTCCCCGAAGAGCGCGACCTCCTCGCCGCCGCCGCCGCGCTCCTCGGCCCGATCATCGAGCGAGCGCGGGCCGAGGAGGCATTGCGGGCAAGCCGCGACTATCTCGAAAAGCTGACCAACTCGATGTGGGATGCGGTGTTCTCCGTGAAAATGCCGGAGCGGATAGTTGAGTGGGCGAATGATTCCTTCAGCCTCATCGGCTACGCTCCGGAGGAATGCTTCGGCAGGACGACGGAGTTCCTGTATCCGGACGAGAAGGAGTTCCTGGACTTCGGCAGCAAGCTCAGAGCCGTCATTGCAGAGGGGAAGGACATACTGCACGCCGAACAACAACTGAGAAGGAAAGACGGCAACGTGTTTCCGGCGGAAATCACAACCACGGTTTACAGGAAACAAGGCGAGGTCGTCAGGGTCACCAGCATTGTGCGAGACGTCACCGAGCGCAAGCAGGCGGAAGAGGCGCTGCGCCGGTCAGAGGCCCGATACCGGGCGCGTGTCGAGGACATCCCCGCCATCACGTACACGGCGGCGCTGGACGAAGCCAGCACCACCACGTACGTCAGCCCGCAGATCGAGAGCATGCTGGGCGTCTCGCCCGACGACTACCGGGCGGACCCGGACATGTGGCGGAAGCTGCTCCATCCGGACGATCGCGAGCGGGTGATGAAAGAGGTCGCCCGATCCGACGAAACCGGTCAACCGCTCGTGTGTGAGTACCGCATGCGCGGCCCGGAGGGCCGCGAGGTCTGGTTCCACGACGAGGCCCGGATCGTCACCGACGCTGACGGAAACCCTGAATACCTCCTCGGGGTCATGTACGACATCACCGAGCGCCGGCGGGCGGAGGAGGCGCTGCGCGAGAGCGAGGGAAAGCTGGCGGCAATCGTCCGGTCTATCCCTGATCACATGAGCATTATGGACAACGACTTGAATATCATCTGGGCAAATGAAACGGCCAGGCGCGTCTTTGGCGATGATATTGTCGGCAAGAAATGCTACCAGGCATACCATGGCAGACAGCAGCCTTGTGAACCGCATCCTTGCCTTACTCTAAGGGCCTTTCAGGACGGCAAGGCCCATGAACATGATACTGAAGTGACCGCCAAGAACGGAGAAGTGCTGCATTTCCATTGCACGGCCAACGTGTGCACAAGAGATGAACACGGAAACCCCACCGGCGTAATGGAGATTTCGAGAAACGTCACCGCCCAGAGGGAGCTCGAAGAGCAGCTCCGCCAGTCGCAGAAGATGGAGGCGGTCGGCCAGCTCGCCGGCGGCATCGCCCACGACTTCAACAAC
>CAZDHT010000177.1:0-11587 GCA_964505325.1 uncultured Planctomycetota bacterium | reverse complement strand
GCACACCCACCAACACCGCCTTCAATCTTCCGTTCCTCATCGCCTGTGCCCTCCTTGCCTTTGGCTTCTGTCCAGGCGTCGCCCGCCACACGGCGGGCACTGGCCACAGCCCAAGCGCCTCACGGCCTCACACCGCCGTGGAGGGTCCGTGGCCCAATTGCGCCTCCATTTATTCAGGGGTTGCACGGGCGGGCGCGAGCTCGCGTGAAATCCTGCAACCCGTTGGCGGTTGGAAGGATAGCCTTGCTCAAATACCGCGCCGTCTGAAACCCGGTTACACAGGTTCCCTCCGCAACAAACGACAGAAGTCCCCACGCTGCCGCACGTTCTGGCGGGTTCGTCATTTCTATGCCGCGTGCCCAGGGATTCGGTTTGCTGCAACCCTCGGCGGTGCGCCGGCGTCCGATAGCTTCCTCACGCGCGGCCGTGGAATCCGCCGCCCCCTGGACCTGGGAGGCGTCCCCGTCCAATGGAGTCAACCGCTCACCGGTTCGTTCTTGCTCCGGGACTCGGAAAGCGGCTCCGCCGTGTTGCGCCGGATGACTGCCGTATCGGTTCAGCGTCGTCGAGCCCCTTCGGGTCCATCGCCAATGCTTCGGCCCAGGCGACCATCACGGAGGCTGGAGGCGGGGCCCGGGTTACAGGTGTCCCTTGCCGGACGACAGGTCGGCCCCGGCATCCACAAGAGCATTACAGGTTCTGGCGCAACCTGTTGTGCCATCCAAGCGCGTGCGTTCCCGTGTAACGAAGTTGCGCCCCCTGATTTTTCGAAGCAGGCGCATCCTGCGGCCGCAGAAGTGCTTGCCGCATTACCGCCGCTCTGCTGTCGGGGCGTGCAACCCCTTAGTAAGTGGAAGCACATTGTGTTCGGAGGAAAGCTCCATGTCCCCAGAGTTGATTCAAGTCGTGTCGGCGGGTGGTGCTGGCGTGGCGGTGATCGTCGTCACGCTGATCTTCCTGCGGTTCATCCATCATGAGCGTGAACAACTGATGGCCGACCGGCGCGAGGAACGTCGGGACTTCCTCCAGCGCCTGACCGAGGTCGCCACACAGCTCGAGCTCCTCACGCTGGCCATCAGGCAGATGAAAACCCATTGCGCATGCGGGGAAGAAGACCGAGGGGAAAAGGAGGCCGACCAATGACAAGAAGACCACTCAGAGTAGGCACGTTTGTTGGGATGCTGCTTATCTGCGGTTGCGCCACGCAGACCTCGATGCGGCAGGAGTACGCTGACCAGCTGCGGCTTTACACAGGCGCCGTCCGTGCATTCACACAGCGCATGCAGGACGGTCGGATCAGCGCGGCCGAGGCGGAGACGCTGATGGAACTGAAGCGGCAGGCGCGCGAGCACTTGGCCGCGATGTCGGCCGCCGAGCAACTCGGTGACCGGGCAGCGTTCAACGAGGCGTACCTACGGTACGCGCCCGTGATGGCCCGGTTCACCGCCGGCGTCTTCAAACACTACCGCCAACCCGTCGAGACTGGCGGGGACAGCGAAGGTAGGGAGGACAAGGGGGGCAACTGACATGGCGAAGAGTCTGGCGAACTGTCCCATCCTGAGCAACATCGACATCCTGCTCCCGTTCGGCGTCGCGGTTCTCCGGAAGCTGGGACTGCTCGGCCCGGGCGAGGAGCCGACGCGCGAGCAGATCATTCTCCTCGAAGCGGCCGCCGAGGAGGCGGACCGGGAGAACGAGGCGGCGTTTCGCAAGCTGAAGGAAGCAAGCAAGACGTGAGCATGGCGGCCGGGAGGCCGCTGGGGCGTTTTGAAGAGGGATCGCTATGGAATGGAGCATTGTCAGTCTGGCCGCTGTGGCCGTGCCGGGTGCGATGGTTGTTTCTATGGTCGTCGCGGCGGTTCGGTCAGTCAGGAAAGGGCGCTATTGTCTGCTTGCCGACCGCTGGGAAGGGCGACGGACGTTTCTCCGTCAGTTGTACGCCATCGGCGTTCGCATGGAGGTCATGAGCCACGAATTCCGGAACGCCGCACCGACCGCCGGTCCTGAGCAGCACCGGGAAGAGACGCGTGACCAATGACAACCCCTGTGCTCATAGTTCGAGATGCGCGGTCCGCGTGGATGCTGGCCCTGTCGTGGGCGATCCTGACGGCCAGCCTCGCCCTCGCAGCATCCGTACCCGCGCTGGCCGGCGACGGGCCGGAAGCCCGACTCGTCGTTCTGGCCACCGGCAACAGCAACGGCATCTTCGATCCCTGTCGCTGTCCGAGCAACCCGTACGGCGGCATGGCGAAACGCTGCACCATCGTCCGCATGCGCCGCCGAGACGCGCCCGACCTGGTTCTCGTGGACAGCGGCGACGTGTTCCATCCGGACATGGCCAGGGAGCGTGCCGAGCTTCTGGGCAAAGCGTACGGCATGATGGAGTATGACGCGGTCGCCCTCGGCGACAACGACCTGCAGGTTCTCCACCGGTGGGGAGCGACATGGTTTGCAGGTCTGAAACTGCCTTGGGTATGTGTCAACGCCGACATAGTTGGCGTCGACGTCGGTCTTCGGCGCTATCGTATCGTACAGCGGGGGACTTGGCGCGTCGCTGTTACCGGGGTTCTCTCGCCATCGCTTGTGCACGAGGACATCCGCCGAGATCCCCCGGAGGTCCGCGTGTCCCCGCCCGCGGCGGAACTCGAGAAGCTGGCTGTCGAACTGCGGGGTAAAGCGGATTGGCTGATCGTTCTTGCCCACGTTTTGGAGCGCGAGGCGGCATCTCTGACGGAGCGGATGGAGGATGCGGATGTGCTTGTGCTTGGACACGCGACACGATTGGGGGCCGCCGGGGCCACGCGCACGTTCGGTGTAGGCCAGCACGGGCAGCACGTCCTGGCCATCGACGTCGGCACGGCGAGGAGCGCCGCACGGCTGAGAGCGGTCGAGTCGCTTCCGCTGGACGACGATGTCGAGAACGATCCGGCACTGTGGGCGATGTATGAGGCCCACCTGCGGCAGATGGAGGGACGTCCGTCGCGCGGGCCCGCTCAGACGCCGGGGCAGGTAGGAGACGAAGGAGCCGCGTCAACGGCCGGTCCTCAGAATGAACTCCGGCCCGCCGTCCATGTGACCTTCTTCGACGCGCCCGGGTGTCGCCAGTGTGCGCGGGTACGGCGGCTGCTTGAAGCCGCGGCGGGGACCCGGCCGCAAATCAAATTGCACGCCTTCAGCACCGTCTCGCCGGCGCATCAGGAACTTCAGGAGGCCATGGCGGCCCAGCGCGGGGTATCCCAAGAGAGGCGGCTCCTGACGCCGATGGTCGTCGTCGGAGAACACGTACTGATTGGCGAGGATGTGTCGGCGCGCGCGCTGGAAGATGTCCTGATGCGCTACATGGCAGGAGGCGCTGTCGCGCCCGACATCGGGGCGGCTGACCTTGAGACCGCGCATAGGAGACTGACGGACCGGTGGCGGGCGGTCAGCCTCATCGCCGTCGTCGTCGGCGGGCTGATCGACGGGGTGAACCCATGCGCGTTCGCAACCATCATCCTGTTTGTCTCCTTCATGGCCGCCGCCGGCCGCAGCCGGCGGCAGGTCGTAGCGTTTGGTGCGTCCTTTATCGTTGGTGTGTTCGTCGCCTATTTCGCAATCGGTCTCGGGCTGTCCGAACTTGCGATTCTGAGTCAGAAGGTGGCGTTTCTTGACACAATAGTGACCAGCGTGCTCGTCGCCGCCTGCCTCATCCTTGCGGTGCTCAGCGCCGTCGACGCTGTGAAGGCAGCGCGGGGTGACGCGCGAGGCGTTATTCTCCAAGTCCCCAAGCCGCTCAAGCGGCAAATCCGGCTCGTCATGACCCGTTTCGGGCGGGCCCGCTATCTCTTGCCCGCCGGCTTCATCGTCGGCGCGCTCATCTCGGCGTTGGAGCTGGCGTGCACGGGGCAAGTGTACCTTCCCACAATCCGGTTCGCCGCGGCCACGGCGAGTTCGAAACGCGCCGCCGCAGTAGGTCTGCTGGCAATATACAATCTGTGTTTCGTAGCGCCTTTGTGTGCCGTGTTCTGGCTGGTCTACATGGGGACGACATGGCAGGAACTGGCGGCTGTTCTTGCACGGCATCTCTGCGCAGTGAAAGTCGCAATGAGCCTGTTGTTCCTGGGCCTTGGGGTGCTTGCCGTCATAACTCGGGTCTGACGACGGATTCTGCCGCGGGGGGATCACGCCGACACCCGCACCCGTCGAAGGCCGAGTGCGTATCTCATTCCGGCGGAGTAATCCTCTGGTCGGCACGCTGCCCCGAAGGGGCAAACACAGAAGCGACCAGTTGTTCAAATGTTGCAGTGGGCTTGGGCCGGTTAGCGCGTGCGCACGGAGACGACGTAACCGCTTTAGATGACAGCGCTTTCTTGAAAGCCAGGAAGATGGACGCGGCGCGCAGGGCTTCACCGACCTCATACATGCACACTCTCCCGGCGGTTTCAGGCAACACGTCGGCAAGATGGCCTGCGGCCCACTTGGCAACCTCTACGCGAGCCCTAAGGTCCCCTCTTCTTGCTTGGCGAAAACTCTTCTCCGCGAGTCTTTCAGACGGCAACGTGGCCATGCGTCTCACTCGCTGGAGCTCGGAACGGCTGGCCCAGCAGGCAGGAACGGCTATCCTCTCAAAATCTCGCGGCATCTGCGAAAAGTCGATCTCAACTGTTGCTGGAAAGACGACCGCCGGGATCTCCGCCTTCCCGGTGGCCTCCTGCAACAGAACGCGGTCAGGCCAGATGGCGAACTTTGTTTTTGCCGGCCGGATTACTCCGCGGACGCATTGATCAACGGCGACATCCAATTCCGAACCGACCTTCGCTTGGGCCAGGAGCAGCACGAGCATCCCAAGTCCTCGGCCGTCGCTCGTCCCGGCGCGGAGCAAAGGGGGAGCGCTCCTGATCCGGGCGGACCACTTCAGGTCGCGGTACAGGACGAGGTCTTCGAGTTCGTGAAATGTGTATTCCAGGTCACGGAGTGCCTGGTCTTCGGCCTTGGCTTCGTCCCAAAGGAGCTTGTCTGACGACAAGTCGTCGACCAGCCTTCGGCAGCGGGCGCAGGTCCCGAGGTGTGTCTCAACCTCGATGCGTTTGGCCTGCTCAAGTGTGTCGAAGACGTAGAACGCCGCCCCCTGTCTGTCCAGACAGGTTCCGGGGGCGTCGCCGGTTCTCTTTCTTGCCATCTTCCTTACTCCTCTCCCCGCTGAAATCCCTCAGGCTTCCCTGATGAGTTTCCGATATCGGCGCCACGCCTGCTTCACGGCCTTATCGACTTCTTCAGGCGTAGAGAACCCGATGGTTCTTGCGGCATCGTCTTCGGCCCTCCCCTCCAGCCGGCCGATCAACGCCTCCACGTCCCTGCCCATGAACCTTCCCTTATCCCTCAAAGCCCTGAGGTCGGCGAGCAGCACAGAGAGCTCTTCCTCGGACAGGCTGCTCACGCCCGGGGGACGACCCTGGCGGAGCACGTTATCAAGAAGGGAGCGCCGTCTGCTCTCTGTTCGTCTCTTGCTCAACAGCCGCTTTCCTGCCCGTTCAAAGAGCCAGGCTTCGAACTCGTTCTCGGTATTACCCCGAAAGCACTGGCACCGTCTCAGGAGTTCCTCCCAAGTATCCTGTGCTAGGTCCTCGGCCTCCTGTCCTCTCGCCCCCTTCTTCCTCAAGAACACGACCAAAGGGCCGCACCATCTGGAGCACAACGCATCGAATGTCGCCCTGTCGCCTGCTCGAACCCGGTTTCCAAAACACAGGCACAAACGACTTTCCCCCGAACTGGCGCCCGCTCACCGCCGCCCTCAGCAAATCAGACAGCTCACCTTGGAGAGCGGCACGAACTCGTGGTACGGCATCAGCTCGGGACCGAACCGCTCGCCCTTTCTGTCCAGCCTGAAGTACTCCTCCTCGATGTCTTCGTCGCGGAGGAACTTGTTTGTACCGACCACCACAACCAGAGGAACGCTTGCCCCCGTCGCCTCACGAACAGCGGCGTGAAGCTCCAGCAACCCCCGCTCACAGAAAATACCTGACGCGGTACACACGCGCCCCCCTGCGAGAATCATCGAGATCGGCCGCCCGCACTGCTTAAGCTTCTCGGCGCTTCGGCCTGCCGTATCAAGGCGAATCAACCGGCGCCGTAGTTGCTTCAGGCGGGGGGCTCTTGCCGCGTTGATGTCGGGATCCCTGTGCCCGCCCTTTACCCAGGTCAGCTGAACATGCTTCTTCAGCTTCATCACTTCCCGAAGGCTATCGATCACGAGACGACTGTAGCCAAAGCCCCATAGAACGGAGCGGTCCGAGACGACGTGCGCCAGTTGCCTCAGCGGGGTATATCGTTGTAGCCTCGCACCGGCCAGCAGGGCCGCACAATCGTCAAGCAGGGCACGGCGGTTCTCTGTCACCCGATGTTCCTCTTGCCATGCTCCCGTAGTAGGGTCTCTCTTTGGACGCGTGTACCTCATGAAGATGTCCCTGAGCCGCAAGAGCGCCAGGAATGGGGGGCGGACGGATTGTGCCAGCCCCATGATACCCTCGAGATACTCGAGCAGAAGCTCTTCGTCGTCCGCGCAACGAAGGATGCCCCGAAGCACCTCGATGCAGAATTCGGTGCTCCCCGTCATCATCGCCTTCTTGGTAAGCCACCAGCTTCTCCTCGCTTTTCCGGCATCCCCGTCAAGAAGGTCTGTCAACAGTTTGTTGCGGTCATCGGCATCTACACCCTCCGGCGCGCTCAGGGCGCGGCTCCGCCAGTGGCTTTCGCTGCGGAACGTGTGCTCCAAGTCCATTTGCTGATGCAATTGGTCGAAGATGCTCGCGAATACTATGTCGGAGTTGGGCACGAACTGCGGATTCTTCCAAAAGGCCGTCGGGACGACTTCGGCCAGAATCTTCCGGAGGGCGTTCTTGTCTATCCTACGGTTTTTTCGGGTGAGCAGCCCGTGCAGCTTCCCCGCCTTGAATCTCAAGGGGATAAAACCCGCGTCACTGCACCGGTGCCAGGGCACGTGCAGCAACGTCTCGTCCGCGACGCGCAGTGCATCGTAGAAGGCCGTGACCGCAGACATCCCAAAACAACAGAGGTCGTGCGGATATCGAGCGTCGAGATAAAGGCCCAGGCTCTGCCGGACCGCTGCGAGTGTGTGTTCGGCGGGGGGCAGTTCATCCAAGCCGGCTAACATGTCGCCCCTCCTGAACCAGGACCGGCTGCCGGGCGTTTCTGAGGTGTTCCTTGAACGCTATCCCCACGAGACAGATGACCGTCCGCGTCTGAATGCCCAGAAACGCAATGAGCTTCCGCACCTCGTCAACTTTGGCCTCAAAATACCCTCGGAGGCCAACGCCGCTCGTGCCTTCTGTCACCTGCCTCACAAACTCCAGAAAAAAATCCTCCTGAAGTGCCTTCTGGCGCCTCTTGAGGCACTTGGCAAGAACCTGTGTCTGCAGCTCTGTGTTCTCGAGTAGGTCCTTGGCCAGAGGACGAATCACCTCCTCTCCCCATTCGGTGAGCCGAAGAATCTCCGAACTCCGCGCCAGGCGAGCCGTCATCGCCTCGAGAATGCTCGCGCGCACCTGTGCCTGGGGGCTGAGCGGCGGCATCTGGTCGGCCATTGTTGCTCCCTCCTTATACGGTCCACGTACTTTCACTCAACATACAACCCAACCCGAACCGGGACAACCAGCCGAATCGCTGTCTCGGGCTGACTACCGGCGCGCGAGATGCGCCGGCGCCCCGATGCTGCCACCGGTCGGGGTTGAAGGCAACCGCATGAGCGAGGCGTGGCAACCACCCCTCGTGCCATACAACAGCGTCGCCGAGGACCGACTACCCCATGCATGTCGGCTCATTGAACCGCAAGTCCTCCGATTGTCAAGGCCTTGCAGCAGATTTTACAATTCGGGTTCCCGCGCTTCAACCCCTATTTCCCAGCAATCGGTGTGCCGGCCGATGTGGATATGGCCGTCTCTCCTGTAACCGCCGTGGGCACCAACGACTAGAACGCACGAGCAGCGCGAACCGGACTCGGCCGATGATTCGCAAGTGCAACGGCGGAGCGCCCGGACGTTGCCACGTCGCACCAGGCAGGTTTTCGATGCTTCGGCCTGGTTCGGGAGTTTTTCCAAAAAACAACGGCCCTCGCGTGTCGTCGTGACGCTTACCTCATAGACGCGAGAACACGACCGGGGCAGAGGCCGGAACCACGACTGCGAGAGCAGCCATGGACGAATGCGACAAGAGCGAACTGATGCGGCTGCTGGCCGAACTCAAGCGGCGCGCCGACGCCGCAGAAAGGGCCGAGCGAGCATTCCGCGCCGCCGCGCGGGCCGTCATCCGCGCCATCGAAAGGAGCAATCGCGTACCGCACCAGCCTTCCGGCACGGGCCACGTGGTCGGGGACAAGGCGCCGACCGTATTGCTCGGCTTTGGACTGGAGAGGGAGACCTTCCGTTCCCTCGCCGAACGTTGCGGGAAACGGGGCGCGCGGTGGCTTCCTCTGCGCACGGTCTTCGAAGTGCTCCAGCCTGATGTCCCGCTGGCCGACGCAATGGCGTCGGTTATGGAGACGGAGGAGTTCAGAAGGCAAATCCGAGAGCGGCGGGCCTTCGTGCTTTACTCAGGTTCAGCGCACTTGATCCCTTGCGAGGAACTGGATGGTGCAGAGCGCCTTTTGGAGCTTCTTGGCATCCTTGCGAAGAAGACTCTACGCGGGGAAGAGCCGGTTGTAGAGGACTCCGAGTATTCCCGACCGGCGGCCCCGACGCACCGCGGTCTCGCGGAGGGCCACCCGAGTCTCGGTCTGGACCGGGAGACCGTGGACGATTTTGTCACTGAACGGGTCGAAGATGCGCCGCCCCGCCTACGGTCCGGCGTCCAGATCATCCGTCCCCGGAAGCCGCAGCCCGCGCTCAAGGCGGCCATCACCAGGTTACGTGACGCGCTGGCAACGTGCGGATTGGGGCCCCGCCATCGGCTCCTCGAGTCAATCGGACACGGAGCCTACCGGGCGGGCTTCGCTCTGGATGTGATTCTGCGACCGATCGACAAGGGAAAGCACATGGCCGGGAGAGCGTCGACATGCGGACGCTGACAGTAGACAAGACCGCCCCAATGGTTACACGGAAGCGAATAGGCTCGTTCCAGAGCAATGCCCGGCCCTGCGAATCCATCCTCCGCCACTGCGGCGATTTACGCGTCGAGCTATCCAGGCAGGAATGTAACTCGGTTACACGATACGGGATTCTTCGCGCACCTTATCTCCCAACCCAGCCGAAGGTTCTGTCGCCGAACGCGTCGAAGGGCCTTGCACTGCAACCCCGATTGAATGAGGCCGCACATTAGCGGAGGTGCCAGATGAGAAGAACGCTTGGGCTGATGATCCTTGTGGCGGTGCTGGCTGGTTGTGTCAGCGTCCCCCATACCGCGACGCGGCTGGATTCAGCCTCCGAGGTAGCCGGCGAGGCCGCTCGCGCGGACCGCCAGGTCGCCGTGCAGATCGAGCGGTACTGGGCCGTTCAATGGGACGCCCTCAGCCGAATTCAGGAAGGAGTCGGCAGTGAACACCAAAAGGCTAGCGGGATGCGCCGTCGGGCGCGGAAGGAGGATGGCTGACGTGAGACAATTCGCAGGACGGTGGAAGGAGTTGCTCACCTGGACAGCCATCGTGCTGATCGTGGTCGGCCTGCTGGCAGCGGCACCCGCGGCACAGTACTTGGGCTTAGCTGCGGCAGGTGTCGCGTTGGTGTTGAAGATCGTCGGCAGGTAGGGCGCTCCGCGCCGGGCCGCGCGGGCCGAGGAGATGGTCTCCTGGACGCGTCGGCCACGCAGAGGCCCAAACAAACGAAGGAGTAGGGCAATGAAGAAGGTGATGAAGAAGGTGGCGGCGGTTGTGGTTGTTCTCGCTCTGTTCGCGCCGGTTGCGATGGGTGCTGAACCGGCCACGGCGGCGGCCGACGCGCAGAAGGCTGTCCAAACCGCGAGGGCCGCTCTGGACCGCGCGGAGGCGGCCGCACTGCGGGCGAAGCCCGAGGACATCACGGCGTGGCTCAAGGCTGCCACTCCCGTGATGAAGCCGGGCACCGACGAGAAACGTCGCGGGGACCGTGTGACGAATCTGGTGGCTGCGCGGACGGGCGTCGCCAAGAATAATGCAGCGGGCGCTGCCAGGGCGCTGGCCGCGGCGGCAGACCTGTCCAGGACTCCGGCCGAGCTGGCACCTTGCTGGCACGTCGGGATCGGGTTCGCGTCGGCGCTCGCAAAGGCCGGAAAAGAGACCGAGTTCAACTCGGTGGCGGCCGTGCTCCGGGCGAAGGTGTGCCCGAAGATGGAAGCCCCAACTCCGTTCCTTCAGCTTGCCGACCGGACCCTCACACTTAAGAAGGGCTTTGCCGCGGCCGAGGGCGACATCGCTGCGGCGCTGGCACGGGCGAAGGACGCAAAATCGTGCGCCGATGCCGCGGTCCGCGCCGAGCGGCTGGCCGGGCTCTTGGACAAAGGCGATGGCAAGGAGGCCGTCGCGCTGTTCGCCCGGCTCGAGAGGAAGGTTCCCAAGGGCGCTGCGTCTTTCGGATTCCACCAGGTTCGGTTCCGCGTAATGGCCGGTCGGAAACAGAACCAGCTCGCAGAGAAGGCGGCAGAAGCCATGCTGGCGGTTGCTGCAGATGACGCCCAGAAGACTGCTGCCGCGTCTGCGTTCCAGAACCTCACGGGCGCCTTCCAGAGGGCTGGCGACGCGAAGGCTGCGGATCGCATTTTCGCTCGTGCCGAGGCCGTCGCCGCATCCGTTCCATTCTCGGCAGGCATGGCCGTGCGCCGCGCCGCGCTGCTCCGGCAGTTCGGCAAGGACGCGGAGGCCGAGCGGGTGTACCGCGAAGGCCTGGTGAAGGTTGAAGGCGACCGGGCTCTCTCGGTGGCGTTCGCCGGGTTCCTCAGGGCCAAGGGCCGCGCCGACGACGCGGCGGCGGTCTATCAGGCCGCCCTCAAGAAAGCGCCCGCCGACCGCGGTCTGCTCTTCGCACTGGCCGATGTTCTCGCCGCCAAGCGCGACTTCGATGGCGCCGTCAACCTTCTGCGCTCAGCCAAGTTGACGGGCAAGGAACTCCTCGATGGCGCGACCAGGATCGAGAGGGCTGGTTCCACCGCGGGCGCCGAGAAGTTGCTGACTGCGATCAAGCCCGAGGAACTGAAGGACAAGGCGTTCGCAGCGGCCGTGCAGGAACTGAAGAAGCGAATCACGCAGAAGAAGCTGAGCGCCGCCCAGGCGGAACTGGAGCGAAACAGGCGCCTGGCTGCGACCTTCGCCCAGCGGGCCGGTGAGGCCAAGGCGAAGAAGAATGACGCGGGTTTCAAGGAAGAAAGCTCCCGCGCTCAGACCTACAGCCGCGCGGCAGCGGAACTGGATCGGCAGGTGAAGGCTCTCGAAGCCCAATTGAAGGCGTTGGGCGCCGGAAAGTGACCGGCAAAGACGTGTAACAAGTCAGTCGAGCCCGGGTACTCATTATGTGGCGAGGCACGCGAACAGGTGTCCCGCTCGCAGCCAGTGGGCAGGACACAGGAAGCTCAGTCAGGAGGGCACAGGCGATGAGGAACGGAAGATTGAAGGCGGTGTTGGTGGGTGTGC
>CAZDHT010000176.1:0-11599 GCA_964505325.1 uncultured Planctomycetota bacterium | reverse complement strand
AAAGCGGCCATCGCGGAAACGGGCATCGAGGTCTCCGCCATCACGTGCGGATTCAAAGGGCAGACATACGACAACGTCGGCGGGCCCGCGACGCTGGGCCTGGTCCCGCCCGACCTGCGACCGCTCCGCGTGCCACTGATGAAGCACTTCTCCGACGCGGTCAAGGAGGTCGGCATCCAAAACATCGTCTGCCACATCGGCTTCATCCCCGACGACGAGACCGACCCGGTCTACGTCTCGTTCATCGAGACGATGGAAGACGTCTGCGCCCACTTCAAGGCGAACGGCCAGAACGTGCTGGTCGAGACCGGTTGCGAACTGGCCTCCACGCTCCGCCGCACCATCCTCGACACGGGGGCCGGCAACTTCTTCGTCAACTTCGACTCGGCCAACGTGATCCTCTACGGCAAGTCCAACCCGATCGACTGCGTCGAGCTGTTCGGCGAATACATCCGCGCCTGCCACATGAAGGACGGCGTGTGGCCCAACCGCGATGAGTCGCTCGGCAAGGAAGTGCCGCTCGGCGAGGGCCAAGTCAACTTCCCCCTAGTCATACGGCGGATGAAAGAGAAGGGGTTCCAAGGCCCGTACACCATCGAGCGCGAGGTCAGCGGGCCGGAGCAGGACGAAGGCATCCGCAAGGCGATGGCGATCCTCACGCCGCTGATCTAAAGACAGACGAATCGTGCCACCGCAGATTCCTGCGGCGACAAGTACGACCTCGCGGACTGCGGGATGATCTACGTCTTCGTGTGCTTTGACTGCTTCACCACGACGAGCATTCTGCATCCAGGCTGAGGCCGCCGGGACACGCTTCCGGGTGAACGCGCGGTCAGGCGCTCTCGTTCCGCGCGGCGATGGCGAAGTGGGTGAAGTAGCGGTCGAGGTCCTCGAGGGTGGTCGAGTACGAGTTCGGGCCGAACACAATATCGCAGAGGACCTCGCGGGCGCGGGCGATCTCTTTGCGCCGCCCTCGCCAGCGCCGGTCGCTCAGCGTGAGATCGAAGAGCTCGAGCGCTCGCTCGATCGCGCCCATGAACAACTTCTCGTCCCGTCCGCGCCATCGGATGGCGCGGCTAACCTCGCTGCCGATGTTCCCGAGCTGCGCGAGCAGCGTCAGTTCGAACCACCGCCCCGCGGCCAGTTTGGCGTGGATCATGACATCACCTCACCAGCTCGCGGACCACGTCGACCACCCTCTGCCTGATCCCCGGATCATCGATACCCACGAGCGGTTGCCGCAAGACGGACGCAGGTTAATCATCGAATCGAACTCGATGAACTCGTCGCCTGTCTTCCCAGGGTAGAGATTGATGCCCCACAGGTCCTTCTGCGCCGATCCTCCATCGAGGAGCACCGCTTCCTCGTCCGCGTGCAGTTCGCCGCCGACGGCCATCGACCTCTTCTCGATGTCGACGACCGCCTTGATCAGGTCAAGGAACTGCGACGTCGCCATCTTCGCCAGATCGTCCATCGAAATCGGCTCTGACATAACTTGGATATCCATACGGGCACCAGTCTACAGCGTGATCGCTTCTCTCGCAAGCTTCCGGAGCCGCGCCGCGCGGCGGATGCCGCCGGATTTCACCGCAGATCCGATCGCGCCCCTTGCGCCCGGCATCCCCGTCCGTATAATCAAAGGATGCTTGTCGGGCCTGTAACTCTCAACGGAGGCAAATGCAGATGGCTTTTGAAATGACTGATGCCAATTTTGACGACACCGTCAAATCAGGCGTGACGCTCGTGGACTTCTGGGCGCCGTGGTGTGCCCCGTGCCTGATGCAGGGGCCGACCATCGAGAAGCTCGCCGAGGCCTATGAGGGGAAGGCGACAGTGGCGAAGCTCAACGTTGACCATAACAACGAAACAGCGGCGAAGTTCGGCGTTATGGCCATACCGACTGTGATCGTGTTCAAAGACGGCAAGAAAGTGAAGCAATTCATCGGCGTCCAAAGCGAAGAGCAACTCAAGGCCGCGCTCGACGCGCAACTGTAACGCCGGCATGCCGCCGGGGAGATCCACGATGACGACGAGACAAGCGGTGATGTTGGCCTGCATGCTCGGGCTCTCCGTCGCCCTGGGCTGCGACACAGCCCGGAAGCCGAAGGGGCCGTCCGACGCGCTCGAGATCACCGACGCAAACTTCGACGAGACCGTCAAGACCGGCGTCACGCTGGTTGACTTCGGGGCGCCGTGGTGTTCGCCGTGCCGAACGCAGGGCCCGATTGTCGAGCAGGTGGCCAAAGCCTACAAGGGCAAGGCCAAGATCGGCAAGCTCAACACGGACGAGAACAGCGCCACGCCCCGCAGGTTCGGCGTGAGGAACATCCCCACGCTGATTCTCTTCAAGGACGGAGAGCAGATCGAGAAGTTCGTCGGCTTGCAGAGCGAAAAAGCGCTCAGGGCCGCACTCGATGCCCAGCTCCAATAGCCACCGCACCGGCTGAAGCGTTACCCTACTTGTTCAACTCCTTGAGCTTCTTCCCCAGCAGGATCTCGTCGTCGATGATGAGCAGGAGCCGCTCCCGGCCGATCATCTTGTAGAGCCGCCCGATCGCCGCCTGCCGGGTCTCGCCGGTGTCCTTTTCATACTTCTGCCAGAACGTGTCCCACCAGGCCGGCGGCTGGTACTTCGGCGGGGGCTGCGGCTCGTACTTCGGCTCCGGCCGGCGCGGATGCTTCGGGCCGTCGTGCTCGGTCGGCCGCCCCGTCTCGCCCTCGACCACCAGGCTGCCCACGTAGTCGCCGTCCCGGTAGGTTCTGTCGATCTGCGCGCGGATCGCCGCGATGTCTCGCTCATCAACCACGCCGTTGCTCGTGGCCTTGTAGAACTGCACCGTGATGCGGATGGGATACTTCGCATCGCGCCGGATCGCCAGGTTGTCGATCTCGGTGAACGGCCCCTCGACCCGGCCGTGCCCGATGACGGCCGTCTCGACGTCGCTGCCGCGGCGCATCTTCATCGCGGCCGCGGCCTTGGCGTTGGCGTCGGTCGCCCCTTCCGCCGCGTAGACGCGCCGCCTCGGCCTCACCTGCTCCAGCGGCACCTGGATCAGCATCACCACGTTGCACCCCGGGCCCCGAACGACCACGCCGCCATCGCGGTCCCGGCGCCAGATCGGCTGCACGTCGCTGATCCGCCGTCCGGTCAGGCTGGCGCGCCGGCCGCTCCCGTTGAAGAACAGCCGCTGCCCCCAGGCGCGTCCGGCGTGGAACCCGTCACGCACGTTGTCGATCACCGTCGCGCTGGTCCCCTCGCGCGTGGCCAGGATCGCCAGCACGGCGGGGTTGCCCCGGTAGGACTGGTAATTGAACACGACCGGATTGAACTCGGCCGCCCCCCCGCGCGGCACCGGCAGGAAGCACGCCTGGGCGCTGACCAGCGCGTGGGTGTCTCGCGCGGCCAGCAGCGAACTCTCTCTGCCGCGCCACGAGTTCGGATTGCTGAGGTACTTCCGGAAGTTGCCCAGGTATTCCTTGAGCGAAATCCGCCGGCGGCTCCGGCCGGCTTCGTTACCCACGAGCAGGAAGAAATTCTCGAGACGAATGTCCGCCGTCTTGTCCGAGAAGTTCGCATACCGGATCACGGGCATGCAGGTCAGGTACCACCTTCGGCGCCGCCGGTCCATGTGCTGCACCTGGATGGTCATGTCCGAGATGTTCGGGCCAAGAGCGGAGTTCTTGAACCGGCCGGTGTCCTCCCACGTCAGGTCGACCAGGCTCAGGCCGTGCTTCCTCACCAGCGCCTGGGCCTGCCGGTCCCGCACCATGTTCGCCGTGGCGCGAATGACCTGACCGTAGTCCACCGGCCACCGGACAATCTTCGCTTCGCCCGCAAGGGCCGGCCCGGCCACCAGAAGGATCAGGGCCACACAGATGAATCGTTTTGCGGACATCTTGCTCCCTCCGTGCGCAGTTTCCTCACACCATCCCCTGATACTATAGACGCGCCGAACGGGGGCGCGGTTCCAACGAATCCACCTGTTTGCTCAAACACCTCGACACCTCACCACAAAGGGCACAAAGCACGCAACGCGGCAGAGCCGCAGCCAAAAAAGTGTCGTGAAAAAGAGACTCCTCACCGGTTGTTCAGGTTCGCGGCCAGCGGGAAACAGCGGTGCTCGGTCTAAATCCCGTGTGCCGGCGTGGCACTGCCATCCCTTCGGCTCCGCTCCCGGCTTCGCCGGACAGGCAGGGCAGGCCTGGCCGTGATACCACGGGCAAGATCGCCGTGACACCGCGGGCAAGATCGCCGTGACACCACGGGCAAGATGCCCGCGCCACGACGGCCACATCGAACGGATGGGCTATCTATACGGCCCCGGCGCCGTCGGGAACGCGGGCAACTGCCTCGTTACCGCGCGTCGGAACTGAGGAATCTCGAAATCTAAAAAACTACACAAATCGGAACATGTTATCCCCCGATTCCCCTTCTTTTCATCTTCCTAGTGGCGCATGCGTTGACAATGACAATTGCGGTCCATGCATCAGAGATTCTTCACTTCGTTCAGAATGACAGGATAGGCACGGTTTGTGTCATTCTGAGCGTTAGCGAAGAATCTCTTCCATAAACGCGCGGGTTCCATTATCAGTGCGTGCCTCAATAAACCAAGACTGGCTGAATCACAGGTAGTTCAACCGCTGCTGCCCAGTTTGGTATCATAAATGCACACGTGTCCATTTATAATACGAAGCCGGGCGGTGTCAAGGGGTGATGCCTGCGTGTGATGCCTGCGGGGTCAAGTCGAGCGTGTGATTTCCCCTCCCGCAATGATGCGACCGGAGTCGGTGTACAACACCAAGTGCTGGCCGGGGGTGACGCTGTGCTGAGGCTCGTCGAACTCGACGTCCAGATGCCCGCCATCCAGCGCGACGAGCGTGCACGCGGCCAGTTCCTGTCGGTACCTGGCCTTCGCAAGAAACCGCCCTCCCCTGCTCAGGACCTCCGGCGCCAGGACGTTGAGCTTGTGCGCGCGAACATCCGTGCTCGCCGTCGTGGCCCGGTCGCCCAGAGTGATCGCGTTGCTCTGCGCGTCGATCTCTACGATGTACAGCGGGACGCCGCCGGCGATGCCGAGCCCTTCGCGCTGGCCGATGGTGTACCGCGAGATGCCCTTGTGCTCGCCGATCACGTTGCCGTCGAGGTCGAGCACGTCGCCTGGGCCGGCGTCGGGATTGTCGCCGAGCGCGGCGCGGTAGTCCCCCTGCCCGGCGAAGCACAGCTCGGCGCTCTCGGCGTGGCCGGCCGCGTCGAGGCCTAACGAGGCCGCGGTCTGGCGCGTCTGCTCTTTGGTCTGTTCGCCCACCGGGAAAACGATCCGACGCAGAGCTTCCCTCCGGATGCCGTAGAGGAAGTAGCTTTGGTCCTTGGTGTTGTCCGCGGCTGCATAGAGACCAGCCCCGTCCGCGGATTCCAGGGTCCGCGCGTAGTGGCCGGTCGCGATTCGCTCGATCCCCAGCGCCTCGCGGACCAGCCGCATCACGACATCGAACTTGATGTACGTGTTACAGTCGATGCACGGGCTCGGCGTCAGACCATTCCGATAGGCCGTGCGGAAGGGCTCGAGCACGAACTTCTTGAATTCGTCGCGCACGTCGACGAAGTAATGCGAGATGCCGAGTTGCCGCGCCACGGCGGATGCGCCGCTCCCACAGCAGGCCTGCAAGTCGGCGCCGGGGCCCTGCGGTCCGATGCCGCTGGGGATCTGCATCGTGACGCCGACTACGTCGCGCCCGGCGTGATGCAGCATGGCTCCGGCCACACTGCTGTCCACGCCGCCGCTCATCAGCACCGCAATGACGTCCTGTGGCGAGCCGGCAGGCCGCCACTCCTTGCCCGAACAGAAAAACCTGTCGTGGGACGATGCCATGCAGCCAATGGTACACGCTTTTCTTGCAGAAGGCCAGAAAGGAGCTACGAGCCGCGGACGATCTCGTAGACGAAGGATTGGACCGGGATCCGCGGGGGCCGCTTCCGATCGTGATGGCTCAGCACGTATGTCAGCTCACGGTCGAGGCGACCTTTCGGCAACGCTCCGTTCGTCGGCGAGGACGGGAGCGCGGGATGGACGATCTTGCAGTACTTCGCGAGGAACCCGGACAGGTGGTGTCGCTGTTGGTCGTTTTCGAACAGCGCGGTATAGCCGCCCGACTCGCGGCCTGCGTGGCGGAAGGCATAGCTCCATTGCAGGCGGTGGATCTCGCCGAGGTTCACGTAGATGTGTGTGATGCCCAGCTTGTCGAGCCCGTCGCGGATATCCTCGGGCGTTCGGGCGGCGCGAACGATGTCGTCAAGGGGATTCTCGTCGAACACCACCGGCGCGACGATGTGACCGGTGTAGTAGAGGGTTCGCGCCTCGCCCAGAAACAACGTGCGCGAGCCACGTGGCAGCGAGTTGATGAAGGGAATCGTCGGCATGAATTCCGTGGCGAGGGCGTCCGCCGCGTAAGCGCCGAACAGGAATCGGGTCTCGGCGCTCGGGTGGCGGACACGCCACGTCGCCTCCGCCTCGATGCCGCAGAGGACGACGAACGCAAGGGCGAGGACAACCCTCGGCACCCGCGTTCGCGCCAGCGCCACCGCGCCGGCGGCGTTGAGCACGACGAGCGGGACCAGCCACGGCATGATGAACCGCGGGATCCGGTGGGTCAGGAGAAGCCACGCGACAATGCACCCCGCCGTCAGCAACAGCAGGATCAGGGCCTTGGTCCACCATTTGCGCCGCACGAGGGCGAAGGGCAGAAAGGCCGCCAGCAGGACCGTCATGCTGCTGGGGTCGTCCTTGCCCGGATATCCCCCGGTGGCCGTCTTGCGGACGGACTTCCACATTCCGGCGAGGCTCCGGTCTTTCGAGCTGTGGGCCTTGTGCCAGCGGGCCTCTTTCCGCGCCGACCACGTGCGCCCGCCCAGCGTGCCGCCCAGAAGCGGGTAAACCGGGTTGCCGGTGTTCACCACATTCCGGATCAGCCACGGCGAGAGGGTCGCCAAAGCGACCGCAACAAAGACCAGGCCGTGCGCAACCAACCGTCGCCGGGCCGACCAAAGGACCCACAGCGCCGCCGGTCCACACACGAACAGCGCCGCCGGATACTTGCATCCTGCGGCGAGCCCGCACACGATCCCCAACAGCACCAAGTGCGGCAGCTTGCGCCGTGCCCCGTGATACTGATCGGCTGCAAGCAGCGCCAGGCCGACGTAGAACATCAGCCCGAGCTCGACGTAAGCGATCTGCTGGAGGCCGTTGACGCGGGGCCAAGTGTACAGAATGGCCGCCGCCGGCACAGCCGCATGTCTGGAGAACAGCGCCGCCGCACACGCACCGGCCGCGCACGCCGCCAGCAGCCCCAACGCGACATTGATGAGCCGCCCCAGCGCGAAGCCGTCCGCCACCCCACCGCGGATCAGCATCGCGTCGAGGAACAGCATCTCGATGTTCGCGGGAAAACTCGCGTAGGCGTTGTCGGAGATGAAGAAGATTCGGCCGGCGCGGACGTACTTCGCCGGCGCCGCCAGGTGGTACTCCAGCTCATCGTATTCGAGCGGCGGGACGAAGGCGTACAAGATGTTCAGGACGACGAGGGTGCAGATGATCAGGACGAGGAGCCCGTTGAACACCAGGCCGACCACCTCCGCCGATATCCAGAACTCCTTGATCCTGCGGCCCAACCGGAGCAGGAGGGCCCCAGTCCGATGCGACAGCACCCCGGCCAGCGTCACCAGGACGACCCAGACCACGGGCGTCGGCGGCACGGCCATACAGCCCACCACCAGCGTCGTCAGGGAGAACGCGCCCAGTCCCAGCCCAGCCGCCAACACCGTCCGGCCGGTAAACTCTTCGCGCAGCCTGAGAGCCCGGGTAAGCACCCATTCGCCGATGGCCGTTGCCAGCAGGATGAACAGTGGCGCAAAGAGGAGCGATGACAGATTGCCGAGATAGCGCCCGTTGACGGTGCCCTGGCCCGAGAGCACGCTCATCACGATGGCGACGACCCAGCAGCCGGCGACGGCCAAGCCGAGGCGCAGCGCTGTCCGATGCTGAGATGGCTTCACCGGTGCTGTCGCTGCCACGCCACCTCCTGGGTACCGCGCAGAAACCGTAGGAACCCCTGGAACAGAGCGGAATGCATGGCGACGAAGTAGTGGATGATTCTTGCCACCCGCGAAATGACGGGGATCTTCAGGCGCAGCCCTCCCAGTATCGCCAGCGCGTAGAAGCACGCCTGGAGGGCGAACAGGACGGTATAGAATCGCTCGCGGAGCAGGACGGCGTTTGCGACCAGCGCCGTGAGCATGAAGGCCCACGTGATCCACTTGAATATTTTGTGCGAGAGATAGCACAGCGCCGCCCAGCCGCGCGCGGGGCTCAACAGGCTCATCGTCAGACCGAGCGCCTGGAAGTTGCCGGCGCCGATCCGTTCGCGCCGGCTCGACTCCTGCTCGACCGAGGCGGCCGTCTCTTCGACGGACTGCGCCTCCGGGTCGTACACGGCGCGACCGCCGTCGATCATCACGTTGAGCGTGATCACAAAATCGTCGCAGATGCAGTTGGCCGGAATGGGCCGATAGACCGACCTCCTGACCGCACACAGCGCACCGCTCGACCCCAGCACCACGCCGAGCCGGTTCTCCATGAACTTGATCATCACCTCGTATCGCCAATAGAGCCCCTCGCCGCGGTGTCCTTCGCCCGGCGAAACGAACCGCAACTCGCCGTTCACCGCACCCACCCTGGGGTCCTCGAAGTGGCGGACGATGTTCCGGATCGCCTCCAGGTCGATCATCGTGGTGGCGTCGGAGATGACGACGATCTCTCCGGTGGCGCGCGCGACCGTGTCGTTGATGACAGAGGGCTTGCCTCGGCGCTCGTCGTACGCGGCCAGGACGATGCCGCGATCAGCGAAGGATTCAACGATCTGGCTGGTCGCATCGTCCGACCCGTCCGAGCCCACGATGATCTCGAGCTTGTCGCGGGGGTAGTCCAGCGACAGGCAGTTTTCGAGCTTGGCGGCGATTACCGCCTCTTCGTTGTGCGCGGGGATGACCAGCGAGACGGACGGCAGGTCTTCGTCAGTTCGGCGCTCGACTCGACGTGTCTCCCGCCGGAAAAGGAAGCTGAAGTCCCGGAACGCTTGCACCACCGACGTGACCGCGAAGAGCAGCAGGGGATAACCGAAGTACGTGTAGATCAGCAGGCCAACGGCGACCCAGAAGATGATTTCGAAAGCGATCAACGCTTCTTCCTCCGCCGTGCGACGTCCTCGCAGATTCGTCCCAACTCAGCCGCGACCACACTCCAGTCGTGGCCCGCCAGCACCGTCGCCCTGGCGCGCTCGCCGAGCCGGCGACGCAGATCGCCGTCCTGAAGCAGTTCGACGCAGGAGGCCGCAATCTCCGCCGGCGTGTCGGCGATGAGCACGTTCTCGCGATGAACGAGCGGCAGGCCCTCGGCGCCGATGGTGCTCACCACGACGGGTTTGGCCATCGCCATCGCCTCGAACACCTTGATCTTGATGCCGCTGCCGAAGATCACCGGGACGACGGCCACCCGGGCGCGAGCCAGGTAGGGCCGGATGTCGTCCACTGTCCCGGTCACTTCGACATGTTCCGGGTCCGCTTGGCCCAGTGCCCTGATGTGAGGCGGCGGCCGGCGGCCGACGATGCTGAACCGGACCCGCGGGAACGCCTTCCTAATCAGCGGCAGGACCTCCAGGACGAAGAACTCCGAGGCGTCCATGTTCGCCTGCCAATCCATCGACCCCGTGAACACAATCCCCGGCTCCGGCGATTCCGGCCCCCCGGGCGAGAAGTACTCGGCATCGACCCCCGGCGGCAGCGGCGTCACGTGCTCGATCTTCAACACATTTCGGATGTGCTCGGCGTCCGCCGCCGACACGGTCACGACCTGCTCCGCTGTCTCGAACGACTTCGTTTCGAATGCTCTGGTTTTCCGCGCATAGTACCGCAGGTATGCCGCCTTGAGCCCTCGCGCTCGCCCCGCCTGACGCTGCCGGAGGCGGTGCTCGACGTTATGGGCAAGCACTACGCACGGCGTCCCGCTGAAATCCACGTGAGGCATGAACGTTGAAAGGGTGTCGCACAGCACCATGTCGAATCCGCCTTCGGCGGCCAAGCCTGCAACCCGTTCCCGCAGAGCCGGTGTGCAGAACTTCTTGACGGCGTACAGGCGGCCGGTGAACAGGCCCTTGGCCAGCTCCATGTAGAAGCGCAGCGTGAAGTTGCGGATCTCTTTCCACTCTACCGTTACAACCTCGCGGCATATCTGACGCATCTCTTCCAGGTGTTGCGCCGGCGCGTGCGGGTCGATGTTGACGACGATCGTGACCTCGTGCTGCTTGCCCAGATGGGCCAGGACATTGCTGCTGAGGATCTTGGCCCCGGAGTCGCGAGGAAAGAGATTGCGGGGCTCGACTACGAGCAGCTTCACTTGTCAGTCAGCTCCTTCTGTCCTATCAGGGACCGGTACGCCTCGATCAAGCGCTGCGAGCACGCCTCGACGCCGAAGACGGTGTGGACATGCTCCTGCGCAGCGATTCCCATCCTGCTGCGAAGCGCCGCGTCCTCGACGAGCCGAGCGACTGCGGCCTTGATTGCCTCGACGTCGCCCGGTGGGGCCAAGATCCCGGTCTTGCCGTCCGCAATGGCGTCCGGGACGCCGCCCACAGCAGTTGCGACGACGGGCCGGCCGGCCGAGCCCGCCTCCAGCAGAGTACGTGGTATCGCTTCGGTCGAAGAGCAGTTGACGGCGATGTCAATTGCGTCGAGCACGTCCGCCATCGCGCTCACATACCCCGCGAAGATGACCACATTGCTCTTGTCCAGGGATTTGACCCGCTGTTCCAGCTCCTCGCGCATCTCGCCGTCGCCGACGAGGACGAACCGGGCTTGCGGGAAGCGCTGCGACAGGTTCCGCGCAACCTGGACGAATACCTCCGGGTGCTTCTCCTTGCTGAGCCGGCCGAGTTGTGCGACGACCACGGCGCCGTCCGCGATGCCCCATTCCTTGCGGAAGTCGATGCCCTCCCGCGGCACCACGGCCGGATCAAACCCGACGGGAACCACGTGCACCAAACGCTCCGGCACGCCCCGACGAGTCACGCGTTGCTTGTAGTCCTCGCAGAACACCACCACCGCGTCCATCCGTTTGCAGCACTGCACGTTGAGCCACTCGTAGAAGCGCTCCTTGGCGTCCCGGCTGCACCAGCCGTGGACGGTGTTCATCCGGACCGCGCCGGCGGTCTTGGCCAGCAGCATGGCGAGGTCGCTCTTGTAGTCGTGCGAGTGAATGATGTCCGCCTTCTCTGCCTCGAAGACCTCGGACATCCGGCGCGCCAGCTTGAATGGCAGCCAGCCCTCCGACTCGACCGTGACCAGCCGAACGCCGGCCTGTTCGAGCTGCGCGGCGAATGCCTCGGAAATCGATCCGGAACGCTGCTCGGTTATGGCCAAGGCAATCGCATCGACGTTGTGCTTGACCAGGCCCGGCAATGTGCACAGGATATTCCGCTCCCGTCCGTAGCCAGCCGGTTCCGTTCGAAATGGATGGATGACCTTCAAGCTGGCTCCTTCACCTGTTGGCGT
>CAZDHT010000175.1:0-11606 GCA_964505325.1 uncultured Planctomycetota bacterium | reverse complement strand
AACGGCTACACCCAGGGCGTTGACTTCCACGGTGCCCGGAGGACCATCATCCGGGACTGCATCTTCCGCAACATGCACGTCAAGCCCGGGCTCAAGCACCAGTACGGCCCGGCGATCCTGATGTGGAGCGATTCGCGCGACACCCTGGTCGAGCGGAACGTCTTCCTCGACTGCGACCGCGGGGTCGCGCTGGGGCTGACCCCCACCCGGGGCCACGTCGGCGGGATCATCCGGAACAATTTCTTCTACACCTCGAAGCGGATCAAGAACGCCGACTGCCCCATCATCGTCTGGAACTCGCCCGGCACCAAGGTCGTCCACAACACGATCCTGACCAACGGCACCTACCGCAACGCCATCGAGTACCGCTTCCCCAAGACCCGCGGGGTGGTCATCGCCAACAACATCACCGACGCGCGCATCGCCGCCCGCAGCGGGGCCCGGGCCGAGGTCTACGGCAACTTCACCAAGGCGACGCCGGACCTGTTCGTCGACGCCGCCGGATGCGACCTTCACCTTAAGAAACCGGTCGCGTCCATCGTCAAGAGCGCCCGGAAGCCGAAGAAACCGCTCTCCGCTTCCGACTGCCCCGATGACTTCGACGGGCATCCGCGCAGGGCCGACGCGGCCGGTGACATCGGCGCCGACCAGTTCGCCAGCACCCCCTTGCCTCCCGGGAAGCCCAGGGAGGGCCGATCGGCGACAAAGAAAGAGACCGTGCAATGAGAACAGCGCTCACCCTTACACTGCTCACAGCTTTGCTGACATCGACCGCTCACGCCCAGTCATCTGTGGGATGGCGGTCGGACGGTACGGGGATCTATCCCGATGCCGATCCGCCGCTCACGTGGTCGACCGACAAGAACGTGGTGTGGAAGACGCTGCTGCCCAGCCGGAGCAATTCCTCGCCGGTCCTCGTCGGCGACAGGGTATTTGTCTGCGCCGAGCCGGACGCGCTGCTCTGCGTCGGCGCCAAGGACGGCCGCATCCTCTGGCAGCGACACGTGAAGCTCAGCGACACGTGGACCGCCGAGGACCGGAAACTTGCCGAGGCCAAGGAGAAGGAAACGGAGGCTCTGAAGAAGAAGCACCAGTGGCTCGACGACGAGATCAACAAGGCCTTCGCGGCACGGAAGAAGGACATCAAGAACCAGGAGCTGAGGAAGCGCTTCAAGGACCTTCAGCGGGAACAACGGGAGGTCCAGAAGCAGATCTCACGCAACGCGCGCTGGGCCTCTGCACAAACTGAGCGCGCCAACGGATACACCTCCAGCACGCCGGTGAGCGACGGCAAGCACGTCTGGGTCCTGCTCGGCACGGGCGTGGCCGCGTGCTTCGACACGGACGGGGTTCGCAAGTGGCTCCAGTTCATCGAGCGGCCCAATCACCCGGAGGGACACAGCGCCTCGCCGGTGCTCGCCGACGGGAAGCTGCTCGTGTTCGTCCGCAAGCTGACGGCCCTCGATCCGCTCACCGGGAAGCTGCTCTGGGCGATGGAGAAGTCGCGGCGCGGCTGGGGCACGCCGTTCATAACGCGAGCGGGAAAGACCACCGTGGCCGTGACCGCCAAGGGCCAGGTGGTCCGCGTGGCCGACGGGGTGGTTCTCGCCGAGGGAGCCGGGTACTTGGAATACGCCTCGCCGATCGTCGCCGACGGCGTCGCCTATCACCTGGAGGGCACGGCGCGGGCCACGAGGCTCATGCCCGCCGACGCCGGAACCGTGAAGACAACGACCGTGTGGAAGGCGACGCTGAAGAAAGAGCGTTACTACGCCTCTCCCGCACTGCTTGACGGTTTGCTCTACGTCGTCAACCAGCGGAACCTGTTCTACGTCCTCGACGCGGCGAATGGCGAGATCATCAAGTCCGAGAGGCTGCCGCTCGGCAGGGGGACCGCCTACCCGAGCGTCACGCGGGCCGGCAAGCACCTGTACGTCAGCAGCGACAACGGGACCACGCTGGTGATGCAGCCCGGCAGGGACTACAAAGTCATCGCCACGAACAAGCTCGAACACTTCCGGTCAACGCCGGTCTTCCGGGGCAAACGCATGTACGTTCGCACCTGGAAACATCTCTACTGCATCGGGAAATGATCTTCTTTGGAGGTGCATAATATGATCCCCCGACATGTTTTAGGGGCCGTGGTTGGCTGTTGGGTGCTCTTGGCCGGCGCAGCCTGGAGCCAGCCGGCGGGCGGCGCGGAGATCATCCCCCCGGCGGATAAGATCGCGAAGGACCATCCGCGCGTGATGCTCCGGCCGAAGAACGGGCCGCACTGGATTTCGCTGGAGCAGCTCAAGGCGCTGCCCCGCGACGCGGAGTTCAAGAAGGTGCTCGGCCGCCTGCGCGGCGAACGCACTGCGGCGTGCCAGGCCATGGTCTGGCTGCTGACCGGCGAGAAGACCGCCGCCGAGGTGGCCATCAAGCGAATGGCGGGCTACAAGGCGCCGGGCAAGATGGACGCCTTCGACGTGTGGTTCCGCTGCCGCGAGATGGGCCTCGCCTACGATTGGCTCTATCACTACCCCGGATTCACGAAGGACCTGAAGGCGAAGGTGCGAGCCAACGTCGCGCCGGTGGTCAAGGCGGGCCTCCGGGTCGCCGATGACCACGTCTTCCACAACTACGTCTGGATGGGCAACTCCGGCCTGGCGCTCTGGGCGCTGGCGACCGCCGGCGAGGACGCCGAGGCCGACCAATTGCTAAGGACCATCCGCTCCCGCTTCGTCGACCGGATGTTCCCCGCGATGGAGTACCTCAACGGCCTGCCCGGCGATGCCATGGGCTACTGGTACAACTACTGCCCGGGCTCGGGCGCCTGGGCCATCATGGGCTTCCAGAGCGCCTTCGAGGCCGACGTCGTCGGAGCGATCAAGGAGCACCAGAATGACTGGCTCTCACGACAGCTCGAAAGCATGGTCCTGTCCACCCTGCCGGACATGCGCTTCATCCCGTGGGGCGACATGCAGCGGGGCGCCGACGGCGGGGTGACCCACGAGATCGCCGGGCCGTACGACGCGCTGACCTGGGCGCTCAAGTCGCCGGCCGGCGCGCACTTCAGCCGGTGGCTCGCCGCCCAGCGCGGCGTCAACCGCTTCTTCCGAGTCCACGGCGTGCTCTACTTCCTCTACACGCGGCACCTCACCACCCCGCCGGCCGACCCGCCGCTCGCCATGCGCGCCGGCGCTGCACACGGCGGCCACGCGCTGATGCGAAGCTCGTGGAAGGACGACGCCACTATCGTCGGCCTGCGCTGCACCGACTTCTACAGCGGACACAGTCACTGGGACCGCGGCACCTTCGTCATCTACCGCAACGGCCTGCTCGCCTGCGACGCCGGGTACTACGGCAAGTACCGCGGCCCGCAACTGAGGACCGACGCGCACAACACGCTCCTCCTCGGCGGCAAGTCCCAGCGGTTCGTGAAGGGCACGTGGTTCAAGGACCTCGCCGCGTTCCAGGCCCAACTGGAGGGCCGGTATAGGCTGGAGTTGGGCGACATGCCCTTCTTCAAGCACGAAGGCAAATGGACCGCGGCGGCGTGCGAGTTCGCCCGCGCGTACGCCCCCGGCACGGTCAAGCGCTGCGTGCGCCAGTTGCTGTATGTGCGGCCGGGGACGGTGGTCGTCGTCGATGACCTGACCGCGGCCCAGGGCAAGAACGTGCCGGAGGTCCAGTGGCTGTTGCAGGTGCCCACGGACGCGCCGGAGGCCGGCAAGGGCTGCTCGGTGGTGATGAAGAACGCCAAGAGCTGGCTGCGCTGCCGGTGCCTGACGGCGCCGGACGTCCATCCCGACGTGGGCAAGTCGCAGATGACGCAGCTCTCGCGGGACCACCGCAAGCTGAGCCCCGTCTCCCGGATCACCTACACCTACAAGGAACAGCCGGGCAAGCTGACGCTCGTTCATCTCATCGAGGTCGGCGCGGGAGCGCCCGGCGCCCTCCTGGCGGCCAAGCACACGATCACCGACGACGCCGTCGAGGTGATCCTGGCGGGCAAGGCCTACGCCTTCTCACGCCACATGCCGTTCAAGGTCTCGGCGAAGTAGAGGCCGAGCAGGAGGTTGACCATGAAAGTCTGCGTCGTCGGAGTCATCGTGCTGCTGTGTGTTCCCGCCGCCGCCGGGGAGAGGCCCCGGGGCCGGCCGGCAGTGGCGAAGTTCGTCCTCCCGCGCCGTTCTCCCACATCGACCTTCCGGGTCGCCGCGTTCACAGCGTCTGACAAGGTGGCCGGGTACATGATCACCAAGACCCCGATTCCTCCCGCGCCTTCTGCGAGTGGCTGGCGCGCGACGGCACCCGGCTCGATCACCGAGAAGGAACCCGGCGTCTACGACTACTACGCGTGGGTGAAAGACGCCGCGGGGAGGGTCTCGCTTTATGCCGCGCAGACCGTCGACGTCGCAACCACGAAGATCACCGTGGGGCCCAAGGGCAGGGACTTCACCAACTTCGTCGACGCCGTCGCCGCCGTCGCGAAGAAGGGCAACCCGAAAGGCTGCGTCATCGAGGCCGACGCCGGCGAGTACGCCTCGTGGCGCAAGCAGAACGAGTACAAAGACAGCAGCCTCAAGAACATCATCAAGATCCGCGCCGACAACCTCACCATCCGCGGCGTGGGCGGCCGGGCGCACCTGGCCTACAAGTGCCGCGGGCCGGACACCAAGCGCCGCTGGACGATCCCGCCGGGCGGTCCCCAGCACGGTTCGGTGATGGTCCAGGCGGCGCGGAATCTGCGGTTGGAGAACGTCGAGGTCTCCGGTGGCTGCAACGCCACCAGCGGCAACGGGGCCGGCCTGTGGGTCGAGCCCGCCGGGGTGGGCACCGTTGTGAAGAACTGCTACTTCCACGACAACGACAACGGCATCCTCACCTCGCGCATCCCCGGCTCGCGCGTCGTCATCATGAACAGCGAGTTCTACATGAACGGCTCACCGGGCCCGTTCCAGGAGGGCCAGAATCACAACCTCTATGTCGGCGAGGTCGACGAGCTCGTCTTTATGTTCAACTTCTCGCACGCCTCGTACCGGGGGCAACTGCTCAAGTCGCGAGCGGGGAAGAACTACGTCCTCTACAACAAGCTCATTGACGAGAAGAAGAGCAACTACCCCATCGACCTGCCCTACGGCGGCGAGTCCTACGTCATCGGAAACCTGGTCCAGAAAAGCAAGACCGCCTGCAACAGCACCTTCATCAACTACGGCCGCGAGATGGTGATGGACATCGTCTACAAGAGCGGCGGCCCGGAGCCGCTCAAGGACCGGATGGCCGTCACCAACACGCGCACCGGCAAGAGCTACAAGCTGCACTACAACTTCAACTACGGCGCCAGGGGCAAGTGGCAGAGCCGCGACCGGGCCAACCATTGCAACATGCGGATCACCGAGGCCGACAAGCCGGACTTCAAGCCCGGCGACAAGCTCGCCTACGGCAAGAACAGCTCCATCGAGGTGGTAAAGGCCGCCTGGAAGTGGTCCAGTCCCAAGCGTGAGATCTACGTCTGCGACAACACCTTCGTCAATGAGCACGCCCGCGGCTATAGCCAGCAGCTTCTGCGCGCCCATATCGACACCCAGGTCGCCATGACCCGGAACAACCTCATCATCGACCTACACCCCCATGCCGACCGCTTCGGCCTCCGCATCGACGTGTCCAAGCGCATCAACGAGAAGCCCGTGAGCGAAGTGAGCAACTGCTGGGGAACCAGCGACCCCGGATTTGCGGACATCCGCGGGCACGATTACTCGCTCCGGAAATCCGCCGTCACCGCCATTGACAAGGGAACGCCGCCCGGCCGCGTCAACGGCATAGACCTCAGGCCCCGTTACGAGTACGTCCATCCCTGCTCGGCACGAACGCGCCCCGACGACGGCAAGCTCGACATCGGCGCCTACGAATTCCGCCCGCCGCCGCAAGGAAAGAACCCACCCCCCGACCCACGAAAAGCGCCGCCGGCCCCCGGCTGACACGGCATCTGGAACTCGAAGGTATCTGGCCGCGTTTCGGCCGGGCTGCACGCCTCGGGGTCAGTGGCGCAGCCACCGCAGTCATCTGGTTCTCGAAGGAGCCCGTGGTGGCGGTCATCGCCCTCGCGGCCGCCTACTACCTGGCGAAATGGATCATCCTGAAAAAAGAAGAGCAGCTCTCGCAAGGGGCAGGTGTGGCGCCGTTTCTTGTCAGGCGTCCTGCCGAATCAGCTCGCTGTGGTGAAGATCGGGGCTCCGTCGAAACTCGCCTCCTCTGGGGATTCGACGGGCTCGGCATCCAGCGAATCCAGCGCGTCGCAGGCCAGCCAGAGCAGTTCCGCGTGACTCGGAGAGACCGCCGCAGTCACCGGCCGAGACAGCGTGAACGACAGCGCCGCCCTCGCCTCGGGCAGCGTGTCGATCGGGCAATACCAGCACTTCGCCCACTTCTTCGATTCGCCTTCCCGCCACGGACGCTTGGCCAGCGCCTTCAGCGCGAGGACCGCCGCCCCCGTCTCGGCGGCCTTGTCGCAGACGCGCGGCCCGAACCCGCCGTCCTGCCAACAGAACAGGTTGATCGGCACCAGCACGCTGTCGAACGGAAACGCATCAAGCAGCCGGACGGCCGCCTCTTCCGAGTGGGCGGAGAAGCCGACGTGCCGAATGAGGCCCCGGCCCCGGGCGGCGACGAATGCCTCCAACGCGCCGCCCGGCGCGAGGATCTCGTCCGCCTGCTCGACCGACGACACCGCGTGGAGTTGGTAGAGATCGAAGTGATCCGTCCGAAGCTGCTCGAGCGAGCGATGCAGCTCCACCTCGGCGTCCTCGGCCCGTCGCTGCCCGGTCTTGCACGCCAGGAACACCTGGTCCCGATACGGCTGGAGCGCCGGCCCGAGACGTTCCTCGGCGTTGCCGTAGGTGGGAGCCACGTCGAAATAGCTGACGCCGCGGTCCACCGCGCGAGCCACGTAATCGGCCGCCTCGGCGGGCGACACGTCACGCACGACAATCCCACCGAATCCGATAACCGACAGTCGCTCGCCCGTGCGGCCCAAAGCTCGGTGTTGCATGGTCCCTCTCGTTCAGCCGAACGCGACGAGTGAAGCAAGGGGGGCTCCCGCGCCGCCTCTATCGGTCGACAGCCTTCCTTCGGCGGATCTGCCTGTCGCCTCGGGCACGACGCGTGTAAAGCACGCGCAGGTGCCGGCACCCACACTTCCGGCACTCCAATCCGCGAGTTTCATCATGCGCCGCGTCGGCTGCGTTGTCAAACGGTTTCCGGCTCACGTCAAGACCTCTTCAGGTCCGCCTGTGTGTGCCGTTTCGGCGCCACGGACAAACCCCGGCCGCGCCACGCAACGGAGTGTCTCCGAAGGACGCCGGCTAGGCGGTTGAGCCGCTGGCCGCAAGAGGGTAGAATCGAGGCAGGCGAGGCGGACTCCGGGCCGGCCGGGCGTTCCGCTCCGCGCGTCCGCATCTGAGGAGCAAGCATGAGACCTACAAGATCGCTTCTGGCCGCGTCCGCTGTGTGGCTGTGCGCGAGCGCGATGGCGGCCGATGCGCCGGTCAACACGTGGCAGAAGATCGGCGACGGTCCGCCGGCATGGCGTACCGGCTCGGTGCTGGTCTTCGCCCCGGACGCGGGGAGGATGCTGCTGTTCGGCGGGGTCCTGGACCTGTCGAAGGTGCCGAAGAAAGATCGCGCCGGGAAGGACGTGCACTACGTTCAAGCGCTCGATACGGCCACGACGAAGTGGGAGGTGTTCTCCGAGGCCCGGCCCAAGAAAGGGGTCCATCCTTACTACCAGACCGCGTACGACGCGAAGGACAAGAAGGTCTACTGCCTCTCGCAGATCCTGAACTACACGTTTTACACGCGGGAGGGGCGGCTGCATGCTTTCGACCTGGCCGCGAAGACGTGGAAGTCCGACCCCCAGGACCCCGTCCTGCGGGACATGCACTGGAACACCATGGCCCTGGACCCGGAGAAGCGGCGGCTTGTGGTCGTCGGGGCGGACAAGCGGCCGGGCCACATCGGCTGGAGCCGGACGGTGCTCTACGACATCGGGACGGGCAAGTGGAGCCCTCTGCCGCCGCCAGCTCCCGAGGTCGTCAAAGAACACACGGAACTGGTCGCCGCCAAGGAGGCGCTGATCGACCTGATCGGCCGGACCCGCCTGGCGTGGTACCGCGACCCCAAGGGGGTCGGCACCGACGCCGAGCTCAAGGCGCTTGGCGAGCGCAGCGCCGCCCTCGCCGGAATGTCCGGCATGGCCACATTCAAAAATGATCTCAAGGGCTACGATGAACTGGTCTCTGCGAAGAAGACATTGGAGGCGCTCAAGGCCGCCCGCGCATTGCAGCAGAGAATGGAGGCGCACGCCGAGGCCCAGTATCCCGTTCCGCCATGCCGCCGCAATTCGCCGCTGGTCTACGACGCGAAGAACAAGTGCATGGTCCTGTTCGGCGGCGACCACGAAGACTACCTGATGAACGACACGTGGATACTGGATTTGGAGAAGGATGTCTGGCGGCGCATCCGCCCCAAGGTCGCGCCGAGCCCCCGCGCGGGTCATATGCTAGTCTACCTGCCCGAGTCCGGCCGGATCGCGATGTACAGCGGATATACCCACAACAACAGCACCGGCTACAGCTATGGGCCGCGCTGGTCGCCACTCCGGCCCATCCAGCTCTGGCTGCTGGACGTCGGGACGGAGCGCTGGGACCTGGTGACGAGCTGGACGCCGAAAAAAGACGATGCGTCGAAGCCGGCCTATCACGGGGCATTCTATGGGTTCTATTCCGACCGGTACGGCCCGCCCCCGATGGCGTCGGACGGCAAAGACCGCCTCTTTCTCGCGCTGGAGAAGGCCACCTGGCGGCTGAACGTCGACCCCGCGAAATGCGACGTCGCCGGAACCGGGAAAATGGGGGCCGCCCCCGATCAGCGGCTCTACCGCGAGGGCATGTTCCGCGCCGCCTATTGCGAGGTCCCCGCTCCGCCGCCAAACATCAATCTCGACAATCTGCCGGCCAACAAGTTTGTCAAGCTTCCGAAGCCGCCCCGGAACTGCTGCCAGGGCTGCCGCTCACGCGTCTGGGGCACGGCGCTCTGGGACCCGGACCGCGACCAGATCATTGTATGGGGTGGCGGACACTGCGTCCGCTCGGAGAATCCGCCCATCCATTATTCGCCGGCCTCGGGCCGCATGGTCGAGGGGTACGACGCGCAGGAATCCTACACCCACTGCGGGACGGCGGGCTCGACGATGATGAACCGCGCCTGGGTCGGGGGGCACTCCTACAACACCTACGGCTATGAGCCCAAGAGCAAGATGATGGTCACCAGCGGCGGCTACGTCTATGATCCGTCGCGGATGGACTGGCTCCGGCACCGGCCCTTCAAGCCGCCCTTTGATTTGTTCTCGCGCGGCCCGCTGGAGCACAGCCGGCACGGGGCCGTCGTGATGGCGCCGGTGAAGCGGGGCGACCCCGCCAGGCTCTGGCTGTTCGACCTGGAGAAGGGCTGGCGCGAGCTGACGAAGCCCGGACAGAAACTCCCCAGGTTCGCCGGCTTCGTCTACGACGGCAAGCGCGACCGCATGCTGTTCGGCTATCCCGGCGGCTGGAATAAGCCGGGCGATGGCAGCCTGATGGCCTTCCACTTCGACGACCGCCGGTTCGAGACACTGACCCCGGCCAACCCCGAGCTGGGTCGGATGTCCTTCGTCCGCGAGATGGCCTATGTCGAGCATGCGGACTGGGTGCTCTTCGGCACCCCCTTCCCCTGGCCCCCGCCCAAGGACACCAAGCGGTACTACGTCCGAGCCTATGACTGCGCCGGGAACCGATGGATGCTGCTCGGCATCCCGGGCTACGAATTCGGCGGCCCGAGCGTCGGACGCATCTCCAGCGAAGGCTGGCTCTACGACGCCAAGCGGAAGCTGGTCTACGTGGTGAACGTCAACCGTTGGATCGTCTGGGCGCTGCGGCTCGATCCTGCAACGGTGAAGGTGCTGCACAAGCCGCCTCAGCGTCCCTGAGCGGCTCGGACAGAATGAACGTGCCTGCCTGTCACCTTTCGCGGACGAATGAACGCGAATGAACGTGCCTGCTTACGCATCTAGAACCCAAAGGCTTCTGACGGTGTTGCGGGCAGGCCGAACGCTCGGCCTCACGCGCGCGTGGGTGAGGCGCGTCCGGGCGCCTTACCCATGTCGCTGTGCGGGCCGTTGTTGGCGGTTGCTGACTAGATTTGGGTTGTCCGGGCGTGATCGCATGATGTGACAAATCTGTTCCAAGGAGACCGGGTAGAAGCCGTTATTGTCTAGTCCAATATCCCACTGCTTCCCGACGGGCTCCAGCATGCCGTGCGAGTGCCCGTACAGTTGCCAGCTGTTGTAGTGAGACCGGGGCCAGACCCTCATGGCGTAATGGCAGACGACGATGTACTGTCCGTCAATCTCTCTCTCCCAGATTTCATGCGCGTTATCAAGCCACCGGTCGTGGCTCCCGCGCAGGAAGATGTGTCGTCCGTTAGGTTGCCTGAGATACTCCCGCGCTCGGGACTTCCGACACATCGTGAAGTCGCCTGCATGAACCACCACATCGTCGTTGCGAACCACGGAATTATGTCTCCGTATCAGTTCCTCGCCCATGGTCTCAACGTCTTCAAAGGGCCGTTTGCAGTGCTTGATGATATTCGCGTGGCCGTAGTGCTCGTCGGCGGTGAAGAACCACATTGAGCTTATCCTTCCTTCCGCCAGCTACGTCCTATGTGGTTTCTACACAACACCTTTGGATTGCTGTTGGGTCGGCCTAAGACGCATGTCGCTCCACCGGCATTATAGTGCGTCGACAGGGCTCCGCACGCTTTTTCAGCCGCGATTGAGGACGTGCGTGTAGATCATCGTGGTCGCCACATCCTTGCGGCCTAACCAAGCGTTCCGGTGCAAGGGGCGTCAGCGCCCGGCTTCCTTCTCCCTGGTGCTGAACTGCCTGGGGATCGAGATGATCGCGGCGGGCAGCCCGCAGGCCAAAGGCCGCGTGGAACGCTCGTATCGCACACTCCAGGACCGCCTGCTCAAAGAGTTGCGGCTGGAAGGCGTGCGCACCCGGGTCGAGGCCAACCGGTACCTGCACGAGACCTTCATCCCGGCCTATAACGAGCGGTTCGGCGTGGAGCCAGCCAACTCCGAGGCCGCGTGGGTCCCGGCCGGCCACTTCGACGAGCACGCCGTGTTCTGCTTGCGCGACACGCGCGTGGCGGCCAACGACCTCACCCTGTCGGTGAACGGGCAGCGGTGGCAACTCCACGACGGCGTGCGGGCACGACAGCGCGTCGAGCTGCGAACCTGGCTCGACGGCAGCGTGCACGTCTACCGAGGGGATGTCGAACTGGCGTACCACCGCCTGGCAAGGAACCGAGCCGATGCCGCTCATTGATCCAGGTGCCGACACCAGACCGCTCGCTCGCTTGAGCTCCACCTCCGGCTCCGCTCGCTCGCGGTCGGCTCTGCATAGGACATTTCTATTTTGCTTCGGATAGGACATTTCTATTTTGCGTTGACATCCTCTTGGGAAGCCGTTGCCGCACGCCGTCGATTCTGATAGAGTTACTTTTTTGCCGCAGTGATAGGA
>CAZDHT010000174.1:9704-11756 GCA_964505325.1 uncultured Planctomycetota bacterium | reverse complement strand
GCACCGGGCCAGCTCGTCGGGATGGTCGTGCATCTCGTAGAAGAACAGGTCGATGGGCATCAGGTCGCGTTGGAGCAGATGCATCGGCGAGCCGGCGGCGAGGATGTTGGCGGTGGCGAAGCCGCGGTCGCCGATGCCGGTGGCATACTCGACGTAGCCGGCGTAGTTGGGCTCGACGCGGGCGTTCTCGAAGATGTGGCCGACCGCCTCGTAGTCGTCGGCGCTCTTGATGACACATTCAGCGACGTGGCTGATGCTGATCCCCGCGCGGCGCATCGACTCGTCGTACACGGTCACCGTGCGGACAGTGCCGACGGGCGTGCGGTACTCGACGGCGGTCTCGTCGCCGCGGAACTCAGGGACGACTTCGACGTTTTCGAGGAGGGTGACGCGGGGCATCGTCCAGATGTTGTAGATGCCGAGGGCGCGGTGCAGGTCGTCCTGCGGGCCGCGGAGGTCGCGGTACGGCGGGATGACGGCGTGGAATCCCCAGCCCAGGTCGTCGAGGATCTGCTCGAGCGTCGCGTCTTTGTATTCGGGCGGCAGCGTGCCGGCACGGTGGTGGGCGTTGTACCAGAGGTCGAGGCGCGGCGCCCAGGGAATGCCGTCGGTTGGCTCGCCGCGCAGCGTCGCCAGCATGCGGTCTTTGTGGGTCATGTTATGTGTCCTTCAGGTTCCATCGCGGTCAAGAGGGCCTCGTGGTGCCACGCCTCCAGTCGTATTCAGAGCTTGCGGAAGTAGGTGACAGCCGGCACCGCGTGGTCGAATCCGGCTTTCTCGTAGGCGCGGCGTGCGGGCGCGTGCGCCGGGTCGAGGCCAGTCCCCACCTTGGCGAACCGCATGCCCATCGCCTTCAGTTCGGCCAGCGCGTGGCCGTACAGCCGCGTGGCGATGCCGCGGCTCTGGAAGGCCGGATGCACCGCGTTGTTGCCGATCTCGCCGATGCCCGAGCCTTTGGTGTAGAACGAGACGAACCCGACGACCACGCCATCGAGTTCCGCCACGGCGAACCGGCCGCGTCCGTCGGCGATGCCGTCGCGGATCTGGCGCGCCTTCTCCGCCCGCCAGTCGCCGCGTTCCGCGATGAAGATATCGTCGCCGACCGTCTCGCGAAACCACGCGAACACCGGCTCCCACGCGAGCACGGCGATCTCGACCACCGCCTCCACGTCACGCGGTGCCAGGTCCCGTATCAGGACTTCGCCCGACATGCAACCCCCTTTCAAGCGCTCCTGCACCAGCGTTCAACACACGATAAACGGCAGCGGGAAGTTGGTGAAGCCGGGCGGACGCTCGCTGGCCTGCACCGCTGCGGTAACTGCGTCGAGCGCGCCGTCCTGGAGCGGGCACGCCATCGCCGCCGGGCTGGGCTTTGCCTCCGCCGTCGCCCACGCCCGGTCGAGTACGTTCTTTGCCAGCCAGCCGGAGGGATGCTGCTCGAGCTTCTCCGGCTTGATGGTCGCGATGATGTCGCGGGCGCCGACCGGGTCGTCGGCGAGCACGACCTTCCAGTCGCTGCAGTCGGACTTGCCCCAACTGTAGCCCACCCGCCCGCCGTCTTCGGTTCGCCAGACGACGGCGTTGATGGCGCATAACGCCCACTCGTTCGGGTGCGGACCCCATTGCCAACTGAAATCGACGTCTGCCCACTCGACCGCGTGGCGCTCGACCAGCCACGGCACGTCGTCCACGGCGACCGGCCACGGATGGAGCTTGTGCGACGGCTCCGGCAGCGCGTCGCGGTCGACCGTCACCTTGCAGAAGCCGTGACACGCGCGGTAGCCGTGCCGCGGGTAGTAGTCGGGATGGCCGTGCAGGAAGGCGATGGCGAAGCCGTTCTGCCGGCCGAGCTCGTGTCCGAAGCGCAGCACGGCGCCGCCGATGCCCTGCTTCTGCTTCTCTGGCACGACGGCGACGGGGCCGACGGCGAGCGCGCGGACCGTCTCGCTCGACCAGCGCACGACGCCCTCGTCGAGCCGTGCGCCGAGGTGCGCCTTCCGGAACGCGTCGACCTGACGGGTCATGCCGTTGGAGCAGACCTGCACGATCGCC
>CAZDHT010000174.1:0-9694 GCA_964505325.1 uncultured Planctomycetota bacterium | reverse complement strand
CGTCTCGCCCATCAGCCGGATGTCTGCGGGGGTGAAGAGCGCGTGCCCGACGGCCTCGTCACCGTCCCACGCGATCACGGAGAAACGCGGATCGAAACGGGGATAGAGCGCCCGCATTCCGCGCACGATGTTCGCCTCGTCCATCTTTCCGAACGCGCGGCAGTTGACGGCGTCGATCGCCGGCTCGTCGCCGGGACGTTCGCTTCGGATCTCGATGCTCATCGGCAAGTCCAGTATTCGTTGAAAGTCCTTACTTCTGCAGGGCGAAGGTCCGCAGCTTCTGCCGCTTCCGTAATGGCTTGCAGACGTCCTCGATCAGTTCGAACACCTCGTCGTGGGTGATCGCGTCCCACGGTGTGATGAGCGAGTAGAGCATGGCGAAGATTTCAATGGCGCCGACGACCTCGAGGTCGGCAAGCAGGCGCCGCACGCACAGCTCGGCGAATTCTCGCGCGGTCGAATAGCCGTGTTCGTCGTCGTAGCGAACAGGCGCCTTCTGCACGGGCATCCAGCGGCCCTCGCGTTTCTTGAACTTCGCGGCGGGCCACGGCGCGGCTGCCGGTGCGCGCTCGCCGAAGAACTGCACGGCTTCGTGGAACAGCACGTACTCCACGACGTGCGCGGGCAGGCCCTTGTGGAAGCGGAAGATGCCCCCGTTGCCCTCGACGACGAAGTCGGAGCCAAACTCATATTCGCGGCGGTCCATCACCAGGCAGACCATTGCTCCGTCGGTGGCGAAGCGTTCGGACCGGCCGCGCGTGAAGCTGTGGGCGATGGTGGGGTTCGAGGTGGTCCACAATCCGCCCTTGCTGAACAGACCGTGCTCGGCGATCTTTTCGGCGCGGGCGCGGCTGGTGCCGTGCCAGAGGATCGCGACCTCCTCGCCCAGTGCGAGGTACTTGGCGCTGGCGGGCAGGCCGTGTCGTGCGGCCCACGCGGCGAGGTCCGGCTTGCCGCCCTCGATCGCGCGCCGCATGGCGTAGGCGTGCGCGATGAGGGTGCAATCCCATCCGCAGCGTTGCTTGGGCACCCACGCCAGGTCGGGCAGCCCCTGCGCCGCCAACCGCTTGTTCTTCTTCCAGACCATTTCGCGAGCCGCTTGATTCGGTGAAGGTTGACGCTATAGTAGCCCGCGGACTCGATTTTCTCAATCGCATTCTCACCCGGCGGAGGGCAGCATTCGATGACGGTTGAGGCAAGGCTGACGACGGACTGTTTCTCGGTGGCCGAGGCGTGCGGCGTGGAGATTGTGGCGACGTGCTCCGAGGCGCTGGGGGCGGGCGACACGGTCGAGTTTCAGTTTCCGAACTCGTGGTCGCTTGTCACCGGGCCGAGCTACACGCGGGCGTTTCAGACCGAGGACCCGTCCGGGCCGCATTACTGTGCCGTCACCGCGCCGAAGAGCGACGCCCGGTTCACGCACGAGATTGCCGCGCGGCAACTGCACTTTCCCGAACACAAGTCCAGGCATGGACGGTGCATTGTGGCAACCCTCGAGAGCGGGACGGTGCCCGCCGGCCGGCAGATCCTCCTGCGCTACGAGAACACCTTCGCCCCGTACGTCGCCGAGGTGGAGACGGTCTGGCTGCGCATCAAAGGCGAGACCCCCGAGACGCTCCCCTCCCTCACGACCCGGCCCGGTCCGGGCGTGGCGATGCGCATCATCACTCCGTCCGGCGTGGAGCCCGAGCAGGAGTTCGACGTCCTCATCGTCTCGCTCGACCAGTTCGAGAACGCGTCCGGCACGCGCTTCGAAGACGAATCGCTGGTCCTGCCGGACGGGTCCGTTGTTGCCGAGGGGCTCGGCTTCACCGGCTCTGTTCGCGTGCCCGTGAAGCTGAAAGAGCCTGGCGTCTACCGGTTCAAGATGGGCGACACCGTCTCCAACGCGGTCCGTGTCGCCGAGGGCTGCCACGGCCCGTACTGGGGCGACATCCACGTTCACACCAAGCTGTCCGGCGACGCGCAGGGCACGAATCCGTACAAATACGCGCGGAACGTGAGCGGCCTCGACTTCGCGGCGGCCATGGACCATTGGGACTCGCTCGGCCCCGAGGGCTATCGCATCCTCGAGGCGTGGGCGGAAGAGGACAACCGGCCGGGGGTGTTCGTCACGCTTCCGGGCGACGAGCGAAACCCCGAGGCGCTGACCGGGCATCACAATCTCTATTTCCGCGACATGGAGACATTCCGCCGTCACCAGGCTCTGCACACCAAGGCGAACAAGCCGAGCCCCGAAGCAGAAGCGGACGACCTGAGCAGACTGGACCCGGCGCGGGCGATGCTGATCCCGCATCACACGGGGATTTCCTGGGGCCGGCTCGACCAGAACGGCATCGGCTGCGCCGTGAGTTGGGACGCCTGGCGAGACCCCGGCCTGCGCCCCGCGATCGAGATCTATTCGCACCACGGTCAGAGCGAGGCGTACAATCCGCAACACGTCCTTGCCTACGAGTTCAACCGCATGCGGAACCCGGAACGCCGCGCCAACAGCTCCGTGCCCGGCCCGTTCTACGCCCAGGACCATTGGATGAACGGTTGGCGGATCGGGGTCATCGCGTCGTCGGACGAGCACAGCGGTCAGGCCGGGCGGCGTCACGGCGGGATCGCCGCCGTCCGCGCTGACGAACTGACGCGGGGCGGCATTTTCGACGCGATCCGCCGACGGCGGTGCTACGCCACCACCGGCGAGCGGATCCTGATCGAGTTCTCGGTCAACGGCGCCGAGGTGGGCGACTGCGGCCAAGCCAGGCGCGGAGACATGCTCGACATCTCGCTCAACGTGTGGGGCACCGAATTGCTCCTGCATGTCGAGGTCCTCCGCTACCGTTTTGGCATCGACTCGGCGTTCCAGCCCATCCTTTCCGAACCCCCGAGGCGCGGCGCCCCCAAGCACACCCACCTGGCCGCCGGGCCGCAGCGGGAGTCGATGGATGCGGCTTATGAAATCCAGGACGAGTTCGTCGACTCCTGCATGTACTACGCCCGCGTCACGCAGGAGCCGCTCGAATGGCCCGGCATGGCTTGGACCAGCCCGGTGTGGATTGACGTGATCAAGTGAGCGCGACGATGAGCTTCGACATCCGTGAAATGACGATTGACGACTACAACGAGGTGCTCGCGCTGTGGGAGGCGTGCGAGGGGGTGGGGCTTCATCACGAGGCAGAGGATTCGCGCGATGGGATCGGGCGCGTGCTCGATCACAATCCAGGCCTGCGTTTTGTGGCGCTGGACGGCGGCAGGATCGTCGGCACGATTGTGGGCAGTCAGGACGGCCGCCGCGGATACGTGCGACACCTGGCTGTCGCTCCGGCACACCGGCGCCGGGGGATCGGCCGGCCGCGGCGACATCCTCTACATGTCCGGCCCGACCGAGCCCGAGGCCGGGCCGGGGGGCGCCGCCCGCTAGGCCCGTCGCCATCATTGGAAGGAAAGGAATGTCCAAGACCAAACTGAACGTTGCCACGTGCCAGTTCCCGGTGTCCGGCGACGTTCGCCGGAACGCTCTCTACATCAAGCGTCACATCCAGCGTGCTGCGGCGAACGGCGCGGACATTGTCCATTTCTCCGAGGCCGCGCTGTCCGGCTATCCGGGCAGCGACTTCCCGTCGTTCAAGGGCTACGACTGGGAGGCGCTCCGCGCCGAGACCCGCGAGATCATGGCGCTGGCAAAGGCGTGCGAGGTCTGGGTCGCGCTCGGCTCGTCACACTACGTCTCGGCCAGGGTCAAGCCGACCAACTGCCTCTACATCATCTCGCCTGCGGGCAGGATCGTCGACCGGTACGACAAATCGATGTGCACGGGCGGCGACCTGAAGGCATACAACTCCGGTGACCACCTGGTGACGCTGACCCTGAACGGCATCCGGTGCGGCTTCCTCATCTGCTACGACTCGTGCTTCCCCGAGATGTACAACGCGTATCGTCATAGGGGCGTCGAGCTGATGTTCCACTCGTTCTACAACGCGCGGCACAAGGGCCCGAACATCCTCGACGAGATCGTCCCGGCGTGGATCCGCGTGCGGGCGGCGGACAACCGGATGTGGGTGATTGCGAATAACTCGTGTGCGCGGCACTCGTGCTGGCCGGCCTGCATCGCCCGGCCCGACGGCTCGATGGCCGACTCACTCACGCGCCACGTGCCGGGCATCCTCTACCACGAATTCCCGGACCACAAGCTCAAGGGCTGGACGCACAACGACAAGATGATGAAGCTGCACCCGAACGAAGTCTATCACAACGGCCGGCCGTCGAAGCACCGGCGGGCCGTGGACACGAGGTCGCTGCCGTGAAGCACGAAGACAGAATCCGCGAGCAGTTTGCCAAGCAGGCGGCCGGGTTCGGTGACAAGGGCCTGACCCTGTCGAGCCGGGACCATCTGAAATGGATGGTCGACAGCCTGCCGTTGGAACCGACGTTTCGCGTGCTGGACGTGGCCGCGGGCACGGGGCACCTCGGCCGGGCCATCGCGCCGCACGTTCGCGAGGTCGTCGCGGTCGACGCGACGCCCGAGATGCTGGCCGAGGGCCGCGCCGAGGCGGAGCGGGCCGGCCTCTCGAACATCACGTTCGACCAGGGTCTCGCCGAGGAGCTTCCATACAGCGACGGCTCGTTCGATCTCGCGGCGTGCCGCTTCGCGGTCCATCACTTCGAGCACCCGCACGTGCAGCTTGCGGAAATGGCCCGGGTGTGCAAGCCGGGCGGCGCCATAGGGGTGATCGACCTGGTCTTCCCGGGCGATCCGGCGTTGGCCGAGCGATACAACGAATGGGAGCGGCTGCGCGATCCGTCGCACACCCGGGCGCTGCCCGAGGCCGAGCTGGCCGCGCTCCTCGAGGCCGCCGGGCTGACCGTGTCGCATAAGGACCGCCGTGAGATCGAGGCCTACGTCGAACGCTGGCTCGGCCTGGCGCAGACGCACCGGGAGTCCGGTGACCGGATTCGGAACGCCCTCCGCCGAGAGATCGGCGGCGGCGAGGCGACGGGCCTGCGCCCGTTTGTCAGGGACGGCGAGCTGATGTTCCGCCACACCTGGACCATCGTGGTCGGGAGAAAGGAAGCGTGACGACCGGCGGGCCGTTCAACCTGTGGGCGTTCGGCGACGCGCACGTCGGCAGCGACCTGCGGCGGATCGCGCCGGGGCCGCTTTCCCACTGCTTCATCTGGCTGAAGTGTCACCCGGAATGGAGTTCCCTGTGAGCAAAGCGCGAAAAATGTACATCGACGTGGACGGCGTCCTGGTCGTTTGGGACCAGACGCACCACTGCACCGAACTGGCCCGCGGCTTCGGCCGCCTGATGCGGTTCTGCAAGCTGCACGCCATTCAGCCCTGCTGGCTCACCGCCTGGAGCAGAAAGCCGCACCACCTCGAAGCGCTCGGCCGGCTGCTGTGGCCGGACGCCTGCCCCACGATGGCCGTGCCCCAGCCGGTCGAATACGCCGACGGCCTCAAGGCGGCGGCCATCGACTACGACAGCGACTTCGTATGGATCGAAGACGGCCTCGGGCCGGACAACGCGGAGATCCTGAGGCAGCACGGGGCGCTGGACCGCTTCTTCTGGGCCAACGGCGTCGATCCGGACTGCCTGCTCAAGTTCATGGCGTTCACCCGCGAGAAGATGAAGCTGCCCGTCATCACGGACTGGGGGCCGGCGCCCGACTCGCTATTCGCCCAGCCACGCCACCCAAGCACGGACCCGAATTGGGACGGCGGCGTACTCCCCGGTTGAACATCGCCAGTTCCCCGATAGAATGGAGCCGGCACGAGCGCACCAGCGAAGCCGGGGATGATGTGAAAGGACAGCGTGATGCCTGACTTCCCGCGCACGATGATTGAGGATCTGTCGGTCTCGCGAATGGTCATCGGAACGAACTGGTTCCTGGGCTACTCGCACCAGACCCACGCGAGGAGCAAGTTCATCGTCGAGCAGATGACACGCGAGCGGATCGCCGACGTGCTCGAGGTGTTCTTCAACGCCGGCGTCGATACGATCTACGGCACGCGGCCGGAGTCGCCGCACCTGGAAGATGCGATCCGCGACGCCGAGGACCGCACCGGGCGCAAGTGTATCAAGATGGGCACGCCGACCTTCGACCTGTCCGGCACGCCGGAAGCGATGGACCACAACGCCCGCGTGCTGGACGGCTTCGCCGAGATCGATACCGCCGTCTGCCTGCCGCACCAGAACACGACCGACCCGCTCACCGACTGCACCACGCGCACGATCCGGACGATGGACACGTACTGCACGATGATGCGCGAACGCGGCATGATCCCCGGCCTCTCCACGCACATGCCTGAGGTGCCGGTCTATGCGGATGAGAGCTCGCTTGACGTCGGCACGTACATTCAAATGTACAACGCCATCGGCTTCCTGATGCAGATCGAGGTCGACTGGGTCCACCGGATGATCTGGGAGCGACAGAAGCCGGTCATCACGATCAAGCCGCTCGCCGCGGGGCGGCTGCACCCGCTGGTCGGGCTGGCGTTCAATTGGTCCACCATCCGCGAGCAGGACATGGTGTGCGTCGGCACGATGACGCCGGACGAGGCGCGGGAAGTCATCGAGATATCGTGGTCGCTGTTCGAGCGCCGCGCCAGCGCCGTCGAGCTCCAGCGCACCCGCAGCAAAGCGTCCATCGACGGGAAGTAGCAGCGCGGTCTGTCTTTTGCGCAGACGAGGAGAAGGGATGCACGCGACGAAACTTGGGCGTCTTGTACTGACGGTATTGGGCCTGGTGTTGCTGGTGACGGCCACGGCGTCGGCAAGGGGGCCGGATTGGTCGGGCCTGGGCGCGGTGGCGGTCAGCCCGGACGGAAAGACCGTCATCACCGGCGGCCAGAATTGCACGCTGTACGTGCTCGATGCCGCGTCGTTGAAGGTCACGCGGCGCCACTGGCTGGGCACACGGATCGGCGCGCTCGCGTTTAATCGCGACGGCTCGGTTATCGTGATCGAGGACGACAAGAACGTGCTCCATTTCCTGGGGGCCGGCGATCTGAAGCCGGTCGCCGCCGTGAAGAACACGGCGTACATCAGCGCCTGCCGGTCGGCGGACCTGCTCGCCGGCGCGCGGCACAGGGACTGGCGCGGCGCCAAGGCGGTCTGCATCCTCTCGCTGAACGACGGCTCCGAGAAAGCGAAGATGGACCTCCCGGCCGGGACGCAGGTCAACCGTGTGGCGTTGAGCCCGGACGGGAAGCGTCTGGCCGTGCTCACCCGCGAGATCAAGGACAAGCAGAAGCCGACCGAAAAGCCCAAGCCGCCCGCCGGGCTGACCGGACTGGCGGTGAACAAGTTCCAGATGCAGCACGACGGGAAGCAGTCGAAGCTGCTCATCTACGAGGCGCCGTTGGGCAAGCTGCTCAAGACGCACGACCTGTGGTATACGTCCGGTCACCAGTGGACGACGCTGCTGTTCGACGGCGAGATGGCCGTCGCGTTCAATTACTACAACCTCAACGCGAAGATCGCGGCCGACGGGACGGTCGAGCTGTTTCGCGTCCGCGGCCTCGCATACGGCCGGGGCGTGTCGCCGGACGCCAAAGCGTTTCTGACAGGCAGCCTGCGGGACGGGAAGTACGTGACGGTCGAGAATCTCAAGACGAAGGGCTTCAGGATCAAGGCCATCAAGGGCTTCCCCGAGTACTTCGCCGGTTTTACGTTCCACACGGACGGCTCCGCTTACGGCGTGACCTCCTGCTTCCGCCTGGTCAAGATCACCAGGGACGCCAAGGTGGAGAAGGTTGTCCCAGTCTACTGAGACAGGAGAAGAAACACTGTGATGAAGCGAACCGCACGGGCAGCCCTGTTGTGCGGGCTGGTCCTGAGCACGGCACTGCCGGTGTCCGCCCGAGCTCCCCGGTGGTGGGGCCTGGCGGCCATCGCCGTCAGCCCCGACGGTAAGACCATCGTCACCGGCGGCGAAACACGAGTGCTCTACGTGCTGGATGCCGCGACTCTGAAGGTTACCCGCCGCATCTGGTTCGAGACGCGGCTCGGCTGGGCGTCATACAACAAGGACGGCTCCGTCCTGGTCATCGAAGACGAGCGGACATATCTGCACTTTCTGAACGCGAAGACGTATGAGAAGATCGCCGCCCTGCCGGACTGCTACGTCCACGCCCACCACCGGTCCGCCGACCTGCTGGCGAACATCAAGTTCGACCGGAAGGAGCGGAAGAAGCCGCCGTACATCCGGTTCCTCTCGCTGACGGACGGCTCGGAAAAAGGCCGGGCCGAGCTTTCGTTGAAGGGCGGTACGTACTATATGACGTTCACGCCCGACGGCAAGCGCCTGATCGTTCTGGTCAGGCAGAAGGACTCGGCCGAAAAGGTCGTGAAGCGGACCGACATACCCAAGGATCTCAAAGGCCAGGCGCGCCTCGAATTCGAGCAGAAGCACGACGGCTACACGTCGAAGCTGCTCGCGTTCGCGGTCCCGTCGGGCAAGCTGCTCAAGACCACGAACGTATGGTATTCCGGCCGCCGCGGTCGCCTCAACCTGGTCACCGAGGGCGATGATGTCTTGGTGTTCCAGGAGACGAACGAGAACGCGCGCATCCGCCCCGACGGAAAGGTGACGTTGTTCCGGACCGGCATCGCCGGAAGCGCCCGCTGCGTGGCCGAAGACCACAAGACCATCATCGTCTGCTCCGGGGACCGGGCCGTTCACATCCGGGTCAGTGACATGAAGGAGACGCGGCTGAACCCGAAGGCGGGCACCATCACGGGCTTCACGTTCCTGCCGGACGGATCATCCTTCGTCGTCACCAACGGCTATCGGCTGGTGCGGATCGGGCCGGATGGGAAGCTGAAGAGCACCACGCCCGTGTACTGATCCTTCATCGAGAGAAACACGGCTAAGGAGGTACGCTTCATGTCGGACGCACTGACGTTTCCCACGCCGGAGCCGCGCGGCGACCGGCCGAACATCCTGATGCTCTTTTCCGACCAGCACAACGCCTTTATGTCCGGGTTCATGGGCTCGAAGATCGTCGAGACGCCCAACCTCGACCGCCTCGCCGCGGAGGGTGTCGTCTTCGACAACGCGTACTGCAACTCGCCGCTCTGCTCGCCGTCGCGGCAGTCGTGGATGGCCGGGCTCCACTGCCACCATATCGACATGTGGAACAACACGTCGGCGATGCCGCCCGACACGGTGACTTGGGCGCACATGCTCTCGCAGGCGGGATACGAGACATCGCTGATCGGCAAGATGCACTTCAACGGCTACCAGAAGATGTACGGCTTCGACCGCCGGCCCGTGCTCGAGGGGAACAACGACGGCGAGGAGTTCTATTCGTGGGGCCTGCGCACCAGCCACGACTGGACCAAACCACTGCCATACCTTAGCGGCAAAGACGGAATGCGCACGGAACTCAGAGAGGCCGGGCCGGACGTGCCGGAGCGCCAGACGATCTTCCGGCACGACCTCAAGATTCTCGAGGGCACGTTGGCCGACCTGCGCGAGAAAGCGGCGGACCCGGGCGGGCGGCCGTGGGCGATCTGCGCCAGCTTCGTCCTGCCGCACCCGCCGTACCGCGCGCGGCCGGACCTCTTCGAGCGCTACCGCGGCCGCGGCGACCTGCCGGTCAACCCGCGCGGCGAAGGACGCGACACCTGCGACCGCTACGTGCAGCAGTTCTTCGGCAACACCGGCGAGCTGCCCGACGACGTCATCCGCACCGCCC
>CAZDHT010000173.1:0-11819 GCA_964505325.1 uncultured Planctomycetota bacterium | reverse complement strand
GCTGGGTGCGCGAGTTCCTGTTCTTCGCCCAAGGGCATGGCGGGTACACCTTCGAACAGACGCTCGACATGTTCCTGGCCGAGATCGGTAGGCGCGGGGATGCCCAGCCGTGGCAGATTCAGCAGGCCGCCGACGCCGCCCGCATCTACCGCTATAGGTCATCATCGTCGTTGCGACAGTGCGTGCGCGCGCCGCATCAGCGGCCGGCTTCCTGTTCCCACGTGGTGAACCGCTTGCCGCAATGTCGGCATCCTCCGTCGCTGAAGCTTCGGCGGACATGCTCCCTTCTCCGGATGAGCTTATCCCCAGGTGCCCGCCTCGTGTAGATAACTCGGAAATGCCCGCATCTACACTTCCGGCGCTCCAACCCGCGAATCCTATCATGCGCCGGTTCCACTGCCTTGTCAAACGGTTTCCGCGCTGAGTTATCCCCCCTGACACCTCTCCCCAACCCCTCACGCCTGCGAGGTCGGCAGCCAGTCGAGGACGCGCTGAATCCACCGGTCCCAGAAGCCCCACTCGTGGCTGCCGAGCTCCTCGGCGTAGGTGAGGTCGAGGCCGAGCCGCCTGGCGTGGTCGCGGAACCGCAGGTTCTGGTCGTAGAGGGGGTCTTGGGTGCCGCAGCATTGGAACAGCTTCGGCTTGGGTGCGTCGCTCCCGGCGAGCTGGGTCGCCAGATGGAAGAGGTCGTTGTCGCTTCCGGCGACGGTGCCGGGATCGCCGAACGTGTTCCGGTACTCTTTCGTGCGCTCCTCGTTGGCAACGGCCGTCCCGGGCCGGACATCGAGCGCCCCGGAGAGGCTGGCGGCCGCGGCAAACTTGTCGGGACAGCGCAGCGCGAGCTTGAACGCGCCGTACCCGCCCATGGACAGCCCGGCGACGAAGTTGTCCTCCCGCGTGTCCGATAGCGGGAAGAACGACCGCGCCAGTGCCGGGACTTCTTCGCTGACGTACGTCCAGTACTTGTAGCCGTGGGCCATGTCCGTATAGAAGCTGCGGTGGACGGCGGGCATCACGACGGCGAGGCCGAGGTCGGCGACATACCGCTCGATGGACGTCCGCCGCTGCCAGATGGTGTGGTCGTCGGACAGGCCGTGCAGCAGGAAGAGCGTCGGATGCTTGTCTTTCTTCGCCGACGACACCATGCCGATCTGCCCGGTGGTTTCCTGCGGCAGGATGACACACATCGAGCACGACAGGCCGAGCACCTCGGAGAAGAAGTCGCAATGAATCAGCGCCATGTGGACCTCCTGGATTTTCTCACCACGAGGGGCACGAAGAACACGAAGGGAGATTATAGGCGCCGCCATCGGCTTTTCAAAGCGTAACACTTCAGCCAAGTGAAAAGGCGCTCTTCCGTTGACTTCCGGCCGAGCCCCGAAGGGGCGCAATTCGATAGCCTGCCGTTCGGCCCTGAGCTCACGGCCGAAGGGGGGCACCGCCCCAGGAACCAGGGACAGATTACCGTGGAGCCCTGAAGGGGCGTCACGTCTCGGTTTCGCCCTTACAGGGCTTGGGTTCGATTCATGACGGTTTCCCAGGGCGTTGCCCTGGGCTGTCGAATGTTGCCCTTTCAGGGCACACCGTCTTTTCACTTGGCTGAAGTGTTACTTCAAAGCTCCGTGTTCTTCGCGCTCTTCGTGGTGAAATTGCTGTTGCGCGCCGCGACAAATGCGGTAAGCTGTCGGCGGACAGATTCCCTGATGAGGAGGAGCGACGATGAAGCACTCGATTTGCCGATGGACGTTCAACCCGGGGCACGGCGGGTTTGTGCCCGGCGACATCCGGCCCGACTGGACGGACCTGACCACGGCGCAGTTCGTCGAGATCGTGGCCACGCAGGTCAAGCCGCGCGTGCCCGACTCCGTCGAGTTGGGCATCGAGGCCCACTACGACAACGAGATCGACGAGGCGAGCGCCGGAGACGTGGCGGGCGCGCTGAAAGAGCGCGGCATGTACCTCGGCCTGATCACTCCCGGCGCGCACGTGCACTGGGCCTACGGCGGCGTCGCGTCGCTCGACCCGAAGGAGAAGGCCGACGCGTCGGCGTTCGGGCTGCGCACCGTGGACCTGGCCTACCAGGCGCTGAAAGATACTTGGCACCCCGACGCGGCACCCACCTGCGTGCTGTGGAACGGCTCCTGGGGCTACGACATCCCCGGCCCGTGGCTCAGCGACATGCTGGCAAACCTCGAGGACGAGGTCGCCGGCCTGATCGAGTATGAGCAGAAGGAGAAGGGCGGGGAGTTGTACTTCGGCATCGAGCCCAAGCCGAACGAGGGGCATCCGAAGATGCTGCTGCCCACCGTGGCCAGCGCTCTCCTTCTCCGGCGGAAGCTTGCCGACCGCGGACTCGACGTGTCGAAGGTCGGCACCAACAAGGAGTTCGGCCACTCGGAGATGATCGGGCTGGACGCGGTGTACGACACGGCCGAGGAGTTGCGGGAAGGCGCGCTGGTCCACGTCCACGCCAACAGCCAGGGCTACGACGGCATCCGCCAGGGCGGCCCGGGGATGTTCGACGTCGACCACGGCGCCGCCATCACCGGCCCGAATATCGGCATTCTGCGGCTGCTGCTTGACGCCGGCTACGACCGCTGGGTCGGCCACGACATGCAGCCGCGTCCGTATGACAATGAGGAGCAGGCCGTCGACCGCGTGGTGCGGAGCGTCATCAACGTCGAGGCCATGGCCAAGGTGGCGAAGGAGCTGGACGTAGACGGCGCAGCGAAGCTCCTTGCCGCGCGCGAAACCGGCAAGGTCGAAGACCTGGTGGGCGACGCCATCTCGACGGCTCGGAACGCCGCCAAGGAGATGTATGCGGGCCGATCGTGACCGACCTTGAACGCTTCACAGCGATGTGCGCCGGCGAGAAGCCGGACTACGTGCCTATCTTTGGCTTCCCCGGCGCGCCCGGCATGAGCCAGGGCTGCATGGTCAAGACGCATCAGCGCCTGGTCGAGACCGGGATGCCGGCGCACGTCGGCGGTACGTGGCGGCTCAGCAGCGGCCGCGTCGAGGTCGAGAGCTGGTTCCGCTATTGGGGGACGACCGGGCCGATCAGCCCCGGCTTCGGCCTAGGCCGCGGGGCCAAGGGCTTCAAGACCACGCGCCGCATCGAGGGCGAGCACGAGATCATCGAGTCCGAGTCCGGCGCCCTCACCCGCCAACTCATCGACAACGACATCACCTACATCATGCCCGAGTTCATCGCCTACCCGGTTCGTGACCGGGATTCGTGGGGGTTCTACAAGGAGCGCCAGACGTCCACCGACATAATGCCCCCCGACGAGATGGAAGACCGCTGCAAGCCGCTCGACGTCCGCGACCGGCCGCTCTACGTACCCGTCGGCGGCGCTTATGGCTTCCTCCGCGGCTTGATGGGCCCGGAGAAGGCCAGCCTGATGTTCTACGACGATCCGGAACTGATCCACGACATGATGACGTGGAAGCTCGAGCAGTTCCGCACGTATTCGGCGCCGCTGATCGAGCGTCTCAAGCCCGAGGTCGTCCAGATGGGCGAGGACCTGTGCTACAACCATGGGATGCTCCTCAGCCCGGCGCAGTTCGATAAGTTCTGCGGGGCGTATTACACGGCGGTCTGCGACTGTGCGCGCGCCAACGGCGCGACCCTCGTCGCGGTTGACACGGACGGCAATGCGATGGAGTTCACCGGCCTCGCCGAGTCGTACGGCGTCAACGCCATCTTCCCGTACGAAGTGAAGGCCGGGAACGACCTGTTCGAGCTGCGGGAACGTCATCCGAACTTCGTCTTCTTCGGGTGGCTTGAAAAGGAATGCGTCAACGAGGGCAACGAGGACATGATCGAGAACGAGATCATGTCGAAGGTGCCGCCGCTACTGGAGAAGGGCAAGTACTTCCCCAACGGCGACCATGGCCTCCAGCCGATGATCACGTTCGAGAGCCTGTGCAAGTTCATGACCCTGCTGCACGAGGTCTGCGGGAACCCGGAGGGCGACTTCCCGCGCGTGCGGCTGTAAGGAGAATCTAATGGCGAAGAGCCGGAAGCGCTCGATTCTGAAGACCGACAAGCGCATCACGCTCGGCATCTGGGGCCTGGGCCGCGGGCTTTCGTTCTTGAAGACCTGCAATGCTCTGCAGTTCGACGTGGTCGCCGGCTGCGACTTCAACGAGCACATGCGGCGCCGCTTCGCCGGCATGCAGCCCGACGCCCTTGTGACGGACGATGCCGAGGTGTTCCTGAACGCCGGCTTCGAGGCGGTGCTGCTCGCCACCTACTGCCCGGCGCACGCCGAGCACGCGATCCAGTGCCTCGACGCCGGCAAGCACGTCCTCAGCGAAGTCACCGCATTCCACACCATGGCCGAGGGCGTCCGCCTGGTCGAGGCGGTCGAACGCAGCGGCCTGGTCTACAACCTCGCCGAGAACTATCCGTTCACGAAGCCGATGCTCTACCTGGCGGACAAGTGGCGGCGGGGCCTGTTCGGCGACCTGATGTACGCCGAGTGCGAGTACGTCCACGAGTGCCGCGAGTTGGTCTACACCTACATCGACCGGGTGCCGGTGCAGCCCGGCTGGCGGCCGCACAACTGGCGGAGCTGGCAGCACTATCACTACTACAACACCCACTCGCTGGGGCCGGTGATGCACATCACGCAGACGCGGCCGACGCGGGTGGTCACGCTGCCCGGCGAGCGGCGACTGGCCGGGTACCTGATGACGGACCCGAAGCAGGGGATGGGCGGCGCCGCCCCGTCGCTCATCACGATGAGCAACGGCGGCCTGATGCGGAACCTGATGGGCGCCACGACCAATGACAGCCACATCCAGCGGTTCTGGGGCACGCGGGGCGCGGCCGAGTGGAACCGCGGCCTGTTCCTGCGGCTCGGCGGGTCGGGCGGCTCGCCCAAGCTCGAGGTCGAGCCGGGGTGGCCGATGCTGGCGGAATACGCCGACACGATGGGCCACGGCGGCAGCGACTTCTGGATGCTCTACTACTTTGCCCGCCACATCCTCTTCGGCGAGCCGGCCTTCTTCGACATCTACAACGCCGCCGACTGCACGATCCCCGGCATCCTCGCCTTCCGTTCCGCGCTGGAAGGCGGCCGGGCATTCGACGTGCCGGACTTCCGCAACAAGGCCGAGCGTGTCAAGCACCGCCGGGACCACTTTGCCCAGCAGCGGTACGACGTCGAGAAGGGCTGCTTCCCCCGCCGCGCCGACAAGAAGCTGGTGGGCCGGTTCACGAGCGTGATGAAGGACACTATCCACGCTTCGCTGCTCTGCCGCGCGACGGCCGACTGGCTCGCCGTCGCCGACGACGTCAAGGACCCCCGCGAGGTGGCCCACATCGCCGACGAGTTCCTGGGCAACCTCGCCCAGACTCGGCGCACGTTCGCCGCGGCGCGAAAGCTGATCCGCGCCTACCCGCGCAGCGACGGGGCGCGCGTCCTCCGCGAGATGCTCGAGCTTGCCGACGCCGCCCGCGTCACGCGCAGGGGCTTTGTCGACCGGGTCCGAAAGGCGCGTTCGCGCCTCAAGCGCGCTCGAGGGAAAAGGTGACGAGATGACACCGAGAGAGCGGGTGCAGATCGCGCTGAACGGTGGCCACGCGGACGTGGTGCCGTTCACCATGTACGAGTGCATGATCCCGCAATGCGTCGCGGAGCGCGAGATGCGCAACCGAGGCCTATGCATCGTAAACCGCGTCGGCGTTCTCAAGACGCACACGCCGAACGTCCGCCACACCCGCGAGATCTATTGGGAAGAGGGGAAGCAGTTTACGCGCGACCACTACGACACCCCGGCCGGGCACCTGACGACGCTGCGCCAAGCGGCGGGCTTCACGAGCTGGCGCCACGAATGGATGTTCAAGACGCCCGATGACTACCCCGCGTTGTCCGCCCTGATCCAGGACATGCAGTTCGAACCGGCCTACGAGGAAGTCGCCGCGGCGCAGCAGCAGTTCGGCACCGACGCGATCTTCCGCGGCGGGTTCGGCCTCGAGCCGCTTCAGGCGCTCATCTCCGGGGATTACCTCGGCACCGAGGGCTTCTGCATCCAGTGGATGGAGAACCGCGACGAGGTGCTCCGGCTGTACGGCGCGCTGGTCGAGAAGCGGCGGCAGGTATACGCGCTGGTCGCCGAGGCCCCGGTCTCGCACGCGAACTACGGCGGGAACGTGGTGCCGGAGATCGTCGGGCCGCAGAACTTCGCGACGTACTACGTCCCACACTACAACGAGGCGGCGGCGGTGATGCACCGGCGCGGCAAGCTTATCGGGTCGCACCTCGACGGGAACTGCCGGCTGTTCGCCGAGGCCGTCGCCGGCAGCGACCTGGACTACGTCGAGGCGTTCACCCCCGCGCCGGACACGGACCTGACGCTGGCGGAGGCCCGCGCCGCCTGGCCGGACAAGGTGATCTGGATCAACTTCCCGTCGTCCGTGCATCTGCGGCCCGACCAGGACGTCGAGCAGTTCACCGTCGACATGCTGAACGAACTCGACAGCGTCGACGGCCTCATCGTCGGCATCACCGAGGACATCCCGCAAGACCGTTGGCAGGGCAGTTGCCGCGCGATCATGGACGGCCTCGCCCGCCACGCACGCGAGCATCCCGAGCTCTACGGATAGCACCGCATGCCGCCCAACGTCGGTATCTTCGACCTGGTGATGCTGGCGGCGGTGTCGGCGCAGGCCACGATCCTCGCTTACCTGCATCGCCCGCGCTGGAAGGCGCTGCTCTACGTCCTGCCCATTCCCTTCACCACGGCGACGCTGGCGCTCGGGGAACCAGTCGGTCCGACGCACGCCCTCGGCCTGTTCCTCACGTTCTTCTTCCCGTTCGCGACGTGGTGGCTGCACGTCCGCCTGCGCTGGCATATCATCGCATCCATCGCGGCCGCGGCCGTGGCGTACTGCGCGATTGGCGCCGCCGTGGCGACGTCCGTGCCGGTGAACGAACTGACGTTCTGGCTGGCGCTGGCCGCGACGTTCGGCCTCGCCGCCGTGATGCACCGCCATCTGCCGCACCGCAAGGAGCCCGGCCATCGCAGTCCGCTCCCCGTGCCGGTCAAGTTCGCCGTGATGCTCGGCGTGGTCTCGGTGCTCATCCTGTTGAAGCAGTGCCTCCACGGCTTCATGGCCACGTTCCCGATGCTGGGGGTGGTGGCGATGTACGAGGCGCGGCACAGCCTGTGGACGCTGTGCCGGCACGTGCCGGTGCTGATGCTGGCGATGGCGCCGATGCTGGCCGTGTGCCGCGTCGCGCATCCGCACCTCGGGCTGGGCGGGTCGCTCGCCGCCGGCTGGGTCGTGCTGCTGGCCAGCCACTTCGTGCTCCTGCGGCGAATGTGGCGGAAAGCCGCTTGCGTCGAACTGGAGCAGATGTGATGATGACGGCGCGCAGGAGATATGCAGATGAGTGACAAGGTCCGCGTCGGAGTTCTCGGTGGTGGCGGGATTCTGGGCGCCCACGCCCCCGCACTCCGGAACGTCGCCGACCGGTGCGAGGTGGTGGCGGTGGCGGAGCCGCGCGGCGAGCGCGTCGGCCGCATCCGTGAGCTGCTCGGCGACGTCGACATCGAAAACGACTACCGCGACGTCCTCGCCCGCGACGACGTGGACGCGGTCGACATTCTCCTGCCGCATGACATGCACATGCAGGCGACGGTCGATGCCGCCGCGGCCGGCAAGCCTGTCCTGATCGAGAAGGTGATGGCCCGCAACGTGTGGGAATGCGACCGGATGATCGAGGCCTGCGACGCCGCGGGCGTCTCGCTGACCGTCTGCCACGACCGCCGGTATGACGCGCACTGGAAGGCGCTCAAGCAGATCGTCGCGTCCGGCGCGCTGGGCGAGCCGCTTTTCTGGCGGCTCGACCACACGCAGAACGTCGTCCCGCGCACCCCGGGCAACCCGAAGCCGTGGATCGCCAGCATCGACCGGCTGGGCGGCGGCGCCATCATGAGCTGCCTCACCCATCAGACCGACGCGCTCCGCTGGTACGGCGGCGAGGTCAACAGCGTCACCTGCATGAAGAAGACCATCCCCGAACGGATGGAGGGCGAGTCCATCGGCGTCGTCGTGGCCCAGATGGCGTCGGGCGCGCTGGCGGAGCTCACCATCAACTGGATGACGCGCTGCAACGTCGCCGGGAACGGCCTGTGGTACGAGATGGCCCACGTGACCGGACGCGACGGCGAGGCGTACTACATGAGCAACCGGGGCACGTTCGTGCTCATCTACGGCGACGAAGCGCCCGAGTTACCGGTTGGCTTTGAGAGCGGGGCGTCGGCCGCCGGCCCCGCGTTCCGCAAGGTGAAGGTCGAGCCCGAGCGCGGCCACGTCGGCTGCATCCGCGAGTGGGTCAAGCTGCTGCGCGGCGAACCGAACGAGGTCTGCACCAGCGGCCGTGACGTGCGCGGCTCCGTCGAGATCGCCGAGGCCGCCTACCGCTCGGTGGACTCCGGCCAGATTGTCACGCTGCCCATCGAGCCAAGGCCGTGGAGGGAAGCATGAAAGTCGGACTGGACGGTTTCGCACTGCATCCCCTGAAGCTGGACCCGTTCGGGATGTTCGATTACTGCGCCGAGCACGGTTTCGCCGGCGTGTTGTTGAGCGGGGCCCGGGGCCTGAGTGAGACCCTTGACCACGGCGAGTTGATGGCGCTCCGCAGTCGAGCGGACGAACTCGGCCTTTACAGCCACGTCTCCGTGTACCCCACGAACCCGCACCTGTCGGACAAGACCGTGGACCAGGTGGTCGCGGACCTGACCGCGCAGACCGAGGCGGCTGCGGCCTGCGGCTGGCACGAGCTGCACAGCTCGCTCGGCGCGGAGAAGGAGCGCTACGACTCCGAGGTCTCCTGGGCGCAGCAGTTCGCCGACTCAACCGAGGTGCTCAAGGGGGTCGCCCCCGTCCTCCGCGACCACGGCAGCCGTATCAACCTGGAGAACCACGGCGACACGACGACGTTCGAGCTGGTCCGCCTTGCCGAAGAGGTCGGGCCCGACGTCGTCGGCATCTGTCTTGACACCGCGAACCTGCTGGTCTTCGCCGAGAACCCGGTCGATGCGGTCACGCGTGCCGCGCCCTACGTGCACCTGACCCACACCAAGGACGCGATCATCTTCTTCTGCGAGACGGGTTTCCAGCGCCAGGGCCGCGCCGTGGGGCAGGGCTCCATCCCCTGGCAGGAGGTGCTGCCTATCCTCGGCCGGTACAGTCCCGAGTTGCACCTGTCCATCGAAGACCACAAGTGGTTCTTCTATGCGCACATCTTCGACGAGAAGTGGATGGGCGAGCAGAAGGATCTTGGCCGCGACGAGCTGTCCCGCACGGTCCGGATCGCATGGGAGGTGGACAGGAAGATCAGAACGGGAGAGCTTCCGGATCCCGAGGAATACGAGGCGATCCCCTATGCCGACGAGATGCAGCAGCGCCTCGAATCCGGCCGCGACTACCTGAACGGTCTGCTCGAGCGGCTAGGCCTGAAGGGTTGACGCGAGCGTCTCGCACCACTGCGGGTACAGCGCCGCGTAGGCGCGTTTCAGCCTTGCGTCCGGCGTCACGGTCTTGGCCGGGCTGAGGCCGACGAAGGCGTCGGTGGCTCTCTTGTAGATGCCGGCGCCGATGCCGGCGCCGCGTGCGGCGCCTTGCGAGCCGTCGGTGTCCATCAGCTCGACCGTGGCGCCGATGGCGCTGGCGAAGATCTTCGCGAACAGGTCGCTCAGGAACATGTTGGCGCGTCCGGCGCGGACCTTCTTGATCTTTACGCCCATCTCGTTCATCACGTCCGTGCCCTGTTTCAGCGCGAAGACGATGCCTTCCTGCGCGGCCCGCGTCAGATGCCCCACCCCGTGACGGTTCAGGTCGGCATAGTGAATGCTCATCCCGGTGTTGTGGCCGCCCTGGACGCGCTCCGGTCCGTTTCCGTAAGGGATGATGACCAGCCCGTCCGCGCCGGGCACCACTTTCTCGGCCAGCTTGTTCATGTTCCCGTAGTCTTTGCCCAGCAGTTGCCGCAGCCACCGGTACAGCGCCCCGGTCCCGTTGATGCAGGCGAGGACGCCGTAGCGATTCCGGCGCGGCGGCGCGTGGTTGACGTGTACGAACACGTTCACGCGCGACAGGCGGTCGGGGACGTTCTTGTCCGTCACCGCGTAGATCACGCCGGAGGTGCCGGCGGTGGCGGCCACTTCGCCAGGTTCGAGCACGCCGAGCGACAGTGCGTTGTTCGGCTGATCTCCCGCGCGGTACGTGACGGGCGTGCCCCTGGCGAAGCCGGTCTGCCGTGCGGCAACTGCTATCACCTCGCCCTGAGCCGCGAACGTCGGTCTCACGTCCGCCAGCAACTCGCGTCGAATCCCGTAGTAGTCCAGCACCGGCTCGAGCAGGTCTTGCTTCCCGAAGTCCCACAGGATTCCTTCGGACAGCCCCGACGGCGTGGTGCAGACCTCGCCGGTCAGCCGCGCCGCCAGGTAATCGCCCGGCAGCATCGCCTTGTGCGCCTGGCGATAGGTCTTGGGCTGGTTCTTCTTAACCCACGCGATCTTGCTGGCGGTGAAGTGGCCGGGGCAGTTCAACGCCCGCCGGAGGAACTTCGGCCCGAGATCCTTCGCCGCCTCGTCGCCGATCTCTTGGGTCCGGCCGTCGCACCAGATGATCGCCGGACGCAGCGGCCTTATTTTCTTATCGACGAGCACCAGCCCGTGCATCTGGTAGGAGATGCCGATGGCCTCGACGTCCGCCGCCTTCACCTTGCGCAGCAGCGCCTTGGCGACGACGCAGAAGTGCTTCCACCACACGGCGGGGCGTTGCTCCGCCCAGCCGGGATGCGGCGCCTGGATCTTCAGCTCCGTGGACGGCGACGTGTGGGTCGCTACGACCTCGCCCGTCCCCGCATCGATCAGCGTGCCCTTGACCGACGAACTTCCCGCGTCAAACCCGGCCAGGTATTTCATCGCTTCTCTCCGGTTGGCATTCGACCGTAATGATAGGGCGCACCCACGGAAGGTTCAACAGAAACCCGGCGAGCCGGGTTTTCCCTTTGTCTCCACGGGCACCAGCGGATAACCTGTGTATATGCAGAGCCCCAGAGACGTGATCGACAGCCTCTTGTGCGGGAAGAGAGCCGACCGCGTCGGCGTGCACGACAGCCCTTGGCACGACACGCTCCGCAAGTGGGTCACGCAGGGCATGCCCGCCGACGACGCGGGCAACCCGGTCGACACCGTCGATCACTTCAAGTTCGACATGGCCGGCGTCGGCGGCTGGTTCGACTGGGAGCCGAAGCGGGGCGTCAAGGACGTCCTCGAAGAGACCGACGAGTGGACCGTCACCCGCAACGGCGCTGGAGCGGCGTTCAAATACTGGAAGAACAAGTCTGGCACGCCCGAGCACATCGACTTCCTGATGACCGACCGCCAGGTCTGGGAGCGCGACTACCGCCCGCACCTGCTCGAGTTGGACCGCAAGCGCATCGATGTCAAGGCGGCGAGGGAGAACCTCGACAAGCGCCGCGCCCAGGGCCTGTGGACCCACTACGGCCACATGTTCATCTGGGAGATCATGCGGGCCAGCATGGGCGACTACACCATGTACATGTCCCTGGTCGCCGACCCCGGCTGGATTCACGACTTCAACCGCGTCTACACCGACATGTTCAAGACCTGCTACCGGGTGCTGTTCGACGAGGCCGGCGTTCCGGACGGCGTGTGGATCTACGAAGACCTCGGCTACAAGGAGCGGCTTATCTGCAGCCCCCAGACGCTCAGCGAACTGATCTTCCCGTACTACGCCGAACTGGTCGAGTTCTTCCATTCGTACGACCTGC